>DATIFC010000044.1:0-14023 GCA_035455445.1 Gaiellaceae bacterium | reverse complement strand
GAACGGGGGCTCGACCGGGCTGTGCCGGGTGCACGAGGTTCGAGCCGTCGCCGGGGATGGAACCGCTCGCGAGCGGTTCACCGAGGGCGAGCCGATGGCGCTCGAGGTGTGGCTCTACTGCGAGGACGGCGTCGAGGGCGCGAGCCTCACCGTCGGCATTCGCGACGCCGACGGCCGCCCGGTCGGCTCGCAGACCCTCGAGGGCGTCTTTCTCCGTCCCGCTCGCCTGGAGCGGCTCCGGCTCAATTTCCCCGGGCTGCCGATGCGCGAGGGGAGGTTCTTCGTCGACGTCGGCGTGACGACGACCGACCGGGACGCCGAGCTCGCTCGTGTCGACCGCGCGCTCGAGCTGACGGTCTTCGGCAGTGACGTCGCAGGGTCGGGCCCGATCCGCCTCGGCGGCACGTGGGAGCTCCCCGCGGCCGACGGGACGGGTGACGGCTAGGCTCAGCGGCGTGGAGCCGCTAGTCGTACGCGCCGCGCGGCGCGAGCCCGTCGAGCGTACGCCTGTGTGGTTCATGCGCCAGGCCGGCCGCTCGCTGCCCGAGTACCGCGAGGTGCGCAGGAAGTACGGGCTCTTCGAGATCGCGCGCCAGCCGCAGCTCTGCGCGGAGGTGACGCTGCAGCCGGTCCACCGCCACGACGTCGACGCGGCGGTGATGTTCGCCGACATCATGCTCCCCGTCCTCGGGATGGGCGTCGAGGTCGAGCTGGTCGAGAACGTCGGCCCGGTGATCGCGAAGCCGATCGAGACGGCGGCCGACGTGGAGCGGCTCGTGGTGCCGGAGCCGGAGGAGTCGGTGCCGTGGGTGCTCGAGTCGGTGCGCCTCGTCCGCGCGGAGCTGCGTGACGACCAGGCGCTCGTCGGCTTCGCCGGCGGGCCGTTCACCGTCGCCGGCTACCTCGTCGAAGGCCGGCCCACGCGCGAGTTCAAGCTCACGAAGGCGTGCATGTACGGCCAGCCCGAGGTCTGGCACGCGCTGATGGAGAAGCTCGCCGACGCCTTCGCGCTGTACGTGCGCGCCTGCGCCGCCGCGGGGGCGGACGTGATCCAGCTCTTCGACTCCTGGGTCGGGGCGCTCTCGGTCACCGACTACCGCGAGTTCGTGGCGCCCTACTCTGCGCGCGTGCTCGAGGCAGTGGATGTGCCGACGATCCACTTCGCGACCGGCGACGCGCACTTGCTCGAGGAGCGTGCCGCGGTCGGCGGCGACGTGATCGGCGTCGACTGGCGCGTGCCGCTCGACGCCGCGTGGGAGCGAGTCGGCCACGACCGCGGGATCCAGGGGAACCTCGACGGCGCCGTGCTGCTCGGCCCCTGGGAGCGCGCGGAGGCAGGCGCCCGCGACGTGCTCGCAAGGGCCGCCGGCCGCCCGGGCCACATCTTCAACCTCGGTCACGGCGTGCTCCCGGAGACCGACCCCGAGCTGCTCGGCCGGCTGGTGCGGCTCGTGCACGAGGAGACGGCGGCCTCGTGAGTGACGCCGTGATCCTGATGGCGTACGGCAGCCCGTCCAGGCCCGAGGACATCCGCCCCTACTTCGAGGACGTGCGCGGCGGGCGGCCGGTCTCGGACGAAGCTGTCGCCGAGCTCACCGAGCGCTACAGGCGCATCGGCGGTCGCTCGCCGCTCGACGAGGTGACCGAGGCGCAGCGGGCGGCGCTCGAGCGGGCGCTCGGGCTCCCGGTCTTCGTCGGGATGAAGCACTGGCAGCCGCGGATCGCCGAGGCGGTCGAGCGTGCGCTCGCGGGCGGCGCGACACGGCTGATCGGCGTCGTCCTGGCCCCCCACTACTCGCGCATGTCGGTGGGCGAGTACCGCGAGCGGCTCGAGGCGGCGCTCGACGGGCGCGAGGCGGAGCTCGTGCTCGTGGAGAGCTGGCACGACGACCCCGCCTTCGTCGAGGTCGTGGCCGAGCGCGTCCGCGGCACCGACGCCTGGGTGGTCTTCACCGCGCACTCGCTCCCCGAGCGGATCCTCGCCGCCGGCGATCCCTACCGCGAGCAGCTGCTCGAGACGTCGCGCCTGGTCGCCGGGCGCGCGGGCCTGGGCGAGCGCTGGTCGTTCGCCTTCCAGAGTGCGAGCACGACGGGCGAGCCCTGGCTCGGGCCCGACATCCTCGACGAGCTCGAGCGCCTGGCCGGCGAGGGCGTGCAGAAGGTGCTGGTCGCGCCGGTCGGCTTCGTCTCCGACCACCTCGAGATCCTCTGGGACCTCGACGTCGAGGCCCGCGAGAAAGGGGCCGAGCTGGGCCTGGAGCTGGATCGGATCGACTCGATGAACGACGACCCCGCGTTCGTCCGCGCGCTGGCCGGCGTGGTCGAGCGGGCGCGGGTGGCGGAGCCGGCCGTTCCGGGTGGTAGGAGCGACGGGTGAGCTCGCGGACCTGCCCCGACTGGCCGATGCTGATGGAGGTCGCCCCCCAGCTGCAGTTCATGCACTACACGGTCGCGGAGGCGAAGCTCCCAGCCGAGGCGCTCGCCGAGCTGCAGGAGGTCTCGCTGCAGGATGTCGCGGTCTGCGCCGACCTCGACCACAACGTCTTCTACGCCGACCACACACACCCGCAGGTCGGCGAGGCGCTGCGCAAGACGCACTGGTACGAGCTGCGCGAATGGGCGACGCGCGGCCCCGGCTCGGCCCCCGGCTAGCCCTCGGTCTCGACGAGGCCGGCCTGGTAGGCGAGCACGACGGCCTGGACGCGGTCGCGCAGGTCGAGCTTCTGCAGCACGTGCGTGACGTGCGTCTTGACCGTGGTCTCGCTGATGAAGAGCTCCTGCGCGATCTCGGCGTTGGAGCGGCCGGCCGCGATCAGCGTCAGCACCTCGCGCTCCCGGGCCGTCAGCTCCTCGAGGCCCTTCGGCGGCGTCGGCTGGGGGATGCGGGTGAACTCCTTGATCACGCGCTTGGTCACCGCGGGCGAGAGCAGCGCGTCGCCGGCCGCGACGGTGCGGATCGCCGCCAGCAGCTGCTCGGGCGGGTCGTCCTTGAGCACGAAGCCGCTCGCGCCCGCCTGGAGCGCCTCGTAGATGTACTCGTCGAGGTCGAAGGTGGTGAGCACGAGGACCCGCGCGGACGGGTCGGCGGCGAGGATCCGCCGGGTGGCCTGCAGGCCGTCGAGCTCGGGCATGCGGATGTCCATCAGGACCACGTTCGGGCCGAAGCGCGCCGCCTTCTCGACGGCCTCGAGCCCGTTCTCGGCCTCCGCGACGACCTCGATGTCCTCCTCCTCGCCGAGCAGCATGCGGAATCCCGCCCGGACCATCGCCTGGTCGTCGGCCACGAGCACGCGGATGCTCATCGCGCCTCCCCGACCGGCAGTCGCGCCTTCAGGACGAAGCCGCCTTCCGGCGCCGGGCCGGCCGACATCCGGCCCCCGTAGATGGTCACGCGCTCGCGGATCCCGACGAGGCCGTGGCCGAGGCCGTCGCTCGCGGCGGCGCCCTTGCCGTCGTCGCGGACCTCGATCTCCACCCCGTCGGGCTCGTAGCGGACCGTGACCTCGGCCTCCCCCGCCTGCGCGTGCTTGAGCGCGTTGGTGAGGCCCTCCTGGACGATGCGGTAGGCGGAGAGGTCGAGCGCGCGCGGCAGCGGGCGGCGCTCGCCTTCGACGTGCAGCCGGACGGGAAGCCCGGCGCGGCCGACTTCCTCGACGAGCGGGCCGAGGTCGTCGAGGCCCGCCTGCGGCGAGAGCTCGCCGGACTCGCCGTCGCGCCGCATCGCCCCGAGCAGGCGCCGCATCTCGGTCAGCGCTGTGCGCCCGGTCTGCTCGACGCCCTTCAGCGCCTCGCGGTCCTCCGCCTCCGAGTCGGGAAGCCCGTGCCGCACGGCCCCGATCTGCAGCACCATCACGCTGACGGCGTGCGCGACCACGTCGTGCAGCTCGCGCGCGATCCGGGCGCGCTCCTCGGCGACCGCGAGACGGCTCGCCTGGTCGCGCTCGCGCTCGGCCTGGGCAGCGCGTACCTTCGCCGCCTCGGCCTCCGCGGCCCGCTCGCGGAGCGCGAAGCCCGCGAGCCAGCCGATCCCGAACAGCACCGGGATGAAGGCCAGCTCCCCGGCCGTGTGGTCCGGGTTGTTGTAGACGATGAGCGCCGCGCCGCCGAGGACGATCACCAGCCCGAGCCGCGACTGGAGCTCGTCCTTGACGTTGCCGAGCAGCACCGCGGCCGCCATCCCGGCGGCGGAGGAGACCACCGAGAAGCCCACCAGCCGCCCGTCGACGAACGACGCCGAGGCGCCGACGAGCCAGACCGTCGCCGGGGCGGCGAAGGGGAAGCGGCGGCGGGCGAGCAGCGGCAGGACGAGGAGCTGGGCCGCAGGGACGCAGAACCACAGCGAGGCAGTGGGCGCGTCCGCCGAGTCCTGCCTGGCGACGAGCTCGAAAGCGAGCTCGACGGCGGCGACGACGATCAGGGCGTCGAAGGCGTACCGGCGCGCGAGCGATCTCACGCGATGAACGTACTGCAGCGGCCAGCCGTCCGCCTCCTACCCGAGTAGGACTCCGAATCGTCGGCGGGGACGACGACGCGCGCGCCGGGCCGCCGTAGCGTCGAGCCGTGCAGCCCACCAGGAAAGGACGCGTCATGGAAGCTTCCACGACAACCTCTCTCCGCCCCGCGCGGATCGTGGCTCTCGCGCTCGTCGCGCTGGAGCTCGCGGGGCTCGCCTTCCTCCACTTCTCCTCCGGCGCGGCCGCGGTCTCGGTGCCGAAGGGCGCGCATGCCGGCCAGCTCACGCTGCATTCCTGCACGTACGGGACCGAGCAGGGCCGCTACGCGGCCGACTGCGGGACGCTGGTCGTCCCCGAGAACCGCCACGACGCGGGCTCGCGGCTGATCGCCCTGCCCGTGAAGCGCTTCCGCGCGCTCTCGGCGCATCCCGGTGCGCCGGTCTTCCGCCTCCAGGGCGGCCCCGGTGTGACGAACATGCAGTTCGAGGAGGCCGGCCGGCTCGCGAGAGAGCACGACGTCGTCCTGGTCGGCTACCGCGGCGTCGACGGCTCCGAGCGGCTCGACTGCCCCGAGGTCGCCTCGGCGCGCGAGCGCTCCCGGGACTTCCTGCGCGAGGCCTCGTTCAGGGCCGACGAGGCCGCCTTCCGCGAGTGCGCCGCCCGCCTGCGTGACGACGGCGTCGACCTCGCGGGCTACTCGCTGCCCGAGACCGTCGACGACCTCGAGGCCGCCCGCCGCGCGCTGGGCTACGGCCGCGTCGACCTCGTCAGCGAGAGCTTCGGCACGCGCCTCGCGATGATCTACGCCTGGCGCCACCCGAAGAGCATCCACCGCTCGGTGATGATCGGCGCCAACCCGCCCGGCCACTTCCTCTGGGACGCGAAGACGACGGCCGAGCAGCTCGACCGGTACGCCGCGCTCTGCAGGCAGGCGAGCGACTGCGAGAGCCGGACGCGCGACCTCGCCGCGTCGGTGAGCTCGGCCTACCGCGACGTCCCGGGCCGCTGGGGGCTCCTCCCGATCAAGGAGGGCAACGTCAGGACGGCTGCGTTCTTCGGCCTCTTCGACGCGACCTCCGACGCCGCAGGCCCGCTCAACGGCCCCTCGACGCTCGACAACCTCCTCTCGGTCGACGAGGGCGACGCGAGCGGCGCGTGGCTCCTCTCGGTCGCCGTCCAGCTCCTCTTCCCGCGGGCGCAGGTTCTCGGCGAGGCCGCCTCGATGGCCAGGGCCGACGCGGCGTACGCCCGGAGGTTCTTCGCCGAGAACCGCGGCTCGGCCCTCGGCAGCGACGCCACCAGGTTCGTCTGGGCGGACGGGCGGCTGCTCGACGCCTGGCCTTCCAATCCGGACGAGAACCTCTACACCCGCGTTCGCGACTCCCGGGTCGAGACGCTGCTCGTCGGCGGCGCGCTCGACTTCACCACGCCGCCGCAGGTCGCGACCCGGGAGCTCCTGCCCCATCTCCCGAACGGACAGCAGGTCGTGCTGCCGAAGCTGGGGCACTCGGAGGACTTCTGGGCCTACCAGCCCGAGGCTTCCACCCGCCTGCTCGGCGCCTTCCTTCGCAGCGGGCGCGTCGACACGTCGCTCTACACGACGAATCGCATCGACTTCACGCCCGACCTCGGGCACGGCAGGCTGGCGGAGATCGTCGCGGCCGTGATGCTCGGGCTCGCGTCGCTGACCGTGATCTCGCTCGCCTGGATCGCGATCCGCGCGCGCCGCCGGGGTGCCGTGGGGCGGAAGGCCGCCGTCGCCGTGCGCTCGCTCTACGTGCTCGTGCTCGGCCTGGGCGGCTGGTTCCTCGGCGTGCTGGTCGCGCTGGTCGCCCTGCCCACCGTTCCGCTCGGAAGCGAGCTGCTGGCCGGGGTGTCGATCGGCGTCCCGGTGGGCCTCGGGATCTACGTGGCGTGGGTTCACGGCGACCGGCCGGCGCGGACGAGGGCGATCGGCCTGGCAGGCGCGCTCGCGGGTGGGCTCGTCGGGGCGTGGCTCGGGTCCGCCGTCACGGAAGGGCTGTTCGCGGTGCTCACGGCGATCCTCGGCGCCCAGGCCGTCGCGAACCTCGTCCTGATCGTGTTCGACCTCCTGCGCGAGCGTGCGGTGCCCGCTCCCGCGCCGGAGGCGCCGACGGTTGCGGCCGGTGTCTAGGCGCCGAAGCGCCGCGCGAGCACGTCCTCGAGCCGGAGGGTGTTGAGGACGTCGGTGGCGGCCGCGCCGCCTCGGCGGGCGGTCGCCACCGACAGCTCGATGTTCCCCAGCCCGCGCGTGGAGTGGGCGTCGGTCGAGCAGACGATCGCGACGCCCGCCTCCCGCGCGAGGCGCACGTGCTCGTCGCGCAGGTCGAGCCGGTTCGGGAGGCCGTTCACCTCCACCGCGCGGCCCTGCTCGGCGAGGCGGGCCAGCACCGCCTCGAGGTCGACCGCGTTCGGCGGGCGGTGGTTGATCAGCCGCCCCGTCGGGTGGCTGAGGCAGCTGACGTACGGCGAGTCGAGGGCCGCGAGGACACGCTTCGTCAGCTCCTCGCGCGGGCTGCGCTGGCCGCCGTGGACGCTCGCCTGCACCCAGTCGAGCTCGCCCAGCAGTTCGTCGGGGAGGTCGAGCGAGCCGTCGCGGCGGATGTCGCACTCGGTCCCGCGCAGGAGGCGGAAAGGGGCGAGCCGCTCGTTGGCGGCGGCGATCTCCTCGGCCTGGCGCCGCACGCCGTCTGCGTCGAGGCCGGGAACCGCGCCGACGCTGACCGTGTGGTCGCAGATCGCCAGGTACTCGTAGCCGCGCTCTCTCGCGGCGAGCCCCATCTCGTAGACCGTGGCCCTGCCGTCGGACCACGTCGAGTGGCAGTGCAGGTCGCCGCGGATGTCGGCCACCTCCACGAGCCTTGCCTCCGTCGCGGGAGCGCCCGCCTCGCGCAGCTCCGGCGGGACGAACGGGATCCCGAGCGCGGCGAAGACGCCCTCCTCGTCCGCCGCGTCGGGGAGCGGCTCGCGGGCGTCGACCCACTCCCGTGAGCCCGTCGCCCGGACGAGCTCGGTCCCGAGCCGCGTCGGCTCCGCGACGACGAGCTCGACCGGCACGCCCTCGACGGTGACGCCCAGTGCGCCCCGCTCGCCGCGCTCGACGACCGCGACGATCTGCGGCAGCGCCTCGAACGCCTCGAGCACCGGCTCCGCGCGCTCGGCGGGGACGACCACGGCGAGCCGCTCGGACGCGTCGCGCCAGCGCCGCGGGTCGCCGGCCGCGATCCCGCCGAGCGCCTCCGCGATCGACTCGACGAGCGGGCGGCTGCGGTGCAGCAGCAGCGGCCTCGATGCGACCTCCCGCGTTCCAGGATCACGCTCGAGCGCGGCCAGCAGCTTGCGCTCGGTCTCCGGCCCGATCCCCGGCACCTCGCGCAGACGCCCCTCGCGCGCCGCCTCCTGCAGCTCGGCGAGGGTACGCACGCCGAGCACGCGGCCGATCTCCGTCATCCGCTTGACCGACACGCCGAGGAAGCGGGCGAGGCCGGCGAGCTCCGGCGAGACCTCGCGCTCGAGCTCGCGCAGCTCGGCGATCTCGCCGGTCTCCACCAGCTCGCGCAACCTCCGGTCGATCCCCGGGCCGATGCCGCGCAGCTCCCGCGCGCGCCCCTGCCGCACGAGCTCGGCGACGGGCGCCGGCGTGGCACGGATCAGCTCGGCGGCCCGGCGGTAGGCCCTGGCCGTGTACGGGCCGGCCCCCGCGAGGTCGAGCAGCGCGGCGAGCCGGTCGAGCCGGTCGGCGATCCCGGCGTTGTCGAGCGGCGGCCCCTGCACCGCTGGGTAGTCTCTCGACCGCATGCCGACCGTTGTTGTTCCCTTCCGCGGCGAAACGGCAAAGCAGCGGCTCGCCCCGGCTCCCGACGAGGCTCGCGCCCGGCTCGCGCAGGCGATGTTCGAGGACGTGCGCGCCGCGGCCGAGGCCGTCGGCACGGTGCTCGTCGCGGAGGAGGACGGCGGGCAGGGACCGGCGGTCGAGGCGGTGCTGCGCCAGGTCGAGCAGGGGCCGGTGCTCGTCGTCAACGCCGACCTTCCCTGCGCGCGGCCACGCGACCTGCTCACGCTCCTGGGCGCGCTGCCGGAAGGAGGCCTCGCGCTGGTTCCCGCCGCCGACGGGACGACGAACGCGCTCGCGCTCGCCTCGCCGCACCTCTTCGCGCCGCTCTACGGGCCGGGCAGCGCCGACCGCTTCCTCGCCCGGGCCGAGCGCCTCGAGGTACCGGCGGCGGTCGCCGCGATCCCGAACCTGACCGAGGACGTGGACACGATCGAGGACCTGGAGCGCCTCGAGCCCGGGCTCGGGCCCCGAACGGCCCTGGCGCTGGACGCCCTTCGCGCCGCTCTGCCGCGGTGAGGGTCGTCGTCCTCGCAGGCGGGCTCGGGGGCTCCCGCCTGGCGCTTGCGCTGGCGGAGACGCTTGACCCGGCGGAGCTGACGATCGTCGGCAACGTCGGCGACGACGTCGAGGTGCTCGGCCTGCACGTCTCGCCGGATCTGGACACGATCCTCTACACGCTCACCGGGCGGCTCGACGAGTCGAAAGGCTGGGGCCGCGCGGACGAGACCTGGCACGCGCTCGAGTCGGTGGGCGAGCTCGGCGGCGAGACCTGGTTCCGGCTCGGCGACCGCGACCTCGGGCTGCATCGCGTGCGAACTCAGGCGCTGCGCCGCGGCGAGCCGCGCTCGGCGGTGACGGGCCGGCTGGCGCGCGCGTTCGGGCTGGAGCCCGCGCTGCTGCCGGCCACCGACGAGCGGCTGCGCACCTGGCTCTCCACGCCGGCGGGCGAGCTTCCCTTCCAGGAGTGGTTCGTCGCGCGCGGCCACCGGGACGAGGTGGACGGTGTTCGCTTCGAGGGCGCCGAGGCCGCGCGGCCGGCGCCCGGCGTGGTCGAGGCGCTCGAGGAGGCCGACCTGGTCGCGATCGCGCCCAGCAACCCGTACGTGAGCATCGGCCCGATCCTCGCCGTGCGCGGGATCCGCGAGGCGATCGAGCGCCGCCGCGTGCCCGCCGTCGCGGTGAGCCCGTTGATCGGCGGCAAGGCGGTGCGCGGCCCGGCGGATCGGATGCTCGCGCGCCTCGCGGGCGGCACCGGCCCGCAACAAGTAACAGACTGTTACAAGGGCCTGGTCGACGCGCTCGTGATCGACGAGGCCGATGCCGACGGGGACGCCGACGTGCGTCTGATCGTGACCCGGACGCTGATGGGCGGCGAGGACGGCCGGCGCCGGGTCGCCGAGGCCGTGCTCGAGACCGCGGGGGCGCTGCGGTGAAGGTCGCGATCCTCGGCGGCACCGGTTCGTTCGGGCGGGCGCTCGCCAGGCGCCTGCACCTGCTCGGTGAGGAGGTGCGCATCGGCTCCCGCGATGCGCAGCGCGGCCGGGAGCGAGCCATGGAGCTCGGCGTCGAGGGCGGGAGCAACGAGGACGTCGTCGAGGGCGTCGACCTGATCGTGCTGGCGACGAAGTCGAGCGGGGCGCTCGAGACCGGCTCCGCGCTCGCGGAGGCGATCGGCGAGACGCCGGTGCTCTGCGTCGCGAGCGACCTGCGCTTCACCGACGCCGGCATCGTCCCCGGGCTCGAGGTCGGCTCGCTGGCCGAGACGCTCGCGACGCTGGTGCGGGCGCCGGTCGCCTCGGGGTTGCAGACGGTCTCCGCGATCGACCTCGCCGGCCCCGAGCCCCCCGACCAGGACGCGCTCGTCTGCGGTGACGACCCCGTAGCGAAGCAGCTCGCGCTCCAGCTCGCCGGCCGTCTCGTCGGCGGGCGCGCGGTCGACGCCGGGCCGCTCGCGAACTCGCGCGCGCTCGAGGGCATGACCGCCGTGATCCTGAACGTGAACAGGCAGCTCGGCGTCCACGCCGGCCTGCGCCTGACCGGCCTTCCGTGATCTCGATCCGGCCGGTCGAGGGACTGCCGGAGATCCGGGCGGGCGACGACCTCGCGGGGCTGATCGCCGGGCACGCGGAGCTCGAGGACGGCGACGTCCTCGTCGTGGCGCAGAAGGCGGTCTCGAAGGCCGAGGGGCGCGTCGTGCGGCTCGCCGAGGTCGAGCCGTCGGAGCGTGCGCGGGAGCTTGCCGGCGACGAGGACGCACGGCGACACGAGCTGATCCTGCGCGAGTCGGCTCGCATCGTCCGCAGCCGGCCGCCCCTCGTCATCTCCGAGACGCGCCACGGGTTCGTCTGCGCCTCGGCCGGCGTCGACTCCTCGAACGCCCCCGAGCCGGGCGCGGTGGTCCTCCTGCCCGAGGACCCCGACGCCTCGGCCGCGCGCCTGCGCGAGCGGCTGCGGGAGCTCGCGGGCGCCGAGATCGGCGTGATCGTCAGCGACTCCTTCGGCCGCGCGTGGCGCCAGGGCACGACCGACGTCGCGATCGGCCTCGCGGGGATCCGGCCGCTCCTCGACCTGAAGGGCACCCGCGACAGCGCAGGCTACGAGCTGCACGCGACGGTGATCGCGGTCGCCGACGAGCTCGCGGGCGCGGCGGAGCTCGTGATGGGCAAGACGGACGGAGTGCCTGCCGCCGTCATCCGCGGCGTGAGCGCGCGAGGAGAGGGGACCGCCGTGGAGCTCGTGATGCCCGCCGAGCGGGACCTCTTCCGCTAGACCTCCGGCTGGCCCGAGCCGTCCTTCCGGAGGTGCGGACGGGCCGCGTCTGCGAGATACTGCGATCTGGGGATGGGGAAGGAGACGTTTCTGCTGCTGTTCGTGCTCGGCGCCGCGGCCATCGCGGCCTGGGTCGCGCTGCGCCTGCCGAAGCTCGCCCCGACCAGCCTTCGGGGCGGCACCGTGCACCTGGTCGCGACGGTCGTCGTCGGCGCGGTGCTCGGCCCGGCGGTGCACGCGGTGCCGGGGCTGCCTTCCGAGCTCTCGGTGCTCGCCGCGCTCTTCCTCCTCGCGCTGCCGGCGATCACGTACATGATGCTCGTCGGGATGTGGTTGATCCAGCTCGCCGTCGCCGGAGCCCCGGCGGCCCGTCGCTGACGCCCACCGTCATCGTCGCGGCCGGGTGGGTTCGCCTGGTTCTGGTACGGCCTGCCCTGCTGCGGCGCTAGCGGCGCCGCAGAGCGATCCCGTTCAGGATCTCGCGCACGATCCGGTCCGCGACGAGCGCCGTGATGTCGGCGGAGCCGGGCGCGGTCGGGATCACCTCGACGACCTCGGCGCCGACGAGCTCGAGCCGCCGCGCGATCTCGCGGCAGGCCCACAGCAGCTCGCCGCTCGTCATCCCGCCCGGCTCGGGCGTGCCGGTGCCGGGCGCAAAGGCGGGGTCGAGCACGTCCACGTCCACGGTCAGGTACACCGGCCCCGTGCCGGCGACCTCCACCGCCCGCTCGACGGCCGCCTCGATGCCCAGCCTGCGCACGTCGTGCATGAACAGGCTCGTGATGCCGCGCTCGGCCTGCCAGGCGAGCTCGCGCTCTCCCGGCCAGTAGCCGCGGAGCCCGATCTGCACGTAGCGCTTCGGGTCGACGTGGCCGGCCTCGACGAGGCGGAACATCGGCGTGCCGTGGGAGCGCTCGACGCCGAAGACCTCGCGGCCGGTGTCGGTGTGGGTATCGAAGTGGACGAGGCCGACCGGACCGTGCCTCTGCGCCACGGCGGCGATGTCGGGCTCGGCGATCGAGTGGTCGCCGCCGAGCACCACCGGCAGCACTCCGGCGTCGACGACCTGGCCGACGAGGGCCGCGATCGCCTCGTGGCTGCGCGCCGCGTCGGCGGGCAGGACGGCAGCGTCGCCGAAGTCGACGATCCGCAGCTCCTCGAAGGCGTCGACCTTCGACTCGAGATGCGGCCCGGCCGGGCACGAGGCTGCGCGGATCGCTCGCGGGCCGAAGCGTGCGCCGGGGCGGTCCGAGACGAGGTCGTCGGTCGGCGCCCCGACGATCGCGACGTCGAAGCCGGCCAGCTGCGCCGGGTCCTGCGTGTAGGGCGCGCCGCCATAGGTGAGCAGGCCCGCGTAGTCGGGCTTCTCGCCGTACCGGCGCCAGCGCTCGAGCGGGTCGATCACGGTGCGATTGTCGCCTGCCGCGAGGGCAGGCGCTCGCGGACGAGCCGCTCCGCCTCGCCGGCCGCGCGCGGGTGGGAGCCGACGCTCGCGAGGAAGGTGGCCTTGTCGAGCGCGAACAGGCGCGTGTCCGTGCGCGCGGTGACGGTCGCGGTGCGCGCCACGTCGCGCAGCAGCGCGATCTCGCCGAAGCCCTCGCCGCGGCCGAGCCGCCGCACCTCGCGACCGGCGCACGAGACGTCGAGCTCGCCCTCGGCGACGACGTAGAAGCGCTCGCCCGGCTCGCCTTCGCGGACGACGGCTTCGCCGGCCACGGCACGCGTCTCCACGAGACCGTGCGCGAGGCCCTCCAGCTGGGGAGCGCCGAGCGGCGCGAACAGCGGCAGCGAGCGCAGCAGCGCGATCTCGACGACCGGCACGGGCGCGCGGCGGTCGATGTCGGCGAGCCGGCGCGCGCCGGCGAGCACGGCCAGCGGCAGCAGCAGCCCGGTGCCGGCGACCGCCCAGCGCGCCCCGGCGAGCGCGACGAGCGCGGGGGTGACCAGCGACCCCACGGCGAGCGCGCCCATCGAGAGCCCTTCGAGCACGCCGAAGACGCGCGCGAGCACCTCGGGCGGCGCCGAGCGCTGCAGGAGCGTCCGTCCCGCCACGTCGAGCAGCGAGCGGCCGGCTCCCGCGGCGGCGAGCAGCAGCAGCGCGGCGAGCGCGCTCGGCCACGCGGCCAGCACGGCGAAGGCGGCGCCCCAGGCGAGGATCCCGAGCACGAGCGGCGGCAGCAGCCGCCGGCGGCCGATCAGCACCATCGTCACGACGATCCCGGCCACCCCGCCCGCGCCGAAGGCGGCGTTCAGGTAGCCGGCGCCGGAGCCGCCCAGGTCGAGCACGGTGATCGCGAGCACGACGTAGAGCACGTCGAGCGCGCCGATGGCGACGTACTGCGCCCCGAGCAGGCCGACCAGCAGGCGTGCGGCGGGCTCGCGGCGGAGCTGCCGGAACCCGGCGAGCGCCTCCTCGACCGCCGGCCGCTCCTCCGCCGCCAGGGCGGGTCCGCGCACCGGCGCGACGAGCAGCGCGGACGCTGCCGCCACAGCGGCCATCACCGCGAAGACCCAGCCCGGCGAGGCGATCGCCAGCAACACGCCCGCCGCCGCCGGAGCCGCGAGCATCGTCACGCTCTCGATCCAGCCGGAGACGACGTTGGTCGCGGTCAGCTCGTCGGGCGTCCGGGCGAGCGCTGGCGCGAGCGCCGACTGTGCCGGCCGCGAGATCGTCACGAGCGTCGCGGCCACCGCCGCCAGCGCGTAGGCGGCGAGCGGCGGCGCGCCGGAGAGCAGCGCGGCGGCCGTCGCCCCCATCGCTGCCGCCTGCGCCGCGTAGCCGAGCGCGAGCACGCGCCCCGGAGGGTGCCGGTCGGCGAGCACGGACGCGAACGGGGCGAACAGCCCGGCCGGCACGAGCTGCGCGGCCGCCACGAGCCCCGCGGTCGTCGCGCCGCCCTGCTCGTAGGCGTAGACGAGCATCGCGATCCAGACGCCCCACTCG
>DATIFC010000043.1:0-4942 GCA_035455445.1 Gaiellaceae bacterium | reverse complement strand
CCGGCAGTCGCAGCGGCGGCCGAACGAGGTCGTCTACGAGGAGGAGCTCGCCGAGACCGTCGTCGACGAGGATGCGATCACCGCCGAGGACATCCGCCGCGCGCTCGGCCACCTCGCCTTCAACCAGCGCTCGGCGCTCGTGATGCGCGAGCTCGAGGGCCGCAGCTACCAGGAGATCGCCGAGATCCTCGGCACCACCGTGAGCGCCGTCGAGACGCTGATCTTCCGCGCGCGCCGAGCCCTGCGCGAGCAGCTCGAGGAAGGAATCACCTGCCACGAGGCGGAGCTCGCGATCTCGAAGCAGCTCGACGGCCGGCTCTCCCGCCAGGAGAAGAGCGCCCTGCGCGCGCACCTGCGCGAATGCGACGACTGCGCCGGCTTCGCCCGCAGCCAGCGTGCCCAGCGCGGCGCGCTGCGCTCCCTCGCGGCGATCCCGCTGCCGCAGTCGCTCGCCGGCCTCTTCGGCGGCGGCAGCGGCGGAGCGGCCGCTCTCGGGGGCGGCGTGGCCGTGAAGGCGGCGGCGATCGCGGCAGGCGCCGCGCTCGCGACCGGTGTCTCCTACGAGGGCGTCAAGCACGGGATCGTCCACTCGAAGAGCCCGAGCGCCGCTCCGGCGGCCGTCACGATGCGGGCGAGCCACAGCGCGGGCTCCACGAAAGCCGCCGCGGCAGCCGTCGTCCCGCGCGCCCAGGAGAAGCGACACGACCAGAAGCCCTTCCGCAAGGCCGCGGTCAAGGCCCGGCGCGCCGCGGCGAAGCGGCACGCGAACCCCGAGAGCGCCGGCAAGCCGATCGTCGTCTCCGTCCCCGCGCACAAGGTCAAGCCGGTACCGCCCGGGCGGAGCCACGCCAGGCCGGTCAGGCCCGCCAAGACCCACACCAACAGCGGCCGTCACGTCGGAGCCGTGAAGCCCGTTGCTCCCAAGCACCACGGCAAGCCCGACGTCTCGAAGAGCCACGGCAAGAAGACGCCTCCGCCGCCGCCGAAGTCCGACGAGCCGCCCGGGAACGGGCACGGCAAGTCGAGCCGCTAGCTGCTAGAACACCCGGCCATGGGAATCGTCAACCGCAGGAACGCGGTCCTCGGCTGGGGCGTCTGGAAGGTCGGCAAGCGCGTCGCGAAGCGCAAGGCGAAGAGCACGGCGCCGTCGGTTGAAGGCGGCCGCCCGAAGAAGTCGCTCGTCGCGATGGGCAGCGTCGCCGGGATCGTCGGTGCGCTGGCCTTCTGGCGCAGGCGCCGCGGCGGCGACGACGAGGGCTAGCGCCCCCGCCGCCGCCCGCGCGCACGGCTAGGCCGCCGCTTCGACCAGCTGCTTCGCCTGCTGCTCGAAGGCCTTGTCGACCTCCTTGAGCGTGTGCTCCTCCTGCTCGAGGTTCTCCTCGAGCAGCGCCACGACGTCGTCGGCGTCCATCTCGTCGGCCATCGTGATCAGGCTCTCGTACACGGCGATCTCGTGGTGCTCGACCTCGGAGCATCCGCTGAGGATGACCGCGTCGTGGAGCTCGGACGAGGACTGCTTCAGCATCTGCTGCCCCTCCGTCTGGAGCCCGTCGATCGCCGGGCACGGCTGCTGGTGCGCCTCGAAGCCGAGCGCCGCGAATGCCTGCTGCAGGTTGCGGATCTGCCCCTGCGTCTCCTCGGCGTGGTGTGCGAGCTGCTGCTTCAGCTCCTGCTCGTTCGCCTTGCCCTCGAGCTCGTTCAGCATCTCGAGGACGGTCTCCTCCATCGTCAGCGCCGCGCCGAGCTTGTGCGCGAACAGCATCTTCGGATCGGTGATCTGCGCCATGCGTGACCCCTTTCGTCGTCCGTTTCCTGTAGATAGGCGCTACCCGGACCGGGGCCAACCAAACGAGGGAGCGCCGATGCGCATCGAGTCGTCCGTAACGTCCGTCACCTGGATCCCCTCGGAGGCGATCGAGGGCATGCCGAAGCTCCCCTTCGAGTGGGGGATCGCGCACTACGACGAGCCTCCGCACGACCGCCTGCTCGACCTCGACGCGATGCACGAGAACGACCTCTTCCGCGAGGCCAACGAGCTCAAGGCCTGGATCGAGGTCGAGGACGACGGCGAGATCACCGGCCACGGCTACGCGGGCGGCGGGCGGATCGGCGTCACGCGCCTGAAGCTCCTGAGGCGCGAGATCGCGTTCCCGGCCGTGCAGTACCCGGTGATCCAGGCCGAGCCCGAGGTCGGTGACGGCTGGGTGCGCTTCGTCCAGTCGGCCGGGGGCCACATGGGCCTGCCCGCGCCGCGCCGGGTGAGCGGCAAGCCGTTCATGCGCATCGCGTCGGCCTCGGCGTGGACGACGCTCGAGCTCGTGATCCGCGCGGACGGCTCCTCCGGGGGCAAGCTCGTGGGCGCGAGCCACTTCCCGCGCCACTGGGTCTACGACGCCGACGGCGTGCTCGTCGAGAAGTCGGCCTCGATCGACTTCGAGCGCTGGTACCGCGAGTCGCACGGGGCCAACACGCCCTGGGGCGAGGAGGACTCGCCGGCGATCGCGACCGCAGTCGAGTCGGAGCTCGAGCGGGAGCTGAGCGCGTCGATCATGCGCGCCGGCGCCACGCTGGAGCGGCGGTCGTTCGCCCCTGGTGAGGCGCTGGTGAAGCAGGGCGACGAGGGGCGCGAGCTGTTCCTGCTCCTGGACGGCATCGTCGACGTCGAGGTCGACGGCGAGGAGGTCGCCGAGATCGGGCCCGGCGCGCTCCTCGGCGAGATGGCCCTCCTGGAGGGCGGGAAGCGCACCGCGACGCTGTGGGCGACGACCCCCGTGCGCGCGGTCGTCGTGCCGCCCGAGGCGGTCAGCGAGTCGGCGCTCGCGGAGCTCGCGGCCGGCCGCCGGCGCGAGGGCTGAGAGCGCTCAGGTCTCGAAGACCACCACCTCGAACCGGCCGACGCTCGGCTGCCCGCCGGCGTCCATCTGCTGCGAGACGGTGCTGCGCAGCTGGTCGGCGCGCTCCTCGCTCGCGCGCATGCTCTCCTCGTCGGGCCAGAGCGTGAGGCTGATCGCCTCCCCGGACTGGCGATCGACGAGCAGGATCGCGCCGCTCCCGCCCATCTCGGTGACCGCGGGAAGGACCTCGCTGCGGTAGCTCGCGATCGCCTCGTCGACCCGATCCGTCGAGCCGCTGATCGTCGTGACTCGGGCGTGCATTCCGTCCTCCTTTGCTCGTTGGTGAGGCCTCAGGCCCTCAGGACCGCCCCATCGCGTACTGGGCGTAGCCGCCGAAGTCGACGGCGATGCAGGGCTCGTCCCCGTCGACCCAGGCCTCGTGCCCGGGCTCGATCGCTGCGACGTCGCCGGGCCCGATCTCGGCCTCGGTGCCGTCGTCGTGGGCGATCGACATCCGTCCCGAGATGACGTAGAGCAGGTGCGTCGCCTCGCAGGTCTCCGTGCCGGCGATGGGCTTGAGGTGCTCCGACCAGCGCCAGCCCGGCTCGAACGTTCCGTACAGGACCGGATGACCGCCGACCTTCACGACGGCCGCGTTCCCCTTGTCGACGAACGGGCGCGTCTCGTCGGGCGACTTCACGCTCTTGACTTCGACTCCGGCCACCTTGCCCTCCTGTTCGTCGCTGGCTGCTGGGCTGATCCTCTCACGCCGGCGCCGCGCCGTCCGGCCCGTGCCGCAGCATGGTCCGGGATGGCCGCCGCGGAACCGGCACCTTCCTGGCCAGGCTCGCAGTGGCGGGCGCTCGTCCACGAGATCGCGTGGACGGCGGTGCAGCGAAGCGGCGAGCACGCCGACATGGAGTGGCTGCCAGCGGTCGTGGAGGCGAGGCTGACCTACCGCGTCGACCTCCTCGAGCGTGCGGGCGCGACCGAGGAGGAGCTGACGGCCGCGCGGGAGGAGCTCGTGGCGTGGGCGGAGGAGCTTCTCACCCGCGATCGCCCGAAGCGAAAGCGCGGCACCCTGAGCAGGTGCGCCTGGCCCGCGCGGCTTCGCTAGCCGAGCGCCGCCGCCAGCCGCTCGAGGCCCAGCTCCAGCGTCTCGTCGCCGACGGCCAGGCTGAGCCGCGCGTGGCCGGCGCCGCTCGGGCCGAAGCCCGCGCCGGGCGCGAGCGCGACGCGCTGCTCTGTGAGCAGGCTCTCGAAGGTGACGCCCTCGGGCAGCCTCAGCCAGACGTAGAAGGTGCCCTCGCAGGTGACCGGCCCGAGCACCTCCGCGACGCGGTCGCGCCGCCGCTGGTAGGTGTCGCGCCGCTCGGCGACGGAGCCCTGCGGCCCGGTCAGCGCCGCGATGCAGGCCTCCTGCACCGGCCGGAAGATCCCGACGCGGCAGTGGTCGTTGAGCAGGTTGATCCGCTCGACGATCTCCGCGTTGCCGACGACGAATCCGACCCGCCAGCCGGCCATGCCGTACGACTTCGACATCGAGAACAGCTCGACCCCGACCTCCTTCGCGCCCGGCGTGGCGAGGAAGCTCTTCGGGTCTCGCCCGTCGAAGACGAGGTCGCCGTAGGCGAAGTCGTGCACGACCGCCGCGCCGGTCTCCTCCGCGTATGCGATCGCCTCCTCGAACGCCCCGTCGGGAGCGGCCACGGCGGCCGGGTTCGAGGGGAAGTTGAGGTAGACGGCGGCGACGTCGTCGGTCGGTGCCCGCGAGAAGTCGGGCGGCCACCCGTTGCCCGGGTCGAGGGGCACGTGGGCCGTGCGCGCGCCTGCGAGCGCCGGCCCGGACGGGTAGTCCGGATAGTAGGGATCGGGCAGCACGACGGTCTGTCCCTCCTCGGCGAGCGCGAGGCAGAGCTCGACGATCGCCGTCTTCGTCCCCGGGACGATCGCGACCTCGTCGTCCGGGTCGAGCCCGACGCCGTAGAGGGAGCGGTACCGCTCGGCGAGCGCGACCCGCAGCTCGGGCAGCCCGCGAAACGGCGAGTACCCGTGCACGTCGTCGCGCCGAGCCGCCCGCGCCAGCGCCTCGACGACGTGAGGAGGCG
>DATIFC010000042.1:0-29319 GCA_035455445.1 Gaiellaceae bacterium | reverse complement strand
CCGTGCGCTCCTTCCCCTCTCGAAGAACGTATGTAAGGCTCCCCTTACATCGAACGTGCGGGACTATAGTGACGGGCCCGCGAGCCGTCAACAAGGGGAGGACATGGCCCAGCAGCACGGCCACTCGGTCGACGAGTACCTCGAGACGATCTGGTTCCTCGCCTTTCCGATCGGCGAGTACCGGCCGGACGCCCCGGGGTCGCCCACGCTCGCCTCTCGCGTCGCCGAGATGCTCGGCGTCTCGCGCGCCTCGGCCGGCGAGATGCTGAAGCGGCTGGAGGCGGAAGGCCTCGTCGAGCGCGGCGAGCGCAAGGAGGCGATCCTCACCGCCGCCGGACGCGAGCGCGCCGAGCACGTCGTGCGCAAGCACCGGATCGTCGAGCGGCTGCTGACCGACTTCATGGGCTACACGCCGGCCGAGGCGCACGTGCACGCGGACGAGATCGGCGAGAGCTTCAGCGACGAGATGATCGAGCGCGTCAGCGAGAAGCTCGGCCACCCCGACCGCTGCCCGCACGGCTGGCCGGTCGACACCGGGTTCGAGCAGGCCGAGAACCGCGAGCTGGCCCCGCTCGCCGACCTCTCGCCGGGATCGCGCGCCGAGATCGTCCGCCTGGCCGAGCACGACGGTGAGCTGCTGCACTGGTTCTACGACCAGGGGTTCGTCCCCGGCGCCGAGGTCGAGGTGCGCGAGGCGCAGCCCGCCGCCGAGCAGCTGACCGTCCGTCTGGACGACCACGAGCAGACGATCGCCGAGAAGGCGGCCGCCGGCCTCTTCGTGCGCCCGGCTTGAAGCGGGCCGCACTGACCTTCGACGACGGCCCCTCGGCCTGGACGCCCGCGGTGCTCGAGCTTCTCCAGGAGCACAGCGCACGCGCGACGTTCTTCCTGATCGGCTCGCGCGTCCGCGAGCGGCCCGGGACGGCCCGCGACATCCGGGCGGCAGGGCACGAGCTCGGCAGCCACACGCTCACGCACCCACGGCTGACCGAGCTCGGCGACGACGAGATCCGCGCCGAGATCGCCGGTGGGATCGAGGCGATCGACGAGGTGCTCGGCGAGCGGCCGCGCCTCTTCCGCGCGCCCGGCTTCCACGCCGACGCGCGCGTGCTCGAGATCGTCTCCGAGCTGGAGCTGGACGCCGTCTTCGCCGACGTCGACCCGGAGGACTGGCGTCCGGGCAAGGACTCCCACACGATCTTCAGGCACGTGCTCGCCGGGCTGCGGCCCGGCGCGATCGTCGACCTCCACGACGGCTACCCACCTCCGCCGACGAGCGCGCGCGACGACTGCTCCCCCACGCTCGAGGCGCTGGAGCACCTGCTCCCGTGCCTGCGCGCCGAGGGCTACGAGCTCGTGACCGTCTCCGAGCTCCGCGCTCCGTAGTTCGCCCGGGAGCGCTCAGCAGGTTCCACGATGGCGCGGGGCGCGGTCCGGGCCATGCTGTCGTCGCCGAAGGAGGTGAACCGGCTCTGTGCCAGTTTGCTGCGTCCAGCCCTCGTGGCAGTGCAGCGACAAGGCGCCTCAGGCCTGGGCCGAGGAGATGGCCCGCTACCGGACGCCGCGCGACGCCTGCTACGTGCAGGTACAGCTGATCGCAGCGGCGAGCCGTCTTCTCCCCGCGGGCATCACATTCGACGTGGACGCAGTCCGCTAGGCGGGGCTACGCCGGCGTCTTCTCGGTGAGGGCAGCGGCCTCGCGGAGGGCGGCGGCCTTGTCCGTCCGCTCCCACGTGAAGTCGTGGTCGTCGCGGCCGAAGTGGCCGTAGGCGGCCGTCTTCGAGTAGACCGGCCGCCGAAGCTCGAGGTCGCGCAGGATCGCGCCCGGGCGGAGGTCGAAGTGCTCGCGGATCAGCTGCTCGATCTGCTTCACGGGCACGTGCTCGGTGGCGAACGTCCGCACCGCGACCGAGACCGGGTGCGCGACGCCGATCGCGTAGGCGACGTTGACCTCACAGCGGTCGGCAAGCCCGGCCGCGACCACGTTCTTCGCCACGTGGCGCGCCGCGTAAGCCGCGGAGCGGTCGACCTTCGTCGGGTCCTTGCCGGAGAACGCCCCGCCGCCGTGCCGCGCGGCGCCGCCGTAGGTGTCGACGATGATCTTGCGGCCGGTGAGGCCGGTGTCGCCCATCGGCCCGCCGATCACGAACTTGCCCGTCGGGTTGACGTAGACGAAGTCGCGCTCCTGGAGGCGCTTCTGGTCGTAGAGGTCGGCCGGCAGGATCGGGTGCAGGACGCGCTCGATCAGGTCGGGCTTGATCAGCGTCTCGGCGTCGCAGCCGTCGGCGTGCTGGGTCGAGACGAGGATCCGCTCGATCTCGACGGGCGTCTGGCGGCCCTGGTCGTCGACCTCGTAGCGCACCGTCACCTGCGCCTTGCCGTCGGGGCGCAGGTAGGGCAGCTCGCCCACCTTGCGCACCTCCGCGAGCCGCTTGCAGATCTTGTGGGCGAGCATGATCGGCAGCGGCATCAGCTCGGGCGTCTCGTTCGACGCGTAGCCGAACATCATCCCCTGGTCCCCCGCGCCCTCCCTGTCCAGCGGATCGTCGTCGGAGGGGTCGTGCTGCGTCTCGTACGAGTTGGCGACGCCCTGCGCGATGTCGGGCGACTGCTCGTCGAGCGCGACCACGACGCCGCAGGTGTGCGCGTCGAAGCCCCACTCCGAGTGCGTGTAGCCGATCTCGGCGATCTTCGCGCGGACGAGCGACGGGATGTCGACGTACGTCTCGGTCGTTATCTCGCCCGCGACGACCACGAGCCCGGTCGTGATCAGCGTCTCGCAGGCGACGCGGCCCTCGGGGTCGTCCGCGAGCACGGCGTCGAGCACCGCGTCCGAGATCTGGTCCGCGACCTTGTCGGGGTGTCCCTCGGTGACCGACTCCGAGGTGAAGAGGAACTCACGTGCCGCCATACCGGCGGGCAAGGCTACTTGATCTCGAGGAAGGCGTCGTAGGTCCGCTCGGAAGACGACCCATTCGACCAGGCCAGGAACGAGCGCAGCGGCTCGAGGTTCGCGGACACGTCGGGGGGCAGGTTGCCGCCCGCGAGGCTCGCGAATCCCTCCAGCAGCGGCACGAGGTTCTTGATGTCGACGTAGACGACGTCGCCGCTCGAGTCGGGCATCCCCGCCGCGTCCTTGGCCTCCTTGAAGTCCGCGCTGTCCGGGAGCGAGCCCGAGGAGCCGAAGTCGGCCACGCCGTTCACGCCGGTCGTGATCACGATCTTGCCGCCGCCGACGCTGCCGTAGTGGATCGCGAACTTGCCCAGGTTGACCGTCTTCACCGCATGGCCGTCCTGGGTGCCGGGCTCGACGCGGCCGCCCGAGGCGGCGGCGAGGTGCGCCGCGAGCTTGTCGAGCGTCGCGAGCGCGGAGCTCACGTCCCGCTCCTGCAGCGCGATGGTGAACTCGGGGATCACGGTGCCCGGCCGGACGTAGAAGGCGAGCTCGCCGCTCAGCAGGCCGAGCAGCTCCTCGGGCGTGACGCCCAGCTGCTGCTCGAGCCGCGACAGCGCGGCGCCGAACTGCGGGTTCGAGCGCAGCGTGCGGAGCTGGTCGGTCGCGCCCTTGCCGGAGAAGTCGAGCAGGGCGAGGGCGTCTTCCGGGACGTCGGCGATCAGCTTCGAGGTGGCCTCGGCGGCGCCGAAATTGCCCCCGCTCGAGGCGCCGCGGATGCGCAGGCCGGAGCCCTCCGCGCTCACCGAGGCGGCGAGGTACTTCAGCGTGTCCAGCCCGAGGGAGGACGCGCCGAGGCCGGAGCCGCGTGACGCGGCCGCGTGGGAGACGAGCGCGTTGAGGCGCTGCCCGTCCGCATAGGCCCTCACGAGGGAGTCGCCGGGAAGCCGGTCGAGCGCGGCCTTGAAGGAGGCGTCGTCGGCGAGCGCGGTCTGGTCGCCCTTCAGGGCCGCGCTGATCGCGGCCTGGCTGTCGGAGAGCGCATACCAGCCGTCGACCTCCCGGTAGACCGCCCTGCCGCCGGAGGTGCCGCTCGCGTTCAGCTTCGCAACGAGCGCCTTGAGCTTGCCGGCGTCGTCCGGCTTCGTCAGGCCGACCACCCTCGTCGAGGCCTCCGTGCCGCCGCTGACGATCGCGAGGTCGAGCTCGGGCCCGAGCGCGGGCTTCACGTCACCCGTGTAGTCGACGCCCTGCTTCGAGAGCTCCTGCTGCAGCCGCGCGATCGCCTTGTCGCGGCCCGGGAACTTCTGCGAGAGCTTGTCGAGCTGCCGCCACTGGCTCGAGCCGAGGTCGCTGTCGATCGAGACGAACGCGACCACTCCGGAGCGGACGAGGCTCGCGCCCGCGGGGATCGAGCCGCCGCCGGTGTTGCTCGTCGGGCTGCTGCCGCACGAGGCCGCGAGCAGCGCGAGGAACGCGAGAGATGCGAGGGGCAGGAATCGGCGGCGCATGATCACTCCCGGGTTGGCTGGCGGCCCATCAACTTCGCAGCTAAGTCGGTCAGATCCTGCCCGTCAAGGACACTACATACCCCCTCCGTGATCGGCAGCTCGATGCCGACGCGATGCGAGAGCTCGCGCAGCACGGGAGCCGTCGTGAGGCCCTCGACCGTGCCGATCTGCGCCTCGGCCTCCTCGGGCGAGGCGCCCTGTGCGATCAGCTCCCCGGCCTCCCGGTTGCGGCCGAGCCGGCTCCAGCACGTGACGATCAGGTCGCCCATTCCGGCGAGGCCCGAGAACGTCTCCGGACGAGCTCCGCAGGCCTCTCCCAGACGGGCCATCTCCGCCAGCCCCCGGGCGATCAGCGCCGCCTTCGCGTTGTCGCCCAGGCCGAGGCCGTCCACCCCGCCTGCCGCCAGGGCGATGACGTTCTTCGCCGCCGCGCAGAGCTCGACGCCCACGAGATCCTCGTTGACGTAGACGCGGAAGGCGAGCGAGTTCACGGCCTGCTGCAGCTCCTCGGCCAGCCGCGCGTCGGTGCTGGCGATCACGGCGGCCGCCGGCAGGCCCTCGGCGATCTCCTCCGCGAAGTTCGGGCCCGACAGGACGGCGAATCCGCGACGCTCGACGAGCTGCGAGAGGCGGCCGCCGCTCTCCGGGTCGAGGCCCTTCGTCAGGCTGAGCACGGGCGCGGCACCGGGCAGCGCCCGAACGACCTCCGCGAAGGCGCGGCTCGGCACGGCGACGACGTGGAGGTCGGCACCCGCGAGCTCCGGGTCGGCGACGGTCGTCGCCGAGACGCCTTCGAGGTCGACGTTCGGCAGGTAGCGCGGGTTGCGCCCGGTCTCCCCGATCTCCCGCGCCTGCTCGGGGTCGCGCGTCGCGAGCGTCACCTCGTGCCCCCGCGCGGCCAGCACGCAGGCGAAGGCCGTCCCCCAGGCCCCGGCGCCGACGACCGCCGCTCTCATGACCGTCGGACGAAGTCGATCGACACGGGCACGCCTTCGAGCGCGAAGCGGTCGCGCAGCTGGTTCTCGACCCAGTAGCCGTAGTCGCGCGTGATCAGGCCGGGATCGTTGACGAAGAAGCGGAAGCGCGGCGGGCGGGCCTGCACCTGCGTGCCGTAGAGCAGGTTCAGGCGGCGCCCGTTGCGCGCGGGCGGCTCGCGCGCCTCGCGCAGCTCGGCCAGGAAGCGGTTCAGCTCGCCGGTGCCGATGCGGGCGGCGTGCTTCTCGTAGAGCTCCTCGATCCGGTCGAGCAGGCGCGAGATCCCCCGGCCGGTCTTCGCCGACACGGTCACCACGGGCGGGCGCTGCCGCAGCCGGGACTCCAGGCGCGGGCGCACCTCCTCGATCTTCGTCTCGCTCACGTCCCACTTGGAGAGGACGACGATCGTCGAGCTCTGCGCCTTGCGCGCGATGTCGGCCACGGCGAGATCCTGGTCGACCAGGCCCTCGTGGGAGTCGACGAGCACGAGGGCGACGTCGGCTCGCTCGGCGGCGGCGAGCGCGCGCAGCTCCGAGTAGTACTCGATCCCCTGCCGCTGCCTGCGCTTGCGCCGGATGCCTGCGGTGTCGACGAGTACGAAGGTGCGGTCGCCCCTGGTGAGGACGGTGTCGATCGCGTCGCGGGTCGTGCCCGGCATCTCGGAGACGATCACGCGCTCCTCGCCGAGCAACGCGTTCAGCAGGCTCGACTTGCCGACGTTCGGCCGGCCGAGGATGGCGACGCGGATCGCTTCCTCCCCCACCTCGCGGGGGCCGGTGCCGGGAAGCATCGCGACCACCGCGTCGAGAAGGTCGCCCGTGCCGTGCCCGTGCTGGGCCGAGAGCGGTACCGGGTCGCCGAGTCCGAGCCGGTGGAACTCGAGCGCGAGCGCGTCCTGACGGGGGTCGTCGATCTTGTTCGCGAGCAGGAGCACCGGCTTGCGCGCGCGGCGCAGGATCGCCGCGAGCTCCTCGTCGCCCGGCGTGATCCCCGCACGCGCGTCCACCACGAACAGGATCAGGTCGGCCTCGGCGATCGCGGCGCGGGCCTGTTCGACGATCGAGCGCGTGATCGGGCTCGGGTCGGCCACGTCGACCCCGCCGGTGTCGATCAGGCGGAAGCGCAGGCCGTTCCAGTCCGCGACGACCTCCTTGCGGTCGCGTGTCACGCCCGGCGTCTCGTGCACCACCGCGTCCCGCGTCTCCGTCAGCCGGTTGACGAGCGTCGACTTGCCCACGTTCGGGAAGCCGACGACGGCGACGGTGCCCACCATGGGGAAACCCGGGGTTCCCCCATGAGCCCCCTCCTCCTTCGCTCTCTCCGACGATTTCATTGCGAGGCTCCCGCCGGGCAAAGCCCGGCTCGGCCGACCTACCTCAGCTAACCCCGACCGGAAGCCGATGTTACTCGTACCGATTGCGGCCGCCCGAGGTCGCACGTCACCCGTTGTGGCGGGCGGGCTCGCAAAATGGGTGACGCATCGCGGACGAAGACAGTCGTCGGGTTGGTGCTTGCCCGGGCTGCAGCCCGGTCCGGCCTCGTCTTCTGCGGGTTCGCCTACCTCGAGCGAGGCATCCCTTAGGCCCGCCCCCAGGGGCCCGTGACGCCTCCGTCACCGTGTCTGACACCCGGTACGGCCGCGAGCGTCCGTCACGCCCAGGGGAAGTCACAGATTCGCGAGGAAGGTGTTCCACTTCCGTCCCCGTGTCTGACACCGATCTCCGAACGGACACCGATCTCCGAGCGGTACTCGCCTCCTCGGCCCGGCATTCCGTCACGCAGGCTGGCGCGCCCTGACGAGCTTCTCGATCCGGGCGACCACGTCCTCGACGTCCAGGTCGGTGGTGTCGATCTGGATCGCGTCGGCGGCGGGCTGCATGCGGGCGGCGTCGCTCTCGTCGCGCAGGCGCAGGTCGGTCGCGAGCGCGTCGGCGCCGATCTCCGGGCGCTCGGCCAGGCGGCGGCCGGCGCGGACGGAGCGGTCGGCGTTGAGGTAGACCTTCACCTCGGCCTGCGGCGCGACGACCGTGCCGATGTCGCGGCCCTCGATCACGACGTTGCCCTCCTCGGCCAGCTCGCGCTGGCGCTCCCGCATCACCTCCCGCACCGCGTGGTGGCGCGCGACCACCGGCACGAGGCTGTCGATCTCGGCCTTGCGGATCGACGAGGTGACGTCCGTGTCGGCGATCGCCACGCGCCCCCGTTCGTCGAAGCTGACGGGGTTGTCGGCCGCGAGCTCGCCGAGCTGCTCCCCATGGGCGAGCGGGATGCTGCGCTGGCGCGCGAGCCACGTGAGCGCCCTGTACATCGCGCCGGTGTCGAGATAGCGGAAGCCCAGCCGTTCGGCGAGGCGCCGGGCGACCGTGCTCTTGCCGGCCCCCGCCGGCCCGTCGATGGCGACGATCATCGTTGTGTGACCGAGTCGAGCAGCTCGAAGAATTCGGGGAAGCTTACAGCGACCGCCTCCGGATCCCCGAGCCGCACCCCGTCGCGCGAGACGAGCCCCGCGACCGCGCCGAGCATCGCAATCCGATGGTCGCCGTGAGAGCTCATACCGCCACCCCTGGGGCGTGAAGGAACCCCTCTCACCCCGAGGCCATCGTCGCTCGCGGAGACGCGGAGGCCAAGGGCTCGTAGCGAACTCGTCACTGTTTCGATGCGGTCCGTTTCCTTCACGCGCAGCTCTCGTGCGCCTTCGACCCGGCTCTCGCCGCGCGCGCACGCGGCTGCGAGCGCGAACAGCGGCAGCTCGTCGACCAGCAGGGGCACCTCATCGGCGCTGACCGTCGTGGCGACGAGCTCGGCCGAGCGAACCTCGAGGTCGCCCACCGGCTCGCCGCCGCTGCGGTGGCGATGGAACGCGGTCACGCGCGCGCCCATGCGCGCGAGGACGTCGAGCAGGCCGGTCCGGCGCGGGTTGAGGCCGACGTCGTGGATCGTCAGCTCCGACCCCGGCAGCAGCGTCGCGGCGACGATGAAGGGCGCAGCCGCGGAGAAGTCGCCCGGCACGACGACCTCTCCCAGGACGATCCGCTCGGCGGGGCCGACCGAGACGCGCCGCTGGCGCCGCGTGACGCGCACCCCGCCGGCCTGCAGCATCAGCTCGGTGTGGTCGCGCGTCGGCAGCGGCTCGACGACCGTCGTCCGGCCCTCCGCGAAGAGTCCGGCGAGCAGGAGGCACGACTTCACCTGGGCGCTTGCGACCGGCAGCTCGTAGCGAATCCCGCGCAGGCCGCCGCCATCGATCGCGAGCGGCGCCGTGCCGCCGGCGGTCCCGACGCGGGCGCCCATCTGCGTGAGCGGCCCGGCGATCCGCTCCATCGGCCGGCGGCGCAGCGACTCGTCTCCGGTCAGCTCGAAGCGGCCCACTTGCCCGGCGAGGATGCCGGCGAGGAGGCGCAACGTCGTCCCCGAGTTGCCGCAGTCGATCGGCGCCCCCGGCTCGCGCAGGCCGCGGAGCCCCGCGCCCTCCACGCGGAGCCGATCGACGTCGTCCTCGTGGACGGTGACACCGAGCGCGCGCACCGCAGCGACGGTGGCCTCCGTGTCCTGCGAGCGGCCGAAGCCGCGGACGTCTGTCTCGCCCTCGCCGATCGCGCCGAGCAGAACCGCGCGGTGAGAGACCGACTTGTCGCCGGGCACCGCGATGTGGCCGCGCAGCGCGGCCGCCGGCTCGACCTTCACTGGAGCACCGGCGAGACGAGGACGCCGTAGCCCTGCGACTCGAGCAAGGCCGCCGCCCGCCGCGCCTCGCCTTCGCCGGTGACGAGGAGCGTCAGCGTCCCGCCGCGCTCGGGCGAGACATGGTCGAGCTCGAAGTCCTCGATGTTGATCCGCTCCGCGCCGAGGGCCTGCGTGATCGCGGCCAGGACGCCCGGCCGGTCGGGGACGTGGACGCGGACCCGGTGCAGCTCGCCCGGGTCGCCGAACGCCTGCTCCAGCATGCGGCGCCTGTTGCCGGCGGCCTCGCCGATCCAGCGCGCGACGAATCCTGCGTCGCCCGCCTCGAGCGCCGCCTCCAGCTGCTCGACGCGCCGACGGTGCTCGGCCAGCGACTCGCGGAGCCGAGCCGCGTTCTCGACGAAGATGTCGACCCAGATGCGCGGGTTCGCGCCGGCGACGCGGGTCATGTCGCGCAGGGACCCCCCGGCCGCCGCGAGCGGCTCGTGCCCCTCGACGCGGGCGGCGCCGGCCTGGTTGACGAGCAGGTTCGCGAGCGCGTGCGGGAGGTGGCTGGTCAGCGCGACGAGGCGGTCGTGCGCCTCCGGGTCGACCGCGACCGGGGTCGCGCCGAGCGCCGTGACGAAGCCGTGCACGAGCCGGTGTCGTCCCGGGTCGGTCTCGGCGAGCGGTGTCAGGAACCAGGTGGCGCCGTCGAAGAGCTCGGCGTTCGCGTGCTCGGGGCCGCGCGCCTCCGAGCCGCACACCGGATGACCGCCGACGAAGCGCGACGAGGCGCGGGCCGCCGCGCAGACACCGGCCTTGGTCGAGCCGACGTCGGTGACGGTCGTCTCCTCGCCCGTCGCCGCGAGCACCGCGCGCACCTGGGCGGCGAGCTGCGCGACCGGAGCGGCGACCAGTGCGAGCTCGGCGCCGGCGACGGCCTCCTCGGGCGACCGAGCGGGCTCGTCCACCGCCCCGCCCGCGGTCGCGGCCTCGAGCGCCGTTTGGTCGAGGTCGAAGCCGGCGACCTGCGCGGCGATCCCGGCCCGCTTCGCGGCGAGCCCGACCGAGGCCCCGATCAGGCCCGTCCCGACAATCGCGAGGCGCCGTAGCTCCACCGGCCCAGGCTAACCGCGCGCCCGGGAGCGCGGGCAGCCGCGTAGAGGCGGGTCCCATCCCTAGCCCCCACCCACCCGGGGATCGCTCACGCTAGCGATGGAGGTGTGACGTGTCCGTGACGTGGGCGTGGCGGAGGCGTGCCGGTTCGTCCACAGGCCACGCCCTGGCGCCGGGTGAGGCTGCTCAGCCGACGCGCTTGCCCAGCAGCTCGACCACCTGACGCACCTCGCGGGCGAACTCGCCGAACTCCGCCGTCGGGATCTGCTGCGGCCCGTCGCACAGCGCCTGCTCGGGCTCCGGATGGGACTCGACGATGATCCCGTCCGCGCCGACCGCAGCACCCGCCCGCGCCAGGGGAAGGACCAGGTCCCGCCGCCCCGCCGCGTGCGAGGGGTCGACGATCACCGGCAGGTGCGTCTCGTGCTTCAGCACTGCGACCGACCCGAGGTCGAGCGTGTAGCGCGTCGTGCGCTCGAACGTCTTGATCCCGCGCTCGCAGAGCACGATCCGCTCGTTCCCCTCGCGCGCCACGTACTCGGCCGCCATCAGCAGCTCCTCGACCGACGCCGACGGCCCGCGCTTCAGCAGCACCGGCTTGTCGGCGCGGCCGACCTCGGCCAGGAGCATGAAGTTCTGCATGTTCCGCGCGCCGATCTGGATCACGTCGGCCGCGTCGAGCACCGCCTCCACGTGCCGGGGATCCATCAGCTCGGTCACGACCGGAAGCCCCGTCTCCTCGCGCGCCTCGCGCAGGATCTCGAGCGCCTCCTCGCCGAGGCCCTGGAAGGTGTACGGCGAGGTGCGCGGCTTGAAAGCCCCGCCGCGCAGCCACGTCGCCCCGGCCTCCGCCACCGCCCGCGCCGTCTCGAGCGTCTGCTCGCGGTACTCGACCGTGCACGGCCCCGCGATCAGCCCGAAGTACTCGTCGCCGATCTTCCGCCCGTCGACGTCGATCACGGTCGGGTCGGGCGAGACCTCGCGTGACACGAGCTTGTACGGCTTCAGGATGGGCAGCACCTGCTCGACCCCGGGATACCCCTCGAGCGGCAGCGTCGCCAGCAGCTCGCGCTCGCCGATCGCGCCGATCACCGTCGACTCGCGTCCGTGCGTGACGCGCGCGTCCGCCCCGGCCTCCTGCAGCCGCGCGAGCACGTGCTCGGTCTGGTCCGCCGTCGCGCCGGCGCCCATCACGATCAGGAGCTCGGGGGATCCGTTCGTCGCCACGGCCATCAGAGGCTACCGCCGTGTACGTACCCGCCGCGCGGCCGAAATGGGCGGCGCGCGGGTAGTTGCGATACTGATCGCCATGCGCATCTTCTCCGGCATCCAGCCCACCGGCGCGAAGCACTTCGGCAACTACAGCGGGGGGTTCCGCCAGTACGTCGCCACCCAGGAGCAGGGCGAGGCCTTCTTCTGCATCGTCGACCTGCACTCGATCACGGTCGCCTACGACCCCGAGGAGTTCCGCGCGACGACGCTCGATCTGGCCGCGATGCTGTTCGCGACCGGGCTCGATCCCGAGCGGTCGACGATCTTCGTCCAGAGCCACGTCGCAGCTCACGCCGAAGCCGCGTGGCTGCTGTCGGCGGTCGCGACGTTCGGTGAGCTGCGCCGGATGACGCAGTTCAAGGAGAAGAGCGAGCAGCAGGAATCGGTCACGGCCGGCCTCTTCACCTACCCGGTCCTGATGGCCGGCGACATCCTGCTCTACCAGGCCGACTCCGTCCCGATCGGCGACGACCAGCGCCAGCACCTCGAGCTCGCCCGCGACCTCGCCGAGCGCTTCAACGCACGCTTCGGCGAGACGTTCACGGTCCCGGGCGGGATCTTCCCCGGCGTGGGGGCGCGCATCATGGACCTCCAGGATCCGGAGAAGAAGATGTCCACGACCGGCGGGACCGCGCAGGGGACCGTCGGGATGCTCGACCCGCCCGGGGCGATCCGCAAGAAGTTCAAGAGCGCCGTCACCGACTCGGGCACCGACGTGCGGCACGACCCGGACGACAAGCCGGGCGTCTCCAACCTGATCGAGATCATGTCGGTGGCCACCGGGGACCCGATCGAGGCCGTGGAGGCGCGCTACGACGGAGCCGGGTACGGGAGCTTCAAGGAGGACGTGGGCGAGGCCGTGGTCGCGCTCCTGCACCCGATCGCGACGCGGTACGAGGAGCTGCGCTCCGATCCGGCGGAGCTCGAGCGGCTGCTCGCCCGCGGCGCGGAGAAGGCACGCGAGGCCTCGACGCCCACGCTCGAGCGCATGTACGAGCGCATGGGCTTCGTGCCGCGCTAGAACGACGGCGGCCCCTCCGAGGAGGGGCCGCGTCGCAGTCCAGCCCTCCGGCGCCTAGTGGGCGTCGAAGACGTTCGCGAGGCTGTTCATCGCAGCGTCGCGGGTGCTGAGCGGGGCGAGCCCGTAGCGCTGCTCGATCGTCGCCAGCACCGTGGTCGTGTCGTACTCGGTGTGGTCGACGACGAACGGCCCCTTCAGGTGCGGGCCGAGCACGAGCGCCGGGATGCGCGTCCCCGGGCCCCACTGGTCGCTCGGGCCGTTGTCGTTGCCCTGGCCCGGAGGCGGCACGTGATCCCACTGGCCGCCGAACTCGTCGTAGGTGACGAGCACCAGCGTGTTCTCCTTGCACTTGCCGTTCTCGATCGCCTGCAGCAGGTCGACGAGATGGTCGCTCCCGTCCGGCTCGCTCGCGTAGCCGGGGTGCTCGTTCTCCTCGCCGATCGGCTTCACGAAGCTGACGGGCTTGAGGTTGCACGTGCTCTGCGAGCTCTGCGCAGCCTGGATGAACTCCTGCTCGTCGCGCAGGTGGGCCGTGCGGTTCGCGAGCCCGGCCGGCGTCTGCGTCGAGAACGCGGCGTAGTAGTTGAACGGTTGGTGATGGTACTGGAACAGGTTGTCCGGACACTCCGGCCAGTGCGAGACGCCGGGGTCGACGTTCGGGTCGGAGCAGCCGGTCGGCGTCGCCGCCGGGCCCGCGCCGTTCGTCCAACCGGGGGCGCCGACGTCGCCGTTGGCGTTCGACCAGCCGCCCGAGTACCAGGCCCAGTCGACGCCGGCACCGTTCAGCCGGTCGCCGATGGTCGGGTTGGTCTGCGCCGGCAGCTTCGCGCCGAAGAGGCCCGAAGGCTGGAAGGCCGGCTGCTGCGTGTTGACGCTGAAGTCGCCGCAGGCGAGCCACGTGCGTGTCGTCGGCAGGCCGCAGGCCTGCGTCAACGGGCCGTTGACCAGGCCCGTGTCCGGCGAGGTGTACTCGGCGCCCATCCCCGGGGGCTGGTTCGACGCGGGCGGGTTGACCGCAGTCGGGCTCCCGTTACGGTCGAGCACCGAGTGGGTCGCGTTGGCCGGGCAGCCGTTCGCGGCGCTGCAGACCGGCGGTGCCGCCGCGATCAGGAACTGGTGGTTCAGGTACGAGCCGCCGAAGGCGGCCTGGAAAAAGTTGTCCAGGATGGCGTACTTCGGGTGGCCGGGCTCGTGCAGGTACCGGTAGACCGGCAGCTTCGTGGTGTCGTAGGTGCCCATCACGAGGCCGGCGGCGTCGCTCTGGAGCGCGTAGCGGTTCTGCTGGCCGCCGTTGAGCTGGAACTGCTCCTCGTAGAAGCGGTGCACGATGTCGCGGGTGCAGCCGCCGGAGCGCGCGCCGGGCACGACCTGCCCGTTCGCCGGGTTGATGCCGCCCTTGCGCAGCCCGTTCGGGAAGCTGAAGGCCGAGAGCACCGGCGGGCAGGTGACGTCGGTCGGCGAGATGTAGTCGTCGATCGTGAACGGCGCATTCGCGAAGTGGCTCGGGAACGTGCCGCCCGTCGTGTTGTTGCACGTCGTGCTCAGCGGGCCCGACGGGTTCGCCGCCGACTGGGCCTGAAGGTTCGCGTCGTCCTGGTAGAGGCACTCGTACGGCGCGAACGAGCTCGGGCCCGTCTGGCCGAGCTGCGCGGTGTGCGCCGGGTCGGCGTCGGAGAGCCCGCGAACGCGCTCCCACCCGCCGTACAGGTTGTCGAAGCTGTGGTTCTCCTCGTAGACGACCACGATGTGGTCGATCCCCTGCAGCTTGTTCGCATCGCCGTTCCCCTTCGCGGCCGCGCCGCCGGAGAGGACGAGAACTGCGATTGCCGCCGCAGACGCTACGACGAGCGCCGCAAGGCGCCGAAGCATGCAAAAACCTCCTCGGTTGGTTTGCTCTCCCCTGTTGCTGCTGCGGGACCTTCGCACCGCGCTGGGCCGGCGTCAAAGCACTCTTCGAATCTGCGCACTATTGCCTTCATACGCAGCTAGATGTAGGTTCCTCGGCGGTTCTCGAGACAACCGGGGAGAGGAGCATCTCGATGAGACGTTGGGCCCGCTGGCTCGCGCCCGTACTCGTGGGCGCTGCGGCAATGATTCTCACGATCGCGGCCGGAACCGCAACGGCCAAGGGCGACGGACGGCCGGTCGGGAAGGTCGTCATGTTCGCCTCCGACGGCATGCGCCCCGATCTGATGGAGCGCTACGCCAAGCAGGGCTCCATGCCCACCTACCTCAAGCTGATGAAGGAGGGCGTCACGGGCGCCAACGGCATGGTCCAGTCCTTCCCGCCGAACACCGGCGTGGGCTGGTACACGATGGCGACCGGCACCTACCCCTCCGAGCACGGCTCGACCAACAACACGTTCTTCCGCAGCGGCGACACGTTCAGCAACCGGACGTCCTTCTCGGGCGCCGGCGTGCTGCAGGCGGACACGATCGCCAACGCGGCCGAGCGGGCGGGAAAGAAGGTGGCGCAGATCGACTGGGTCGGCGGGGCGGCGGCCAACATCCAGGGCCCGACCGTCGACTTCACGAACTTCTTCTCGAACCGCGGCGTGCTCGTCGGCCAGGCCGACGCGACCGAGCAGGCGGGAGCCGCGTTCTTCGGCGTCACCTACCAGGTCTCCGCGGCACCGGTCCCGGCCTCCGGCTGGGCGAACGTCCCGACCGGCGATCCGGCCGCGACCCCCATGGAGACGACCTGGACGATCCCGACCACCTTCGGGGCGCAGAACCCGACGCGGACCTACAACGTCTACTTCTACGACGGCGTCACCGGCGGCGGGGCGCGGTACGACCACGCCGTCGTCAGCCCCGTCGGGAAGACCGGCGCCTCGCCGTCGGTCGACCTCGAGGTCGGCGACTTCCTGCCGGTCAAGCTGACCGGCGCGAACGGCCTGATCGGCGCGCGGGCGGGCCAGACCGTCGGCCACTACGTGAAGCTGATCTCGCTCGCGCCGGACCTGGGCAACTTCAAGCTCTACGACACTTCGCTCGCGCGCGCGATCGCCAAGTGCGGGACGCCGTGCAACGGCCTGCCTGCGGGCGGGCCGGGAGAGGACCGGCTGGAGAAGTACATCGCCGACAACCTGCTGCCGTGGGCGGCGGCGGACTTCGCCCCCCTCGAGGGCGGCGTGGTCGACGAGGACACCTACGTCGAGCAGGGCCGTGACCTCGAGCGCGCCTACAGCCTGCAGGTGATCCGCTTCATCCTCGGCGAGCTGCAACCCGACACCGACCTCGCACTGGTCGGCTACCCGTTCACCGACGAGGTCTCGCACCAGTTCATGGGCCTCGTCTCGCCGACGGACGCCGACGGCGGCCCGAACCCGTGCTACGACGTGAGCCCGCGCTTCGACGACGTGCAGTGCACGGGCCGGGGGACCGCGCATCGCGTCGCGATCCGCGAGGGCTACATCCGCAGCGCGTACGCCGACGCGGACGAGAAGCTCGGCATCACCCGCTCGTTGATGGGCGGCAACCCTGTCACGTTCGCCGGCTCCGACCACGGCTTCGCACCGCAGTGGTACGCCGTCAACGCGAACAACGTCCTGAACAAGGCGACGGTCAACGGCGTCTCGCTGCACGCGAGCAACGCCAGCGCGTCGAACTGCTCGGCCGCCACGACCGACCTGACGAAGGCGTGCTGGGCCGGCGGGACGATCCAGGTCTACGTCAACCCGACGCTTCCGGCCGGCACCACCTACGAGCAGGTTCGCACGGCGGTGCGGAATGCCTTCCAGGACGTGACCGACCCGGCCAACCCGGGCAAGCAGGTGATCGAGCGGATCATGAACAAGGAGGAGCTCCGGAACGTCGACGGCTCCGACTCGCTCCATCCGAATCGCAGCGGCGACGTGGTCGTCGTCACCAGGCCGCCGTACCAGTCCGACGCGGGCACGGCGAACCAGACGATCGCGCTGTCCCACTTCTTCGGCCAGCACGGCTACCTGCCGAACTACGTCGACCTGGCCAACAACATCAACATGCACGCGACCTTCGTCCTGGGCGGCCCCGACATCAACAACAACGACAACGTCCAGGGCCTGCGGGCGATCGACGTCGCCCCGACGATCGCGTTCCTGATGGGGATCCCCGGCCCGCAGAACGCGCGGGGCCGCATCCTGTACGACCTCGTCAAGGACGCGCACGACCTGACCGAGGTCACGATCCTCGACATCAGCGACTACCACGGCCAGCTGACGCCGCTCAGCGAGACGGCCGACACCGTCGGGCCGGCCTTCGCGATCGGCGGGTCCGCCTTCCTCAAGCAGTGGTTCGCCACGTACGAGGCCGAGGCGGCGCTCTCCGGCAAGGACGGCAGCGCCGCGGTGATCGAGATGGCGGCCGGCGACTCGGTCGGCGCGACTCCCCCGATCTCGGCCTTCTTCGGCGACACGCCGACGATCGAGGTCATGAACATGATGGGGATCGACATCGACGGCCTGGGCAACCACAACTTCGACCGCGGCCAGGACTACCTCCGGCACACGCTGATCCCGATCGCCGACTACCCGTTCGTCTCCTCGAACATCGTCGACGCCAACGGGAACACCCCGCCGGAGTGGTCGCCGTCGCACGTGTTCACCTTCCCGCACGGCGTGAGGCTCGCGATGGTCGGCTACTCGAACGACGACCTGCCGACGCTGATCAACCCCGCCGGGCTCGTGCCGTTCCACGTCGAGAGCTCCACCGACCACGTCAACGTCGAGGCGGCGGCGCTCGCGGCGTCGACGGACGCGATCGTGGCGATGGGGCATCTCGGCGCGACGGCAGGGTCGCTGACCGACCCGACGGGCCCGCTCGTCGACCTCGCGGACAACGTCACCAACGTGGACGCGGTGATCGGCGACCACACCGACTTCCAGGTCAACACGACCCGGCCGAACGGTGTGCTCGTGACCGAGAACCGCAGCAAGGGCATCCGCTTCACGCGCGTGCGGCTCGTGATCGGGCCCGGCAACCAGGGCGTCGTCTACAAGACGGCGGACTTCCACAAGCCGTGGAACATCGGCGTCACGCCCGACGCGCAGATCCAGGCGCGCCTGGACGACCTGCAGACGCAGCTGGCGCCGATCCTCGGCACGACGATCGGGAGCTCGACGAAGTTCATCCCGCGCGCGGACCAGTGCGGCAACGGCGTGGGCCGGACGTGCGAGTCGCTCGTGGGCGACGTCGTCACGGACTCGATGCGGACGAAGTACAACCCGATCGGCGTCCAGTTCGCGATCACGAACTCGGGCGGCCTGCGGGCCGACCTGACCTGTCCGACGACGGACATCAGCGGCGACTTCTGCGGGCCGTACACGCCGCCGCCGTTTCCGATCACGAGGGGACAGGTGCTCGGCGTGCTGCCGTTCGGGAACATCGTCGTGACGCTCGACGTGAACGGCGCCGAGCTGAAGACGATGCTCGAGAACGGCGTCTCGCGGATGCCGGCCGTCGACGGCCGCTTCCCGCAGGTGTCCGGGCTCTGCTTCACCTACGACATCGCAGCCCCGGCGGGCAGCCGCGTCACCGGAGCTGTGCTGGCGGACGCGTCGGGCAACTGCACAGCAGCCCCTGTCGACCTGACCGCGGGCTCGACGTACAAGATCGCCGAGAACGACTTCATGGCGAACGGCGGCGACGGGTACCCCGTCTTCACGCCGCGGATGACGACGCAGGACATCATGGATCAGGTGGCGGCGGACTACGTGACCGCGGCCTCGCCCCTGAGCCCGGTCGTCAAGGCCGCGCCGGACGGCCGCATCAACTGCGCGGACGGCAACGGCGCGACCGCGCCGAACTGCCCGGCGCTGGTTCCCTCTCCGTAGGGACCTGAGCTAGCGGGCCCGCCGCGACCGGCGGCGGGCCCCGGCTCCCACCACGAGGAGCGCCGCGAGGCCGACGCCGCCTGCGAGCGGCAGCACCCAGCCGGGGCCGCCGCGCTCCTGAGACCTCGGGGGCACGTAGCCGAGGAAGCCGGTGATCGCGAACGGCTTCCCGTCGGCCCGCGCCGGAACGCGCCAGTTGAAGATCAGGTGCGCCTTGTCCGGCTCATCCCGCACCGCCTGCGGCGGCTCGGGGGCCGGCCAGTGGATGCGCCGGTCGTGCCAGTCGAAGCTCGCGGTGCGCGCCACGCGGCGCCAGAGCGGTGCCCCGCTCGCCGGGGAGCGCGCGTTCCGGAACACCGCGTCCTTGTCGAAGCGGAGCAACGGCTCGCCCTCGTAGCCGAGCACGACGACCGTCTTCCCGCTGTAGTTGCTGAGACGCAGCCGGTCGTCGCCGCCGAGCACGTTCACGCTCACCCCGAGCACCGGCGGGACGAGCGCAGAGACGGTCGAGACGTAGCCGCTCCGGCCGGTCCGGCCGTGGCCCGACGCGTCGCCCGCGAGGCCGAGCGCGGCCAGGATCAGAACGATCGCAGCCCTTTTCACCGCGATGCAGTCTGCCGGACGGATATCGCTTGGACTACCCCCGGCGCCCCTCTAGATTCCCGCGGCAATCCACCGAGGAGGCGTCATGAAGGGGAGACGGAGGAGCGTCCTCGCCGCGCTCGCGGTCGCGGCGCTCGCGGCGGCCGCGGTGGTGGGCGTGTCGTCGCAGACGGCCGGCGCGAAGGCCGCCGAGCCGGCAGCGGGGAGCGACTGCACGTTCGCCAACGGCATCAAGCACGTGATCCAGATCCAGTTCGACAACACGCACTTCCTGCGGGACCATGCCACCGTCCCGTCGGACCTCGAGCAGATGCCGCACCTGCTCAACTTCATCCGCGGCAACGGGACGCTGCTCACGAACGACCACACCGTCCTGATCTCGCACACCGCGACCGGGATCCTCTCGACGCTGACCGGCGTCTACCCCGACCGGATGGGGATCCCGATCTCGAACAGCTTCCGCTACTTCAAGACGGACGGCACGACGCGGACGGGCGTCTCGTTCGCCTACTGGACGGCGCCGCTGTTCGACCCGGCGGGAAGCACGACCGACACGACACCGGAGATGATCAACGAGCACGGAAAGATCGCCCCGGCACCGTGGGTTCCGTTCACGCGAGCGGGTTGTGACTTCGGCTCGGTCGCGACGGCGAACACGATCCTTGAGAACACGGCGGTCGACATCCAGACGGTCTTCGGGCCCAACTCGCCCGAGGCCCAGGAGGTCGCGGCCAACCCGGCCCAGGGCTTCGCCGACTTCGTCGGGATCGGCGTCCACTGCGCGCAGGGTTCGGTCGTCTGCGCGAGCTCGGAGCACGCGAAGCCCGACCTGCTGCCCGACGAGCCCGGCGGCTACGCCGGCTACGAGGGCCTCTTCGGCGCGAAGTACGTCAACCCGGTGATCCATCCGGGCGGGCCGATGACCGACCTCAACGGCAATGTGATCCAGGACGCGACCGGCCACGTCGGCTTCCCCGGCTTCGACGGGATGGAGGCGACGGTCTCGCTCTCGTGGGTCGCGCAGATGCAGGAGGCCGGGATCCCGGTCACGTACGCGTACATCTCGGACGCCCACGACGGGCACGGCACCTCCGGGAACATCCACTTCGCGTACGCGCCCGGCGAGGCCGGCTACGTCCAGCAGCTGCACGACTACGACGTGGCGTTCCAGCGGTTCTTCGACCGCCTGGCGGCCGACGGGATCAACAAGTCGAACACGCTGTTCCTCTTCACCGTCGACGAGGGCGACCACTTCGCCGGCTCGCAGCCGAACAACCCCGAGTGCGACGGCGTCACCGTCGCGTGCGACTACACGGGCAAGCCGGTCGGCGAGATCAACGGCGACCTGCGCCGGATGGTCCGCACCCAGTACGGGGACACCACGAACTTCACCGTGCACTCGGACGACGCGCCCAACGTCTACATCACGGGCAACCCGTCCCGCACCGACGCGGTGACGCGGAACCTCGAGCGGGAGATGGCGCAGCTGCACTGGCTGAACCCGTACACGGGCGTCGACCAGCACGACATCATGGTCGCGCTCGCCGACCCGGTCGAGATGAAGACGCTGCACATGGTCACGGCCGACCCGGCGCGGACGCCGACCTTCACGCCGTTCGCCGACCCCGACTGGTTCTTCTTTGCCACGGGCGGCCCGGCGTGCGCCACGCAGGCCGACTGCGCCTCGATCCCGCCGCGGACGAGCCAGAGCTTCGCCTGGAACCACGGCGACATCCAGGACGAGATCGCCACCACGTGGGCCGGGTACGTGGGCCCGGGCGTCAGGAACCTCGGCGACGACTCGAGTGTCTGGACCGACCACACCGACCACAGGCCGACCATGCTCACGCTGCTCGGCCTGAAGGACGACTACCAGACCGACGGGCGCGCGGTGACCCAGATCGCCGACGAGAACGCCCTGCCCGTCAGCCTGAGAGTCCATCACCCGAGCCTCGAGCGGCTGGCGGCCTCGTACAAGCAGCTGTTCGCGTCCTTCGGCTCGTTTTCGATGGACACGCTCAAGGCGTCGACCCGCGGTCTGGCGAGCAACTCGTCCGGCGACCAGACCTACACCGACACCGAGAACGCGATCGCGTCGCTGACCGCTCAGCGCGACGCGCTCGCGGCGGAGATCCGCTCCGGCTTCAACGCCGCCGAGTTCGACGGCGCGAAGCTGGACGAGAACCAGATCAAGGCCTGGGCCCGCGCCGCGGACGACCTGCTCGCGCAGGCGGCCGCGCTCGGTTCCTGAGCTGATCGACCTCGGAGGGCTCGAGCTCGCGCCACGCGCCGGGCTCGAGCCCTTCGAGCGCCAGGCCCGCGTAGCGGCTGCGGTGAAGCCGCCGCACCGGGTGGCCGACGGCGGCCAGCATCCGCTTGACCTGGTGCTTGCGGCCCTCGTGGATCGCCAGCTCGACGGTGCCCGCGCCCAGGCGCCGCGCCTCGGCCGGCGCGGTCGGGCCGTCGTCGAGCTCGACCCCGTCGCGCAGCCGCTGTAGCGCCTCGTCGCCGGGCTCGCCCTCGACCTCGGCCTCGTAGACCTTCTCGACCTCGTAGCGCGGGTGGGCGAGCCGGTGCGCCAGCTCGCCGTCGTTCGTGAGCAGCAGCGCCCCGGTGGTGTCGGCGTCGAGGCGGCCGACGGGGACGACGCGCGCGGGGTGGCCGACGAGGTCGACGACGGTGCGGCGGCCCTGAGGGTCGCGCGCGGTCGTGACCGACGCGGCGGGCTTGTGCAGCAGCACGTACGCCAGCGGCTGGAGCTCGACGGGGCGCCCGTCGACTTCGACTCGGTCGCGGCTCTCGACGAAGGTGTTCAGCTGCCCCGCCTCGCCGTTGACGGTCACGCGGCCGGCCTTGATCAGCTCGTCGGCGCCGCGGCGGGAGGCGACGCCCGCCCGCGCGAGGTACGCGTTCAGCCTCACGGCTCCTGCGGGATCGCGAACGGCTCGCCGCCGGCCGGCCTGACCACGACGCGCCCTGCGGACGCCTCGTCCCGGATCAGCTCCAGGACGAGCTGCGCGATCTCGTCGGAGCTCACCAGCTCCGGCACCGAGGCGCGCTCCTCTTCGCTCATCGCGGCGAGGCTGCGGCGGACCGCCGGTGTGTCGACCCAGTCCGGCCAGATGCAGCTGACGCGGACACCGCGGGTCGTCGCGAGGGACGCGAGCGCACCGGTGAGACGGACGAGGCCGGCCTTGGCGGCCGCGTACTCCGGTGCCTCGTGCGGGGCGAGGCCGTAACCCGCGATCGAGGAGACGTTCACGATCGCCCCGCCGGCACTCATGCCCCCCAGCGCGAGCTGGGTCGCCACCATGGTGCTGCGAAGGTTGAGGTCGAGAGTGCGGCTCCAGAGCTCGACCGGAGCCTCCGGGTAGTGCGGGCCCGGCGCGCCACCGGCGTTGTTGACGAGGATCTCGAGGCCCTCCGCGCCTTCGATCAGCTCGCGCAGCTCGTCGTCCACCAGCACGTCCGTTGCGACGAAGCGGCCGTCGGCCTCCTCCGCCGCCCGGCGACCTTCGCCGGGGTCGACGTCGGCGACGACCACCGCCGCGCCCTCGGCGGCGAGCGCCCCCGCGATCGCGCGGCCGATGCCCGCCGCCGCGCCCGTCACGACGGCGACCTTTCCGCGAATCTCCACGGCGGCAGTATGTTCTGCCCGTGCCGCACTACGTCTCGCTGATGCGCTGGACCTCGAAGGGCGTCGCGGGGCTGCCGGCCTGGCGCGAGCGGGTCGAGGAGGGCGAGCGGATCGTCGAGGAGGCCGGCGGGCAGCTCGTCGGCGTCTACGTCACGCTCGGGCGCTACGACGTCGTCGAGATCTTTGAGGCGCCCGACGACGACACCGCTGCGGAGATCCTGATGAAGCTGCAGCAGCACGGCGCCGAGCACACGGAGACCCTGCGCGCCTTCACGCGCGACGAGGCCGAGGCGATCATTCGCAGGCTCTGACGACCGTGGCCTGGCCCTGGGAGATCGTCGAGCGCGACCACGAGCTTCAGAACCCGACGAGCGCGGAGAAGATCCGGCTCGTCGGTGACTACCTGCGGCTCTCGCCGGGCAGCCGCGTCCTCGACGTCGCCTGCGGCAAGGGTGGGCCGGCGAGGATCCTCGCAGCCGCCTACGGGTGCCGCATCCACGCGATTGAGATCCGGCCGGGCTTCGCCGACGAGGCTCGGCGCTTGGCTGCCGCGACCGGACTCGCGTCGCTGATCGAGGTGCAGACCGCGGACGCGGCCGAGGTCGCATTCGAAGCCGAGGCCTTCGACGCCGCGCTCTGCCTCGGCGCGAGCTTCGTCTGGGGGACGATCGCCGAGGCGGCCGCGGCGCTCGGGCCGGCCGTGCGCCCCGGCAGCGTCGTGGCGATCGGCGAGCCGTACTGGCGCGAGTGGCCGCTTCCGGCTGGGATCGACGACCAGGGGTACGTCGACCTCGCCGAGACCGTCGGCCGCTTCGAGCAGGCCGGCTTCGCGATCACGGCGATCGTCGCCGCCTCCGACGACGACTGGGACCGCTACGAGAGCCTGCACTGGCGGGCTGTCGAGGAATGGCTCGCCGAGCATCCCGACCACGCGGACGCTGCCGAGATCCGCGCCCGGCACGAGCGCCGCCGGTCGGACTACTTCGGGTTCGAGCGGGCGCTCCTCGGCTGGGCGATCTTCGTCGGACGCAGGCCGTGATCAGGCCGGGCGGCGCTCGGCGACCGACTCGAGGCGCGTGCGGATCTCGTCCGTGCTCTCGCCGAGGTCGTCCAGGCGCGGCAGGGCCGAGAGCGAGTCGAGGCCGAAGACGCGCTCGAAGAGCGGCGTGGCGCGGTAGCGGATCGCCCCGCCGAGCGGCTTGTCTTCCCGCCCGGCCTCCGCGATCAGCCCTCGCTCGACCAGGCCGGCCACGACCGAGTCGGCCGCGACCCCGCGGATGCGTGCGATCTCCGGCCGGCTGACCGGCCCCAGGTAGGCGACGATCGCGAGTGTCTCGAGCGCGGCTGCCGAGAGCCCGCGCTCGACCGGCCGCTCGAACAGCCGGCTGCAGGCCTCGGCGGCCTCGCGCGAGCCGCGGAAGGCCCAGCCGCCGGCGACGTGCTCGAGCACGATCCCGCTGCGGCCCTCGGCGTAGCGCTCGCCGAGCAGGCGCAGCGCGGTCTCGACGCGCTCGGCGTCGTCGTTCGCGGCCTCCGCGAGCTCGTCCACCGACAGCGGCTGCGAGGCAACGACGAGCAGCGCCTCGACCGTGCGCGCGAGGCGGTCGACCGGGCTCGCGGTGATCAGGCGGAGCGGGCGATCCATTCCTGTCTCCTCTCCTCGGAAGCGGCGGTCGCCCGGCGCACGCGGATGGGCGCGAACGGGGCGGCCTGCTCCAGCGCGACCTCTCCCCCGCGCCGCAGCTCCAGCAGCGCGAGGAACGCGACCGCCTGCTCGATTCTCGACATGCCCTCCACTTCCGCGTCCAGGTCGAAGACCCTGCGCCGCCTCAGCACGGCGCGGAAGCGTTCCAGGAACCGGGCCACGGGGGGGAAGCGCAGCTCGAGGTGCGCGAGCGAGACCGCCGGAGGCTCGGCCGCCAGCGCGCGCAGCGCCGCGGCGAGCGAGTCCGCCTCCTGCGGGGCGAGACGCCGCTCGAGCTTCGGGGCCAGAGGCGCCGGGCCGAGGCGGAAGAAACGGTCGCTCTCCGCGTCCAGCCGCTCGGCGAGCCACGCGGCCGCCTCCTTCGCGCGCCGGTACTCGGCGAGCCGGCGCGCCAGCTCCTCCGCGGCCTCCTCCGGCTCGAGCTCCGCCAGCTCGGCCTCCTCGTCCGGGAACAGCCCGCGCGCCTTCAGCTCGAGCAGCGCCGCCACGAGCACGAGAAACTCGCCGCAGGCCTCGAGGTCGAGCTCGCCGCGCTCGGCCAGCCGCTCGACGAAGGTGACGACGATTCCCGCGACGTCGACCTCGGCGAGGTCGAGCTCCTCCTTCAGGACGAGCGTCAGCAGCAGGTCGAAGGGTCCCTCGAAGGCGTCGAGGTCCAGCTCGAGCTCGCGCACGACCATCGGGCGCCAGGCTAACCGCGCTACCGGACGCGGCCCTTGGGGATCGCCATCGCCGGGCCCTCGGGCTCGCGACGCTCACGCCGTCGCCGCCCGACGCGCCTCGGCCCCTCGCCGCCGCGCAGGAACTGCCACCAGACGAAGAACGCCGTCGAGACGACGAACACGACGAGCGAGACCCAGGCGTTCAGCCGCAGCCCGGCGAAGTGGTGCGCCGGGTCGATCCGAATGAGCTCCTCGCAGAAGCGCCCCGCCGTGTAGTACGAGACGTAGAGGGCGAACAGCGCCGGCGGCTTGAAGCGAAAGCGCCGGTCCAGCAGCAGCAACAACCCGACCCCGACGAGGTCGTAGACGAACTCGTAGAGGAAGGTCGGTTGGAAGGTCGCGTTGCTCTCGTAGCCCGCGACCCGGTGCTCGGGGTCGATCTTCAGCCCCCACGGCAGGCTCGTCGGCTTGCCGTAGAGCTCCTGGTTCCACCAGTTGCCCCAGCGCCCGATGCCCTGAGCGAGCAGGAGGCCGGGCGCGACGGCGTCCATCATGTCGCGCACGCGCGCGCCCTCACGGCGCACGACGATCGCGCCGACGAGGGAGCCGAGCAGGATTCCGCCCCAGACGCCGAGCCCGCCCTCCCAGACCGCGAAGACGCCCTTCCACTTCGGGCTCGAGACCTCGTTCCAGCTGGTGATGTCGTGGTACGCGCGGGCGCCGACGATCCCGGCCGCAACACCCCAGACGGCGACCTTCAGCACGAGGTCCCAGTCGCCGCCGCGCCGCACCCAGCGCACACCGGTCAGCCAGATGCAGGCCGCGATCGCGACCAGCAGCGTCAGGCCGTACATGTGGATCGTCAGCGGCCCGAGGTCGAGCGTGCCGCCGCTGGGCGAAGGGATGAAGGCGAGGCTCACGCGGGCGACATTCTGCCCGGGCGCCGCGACGCCTGCGTCAGATCAGGATGTCGATCGCCGTCTCGTAGGGGCAGCCCTGCTCGACGAGCGCGATCGCGAGGTGCAGGTCGATGTCGTGCCGCCCGGCGAGCGCGACGGCGTCGCTCGGGTCGAATCCGGCCCGGACGAGCTCCTCGGCCCGCCAGTGCTCGACGCGCTCCAGCTCCGTCTCGGTGGCGATGTGAACGTCCGCCGCAGTCATGTACACGTAATTCGGAGGAAGCGGCGCCGCGGATCTCCCCCGGCAGGGGGATATCAGCGCACGCGGCGGGCGATCTCGAGCGCCTGCGCCTTGCTCAACCGGCCCTCGAGGCGGAGCGTGAGCCCGTCGTGGAGCCAGAGCAGGACGTTGCCCCGGACCAGCACCGGGCGCTCGCGGTAGCCGCTCTCGCGGTCGATCCAGCTCAGCGTGTGCGGGCCGCCCTCGAGCCAGAGGCCGTGCGCGCCGTCGACGCGGACGGCCTCGATCACCGTCTTGTTCACGGCGAGCTTCTTCAGCGCCTCCTCGCCGTAGGACTCGAACTCGGAGAGCAGCACCGTCGCCCCGTGCGAGCGCAGGAGGACGGTTGCGACCGAGCTGCCGATCACGTACGCGCGCCGCGGCCGGTGGTCGACCTTCGGCAGCAGGATCCGGAAGCCGACGCGCCGCTCGGCCTCGGCGAGCGTACGCGGACGGCCGAGGCCACCGGCCTGTGTGCGCTCGGCGGCCGGCGGCAGCGTGTCGACGAGCTCGACGCTCGCACCGCCGACGTGGAAGAAGCGCAGGATCGCGCTGCGCGCCTGCGGAACGGCGAACGCGGTCGCAACCGCGACCGCGACCACGGCGAAGGCGAGCGCAGCCGCCCGCCACGGAAACGGCCGGCCGCGCGCGCCGGCGAGCACGCGCGGCACGAGGTCCGGCTCCGGCGGGAAGGCGAGCTCGCGGCCGAGCTCGTGCAGGCGCTGCTCGAGCCCGCTCATGGGGCAACCTCGAGAGCGGTTCGTTGCGTCCAGCCACGATGGCCGAGTCGAGACCTCCGACCAACCCGAATGCGTAGCGTGCTCACGCTTCGGCCTCCAGCGACTCGCGCAGGCGGTCGAGCGCGCGCGAGAGCCGCGACTTGACCGTGCCTTTGCGGATGCCGAGCGCCGCGGCCGTCTCCTCCTCGGAGAGCTCGAGGAGGTAGCGGCAGGCGACCGCGTCCCGGTGCTCCTCCGACAGCCGCTCGACCGCGGCCAGCAGGCGCCCCTGCGACTCGCGCGCGAGGAGAGCCGCCTCGGGGGACGGGACCGCGTCCCCCGGGCGGTTCAGGCCGGCATCGCGAGCGATGCCTTCGGCCGCGCGGAGCGTCAGGCGTTCGCGCCGCGCGGCGGAGCGGCGGCGGTTGCGGGCCTCGTTCGCCACGATGCGCAGCAGCCAGGGCTTGAGCGCCGCCCCACGGCGGAAGCGGCCGAGCGCGCGGTGGGCCTTGATGAACGCGTCCTGAGCCGCCTCCTCAGCGTCGGCCGCGTTGCCCGCCAGCACGTATGCCGTCCGGAACGCGATTCCCTGATATCTGCGCACGAGCGTCTCCCAGGCTGCGAGGTCGCCGCGCCGGGCCCGCTCCACGAGCTCGGCTTCGTCCAGTGGCCGGTCCACCACTGTCCTCTCTACACCCGCCGAGCCGCTAGGGTTCCGGGCCATGCTGGCACGCGTTGCACGTTACGAGGTAGACCCCGCACGCATCGACGCGGCGGTGCAGGCATTTGCCGCGGCGGCGGGAGAGGTCGAGCAGCTCCAGGGATTCGCCGGAGGCTACGTCCTCGTCGATCCCGAGGACGGGCGCACGATGACGGTGACGCTCTGGGAGAACGCGGCGGTGCTCGAGAACAGCGAGTCCGTCGCAGGGCGCGCGCGGCGCCGCGCCGCCGAGGCCGTCGACGGCACCGTCCTCTCGGTCGAGAAGTTCGAGGTCGCCCAGGAGCTCCACCGCCAGGCCGGCTGAGCGCGCGAGGCACGGAACCCGGCCGCGTCGGGCGGTGTACCGGCGGTACACCCTCGAAAGGAGCGACCATGATCCGCCTCAGCCTCGCCCTCGCGCTCGCGGCGCTCGCCGTGCCCGCGCTCGCGGCGGCGAAGGAGCCGAGCCAGGCCTCGATCTCGGGGCCGGGGTTCTCGAAGACGCTGACGCTGAAGGCGAAGGACTTCGACAACTTCAGCGGGAGCAAGCTCGCCGAGCTGACCGAGGCGAGCGGGTTCTTCCCGTCGGCCGTCGGCCAGTCGCCGAACCCGATGCTGCCGGGGCGCCCGGCCGGGAAGCTCGGGCCTCGCTACACGATCGTCTGGACGGTTCCGGCGACGACGACGCACCGCGTGCGCCAGGATCTCTACCCCTACGCCCGCGGCGGCGCGGTCACCTACACCCGCCCAGAGCAGCCGATCTTCGACACGCGCACGCGCGGCGGCTGGTACCGCAACCCGATGCTGAAGGAGACGCTCGTCGGGATCGGCCTGCCGGCGCACGCGCCTCAGGGCTCGTCCGGGACGGGCTATGCGCTCCCGCTCGGCATCGGCATCCCGGTGCTGCTCGCCGGGGCAGCCGGGATCGCGCTGCTCGCACGGCGCAGGCGCGCGCGTCCGGACTCAGGGCGGCCAGAGGTCGCCCTCGACTAGCTCGACCGAGTTGCCGGCGGGACCGCGCACGTAGAGCAAGCGCCGGGTACGACCCGGTGCCCAGACTCGGTGTCAGACACGCAGGAAAAACCGTCACCAGCTATCCACAACTGCCGTTCGCGCAGCGGAGACAACGCCAACCTCGGTGTCGGACACTGTGACGAAGCGTCACGGCGACCAGAGATCGCCCTCCACCAGCTCGACCGAGTTGCCGGCGGGATCGCGCACGTAGAGCGAGCGCGCGCCCTGCGGCCAGTCCTTCTCCTGCTCGAGCTCGACGCCGTGGGCGCCCAACCGCTCGCGCCAGGCGTCGAGCTCACCGGGGCCGACCGCGAACGCGACGTGCCCCTCGCCTGCTACGCCGTGCGAGGGCACAAGCCGGCCCGGCTGCGACGAGCGGGCCGGGTCGAACAGCAGCAGCACCCCGCCGCGGTCGAGTCGGAAGACACCGTCCTCGACCTCGCGCAGGTCGAGGACGTCACGGTAGAACGCGGCGGCGCGCTCGAGCTCCGGAGCGTAGACGACCGTCTCGTAGACTCCGCGCGGCTTCACGAGCGGCCGGTGCCTAGCAGGTAGCCGTCCGGGTCGCGCACGCGAAGCTCGCGCGGCCCGTGCTCCTGGTCCACCGGCCCGTGCTGCCGGTCGGCGCCGCGGCCGAGTAGCTCGTCGGGTTGCGCCTCGACGTTGCCGACCCGGACGTCGCGTCGGCCCCGTCCTCGACGAGCGAGAGGCTCGCCTGGCCCGTGAGCCTCACGCCACGGCAGCCTCGCCGAGGAGCGCCTTCACCTCGGCGAAGAAGTCGGGCTCCGGCTTCACGCGGTACTCGTTGCCGAACTGCAGCGTGCGCCGGCCTT
>DATIFC010000041.1:0-30077 GCA_035455445.1 Gaiellaceae bacterium | reverse complement strand
CGTGGCCCGCGCAACGCGACCGGGCGCTGCGGGTCGATCTTGCCCGCGAGCGCTTCCGGGCCCGTCGAGGCGAAGTCCGCGCGCCAGCCCCCGATCCCGGCGAGCGCGCCCCGCGGCAGGCCGAGGACCGTGATTCCCGTCACGTCCGCGCCGGCGATGCTCCCGGCCAGGCGCGTCACCGGGCTGACGCGCGCGCCGAGGGAGCGCGCGACCTGCGGCGTCACCACGGAGCGAACCGGCACCAGCTGCGCGAGGTCCTCGCGGACGACCTGATCGGCCGGCACGGCGAAGGCGGCCTGCTCGCGCTGGCCCTCGACGAGCGTCGAGCGATAGGACGAGGCGAAGAGCGCGAAGCCGACCGAGACGACGACGAAGGCTACGGCGACGGAGGCGTACCCGGGACGGCGCGCGAGCCCGAGCGCGGCGAGCCTCAGCGTGAGCGCGTCGCGCGGCACCGCCCGCTCGAGCAGGCGCAGCGCGAGCGGGAGCACGCGCGCGACCGCCACCGCGGCCGCGAAGCCCACGAGCGCCGGCAGCAGGAGGAGGACGAGCCCGGTGCCGTTGCCGGCGAGCAGCGCCGACGCGTCGGCCGCGCCGCGGGCGAGGGCGACGACCACCGCGAGCGCCGCGCCGAGCGCGGCCACGTCGAGAGGCGAGAGCGAGAGGCCGCCGACGCGGATCGGCGCTATCGCGAGCGCGAGCGTCAGCACCAGCGCGGCGGCGGCGCCGACGGCGAGGGCGAGCGCGACCCCGCGCCCGCCGAGGACGGAGTGCCGCAGCAGCGCGGCCACGGGCTCGCCGCTTCTCCCCGCGATCACGGTCGCCGCCGCCGAGCCGGCGGTCCACCCGATGACCGTCCCGGCCGTGGCCGCGGCGAGCGACTCCGCGAACAGCACCAGCCCGCCCTGCCAGCGCGGCACGGCCGCTCCGCGCAGCCTCGCGAGCAGCGCGTCCGCGTCGCGCCGGTGCCGTGCCGCCACGAGCACCGCGAACGCGAGCACGAGCGCGACCGCCTCCCCTCCGAGCAGCAGCAGGCGCCGGCCCGCCACGCGCGCGTCGTCGGCCGCCGCGCGCAGCTCGTCCGTCGGCGCGGTCAGCTCGAAGCCGAAGCCGGAGCCCTCGAACGCCGTGCGCGCCTGGTCGATCCGCGTGACGAGCCCGTCGGCCGACCACGACCGCACCGCGCCTCGCCGGAGCGGCACGACCCAGCCGTAGCTCCTGTACGAGTCGCGCAGGATCGGCGAGGAGTCCAGGGCGGCGACGCCGTTCGCGAGGACGAGCGGCGGCGGGGCAGGTCGGTGGTAGCGGCTGATCTTCTGCACGAACGGCGACTGGTTCAGCCCCTGTGCAGGCACGGCGTCGCCGAAGAGCGTGGGGGTGCGCAGGTCACCCCTGCCCACGGGGACGAGCCGCAGGCCCGGGATGTTCGGAATCCGGCCCCCGCCGCGGACGACCAGCACCTCGCAGTGCTCGGGCCGGCAGACATGCGGCACCCGGCCCGAGCGCAGCCGCACCCAGCGGCCGAGGTCGTCGACGGCGCCCAGACCGAGCAGCCAGCCGCCGAGCTGGCTCTCACGGTAGAGCGAGGTGCCGGTCGCCGGGGTGTCGAGCACGCGGCCGAGCTGCCGTCGCACGTCGGCGTCGAGCGTGGCGTAGGGCGCGACCTGGCCGCCGACGCTGAACCAGTTCACGCGCACCGAGCGCACCTTCGCCGGGAGCTGTGCGACCTGCCGCCCAACCTCGCGGTCCTCCGCGGCGGTCGTCCCCGCCAGCACCGCCGCCAGCATCGCCGTGGCCGCCGCCAGGCCGAGCACCACGAGCAGCAGCGGCGCGCCCCGGCGGCGCAGGCGCGCGCCGGCGAGCCAGAGCGGGAATCCGGCCCTGCGCAGATGGCTCATCGCCACACGGTGCCAGCTACGTGCGGCCCCGCACCAGCGCGAGTTGCTTGGCGTATCGTTAAGCGGAGCTGATGCTCGACGTCCGGCGACTGCGCACGCTGCGGGAGGTGGCCCTGCACGGGACGATCCGGGCCGCGGCCGACTCGCTCTCGTTCAGCCCGTCGGCGGTCTCGCAGCAGCTGAGCGCGCTCGAGCAGGAGCTGGGCTACGACGTGCTCGAGCGGCGCGGGCGCAGCGTCCACCTCACGCCCGCCGGGCGCGTGCTGGTGGAGCACGCCGAGGGGATCATCGCCCGGCTCGCCGAAGCGGAGGCCGAGGCGAAGGCCGCAGCCGGGGCCGGCGGGCGAGAGGTGCGGATCGCCTCCTTCGCCAGCGCCGCCGCGACCATCGTCGCCGAGGCGGTGGGCGCCGGCGGGTTGCAGGCTCACATCCTCGAGGTCGACCCGCGCATCGGCCTGGCGCGCCTCCGCGCGGGCGAGGTGGACGTCGCGATCCTGTGGGAGTACGACTTCGTCCCGCTGCGCGTGAACGGCGCGGTCGAGCTGCGGACGCTGCTCGACGACCCGATCCACGTCGTGCTGCCCCGCTCGCACCCGGCCGCCTCGGCCCCGAGCGTCGAGCTGGCCGAGCTCGCCGACCAGCCGTGGATCAACTCGACCGAGGCCTCCTCCTGCCACCCGTTCCTGGCACGGGCCTGTCTCGCGGCCGGCTTCGAGCCGCGGATCGCGGCCGAGACGAACGACCACCGCACGCTGCACCACCTGGTCGCCTCGGGGGTCGGCCTCGCGCTCGTCCCGCTGCTCTCACAGCTCGACCTGCCCGCGTCGCTGACGGCGCGGCCGATCCGCACGAGCGCGCCGAAGCGCCGCATCCACGCGGCCTACCGCTCGGCCGCGGCGGGCGAGCCGCGGGTGCGGCTGGTGCTCGAGCGGCTTGCGGCAGCGACGGCCGGACAGCCGCCCGCCCTCGCGCTCGTCCAGGGCGAGGGTTGAGCCGGGCCGCACGGCGGCCAAGATAGGCCGTTCGGCCCATTGACCTTGCCCGGAGCGAGGTCGAGGCTTCCCCCGTGAGCCGGGCTCAGATCCTCCTCTGGTGCGTGGCGCTGATCGTGCTCGAGCTGAACCACCTGAAGTGGATCTGGTGGACCTACTGGGAGTGCGCCAAGTGCGGCCGCAAGCACAAGGACTGCAGCTGCGGCTCCAAGTGGGTCATGTTTCTCTAGCGGCGGGCGCGGCCTCCTTCGCCAGCATCAGGGCCAGGGTCGGACAGGCGGCGACGGCGCGCTCCGCGTGGTCCCTCAGCTCGGGCGTGAGCGGTCGCGGGTCGACGATCGGGTAGCCCCAGTCGTCGAGCCGGATGCGCTCGGGCAGCAGCTCGGCACAGAGCCCGCTGCCGTCGCAGGCGATCGGGTTGACCCGCACGGTGCGGCTCACCCGCGCTCCCCACCGGTCGGGAGGAACTCGCCGTGCCTGCCGCGGCAGCGGCCGCGGAGGTGCAGCCCTACCTCGTCGGCGAAGACCTCGAGCGAGCTCTCGATGAACCGGGCCGCGCCGTCGGGATGCCGGCAGGCGCCTCGGCCGCGGACCTGCTCCAGCCAGCGCAGCGCGTCTGCCCGGGTGTCGCCGTGCCCGGAGACGAGCGTCTCCAGCGCGCCGGCCAGAGCCGACAGCCCGTGCACGCACGGGCCGCATTGCCCGGCGCTCTCGTCGGCGAGGTAGCGGGCGACGCGGGCCGACTGGTCGAGCCCGCAGATGCCGGCCGGCAGGACGACGATCGCCCCTGCGCCGAGCGCCGCGCCGGCGGCCGCGAGCTCGGCGTCGAGCAGGGACAGGCCCTGCGCGACGAACGGGTCGACCCAGCTGCCGAAGAATCCGCCCACGAGGAAGGCTCCGGGCTCGCCACGCAGCCCGCCGGCCTGGGCGACGACCGCGCGCGCCGGGGTACCCAGCGCGGCCTCGTAGACACCGGGGCGGGCAACCGCGCCGGAGACGGTGAACAGCGCCGAGCCCGGCTCCTCTCTCGTGCCGAGCGCTCGGAACCAGTCCGGCCCGTGGCGCGCGATCAGCGCCATGTGCGCCAGCGTCTCGACGTTCTGCACGAGCGTCGGCGCTCCGCGGAAACCGCTCTCGAAGGGCCGCGGCGGCGTGAACGCGGGCCTTGCGGGGCGGCCCTCGAGGGCGTTGAGCAGCGCCGTCTCCTCGCCGCTGACGAACCCCGGCGGGACGACGGCGACCTGCCACCGGAGGCGGCGGTCGCGACGCTCGTCGAGGGCGTGGGAGACGACGCCCACCTCCTCGCCCGCGCTGCGGTCGATCGCGACGAGGACGTCGCGGGCGTCGAGCGCGCTCGCAGCGAGGGCCGCGCCGTCGAGCACCAGGTGCGGGGCGCGGCGCAGCAGCAGCTTGTCCTTGACGCTGACGGGCTCGCCCTCGGCGGCGTTGACGACCACGACCGGCCGCCGCCGGCCCGCGGCGACGGCGGCGAGCTTGCGCCCGGCGGGAAACCCTCCGCCGCCGCGCCCGCGCAGCCCGCTCGCGTCGACGAGCTCGACCAGCCCCCGCGACGAGGGCAGGGGCCCGTGCGTGGCGAGGTGCGCGTCGAGCCCGAGCGGGAGGCCGTCCCGCCGCAGGCCCGCGAAGAGCCGCGGCAGGCCCGCGTCGATCGCCGCAGCCGCGCTCGCGGAGCTCATGCGACGCGGAGCGACCCGCTCAGGGTCTGGCTGGAGGAGTCGAGCCGCAGGAGGAGCGTCAGGTCGAGCGCGTCGCCGCGCGAGTCCTGGACGGAGGCGACGAGGCGCGGGCCCTCGAGCGAGACGATCTGGCCCGAGTACGCCCGCGGCGCCTGCCGCGGCCCGAAGCTCACCCGGCTCCCCGTCATCTGGACGCCGCCGTTCTCGAGCGGGACTCCGCGGAGGACGACGTGCAGCAGCCCCTTCGCTCCGCCGGCCGCGGTCGCGCTCATCCCGACCGTGACGAGCCCGTCCGCGCCGGGCGCCGAGGTCGAGAACGTCCCCTGCACCGGCGCCTGGAACGGCGTGGTCGGCAGCGAGGCCGGCACCGCCGCGGCGGCAGGCGTCGCCGCGGTCGGCGCGGCAGGGACCCCGAGCAGGCGGGCAGGCGTTCCCGCTCGACGGGCCCAGCCCGAGGCGAGTGGGCCGCCCGCGGCCCACACGGCGATCGCCGCGGGAAGCGCGAGCGCGGCGACGCCGCCTGCGAGCCGGACGGCTCCCGGCCCCTCCCGCGCCTCGACGACGCGCCACAGCACCGCGAGCACGACCGCCGCGGCCGAGCCGAGCGCGAGCAGGCCGAACCAGCCGGCCTTCGCGTCGCTGCCGGTGCCGAAGGCGTGCATGAGGGCGACCGGCCACGAGGCGTACGCGAGCCAGTGCACGAGCTTCCACGCACGCAGCCCGATCCGCGCGCGGAGCAGGCTGGTCACGATCAGCGCGAGCAGCAGGTCGAAGGCGACCGCGCCGAGCCCGAGCCAGACCGGCCGGTAGCTCGAGGCGAAGGGCACCACGGCGTCACGAAGCCCGATCGGGGTGTAGCCGTCGAGGACGGTGGTCAGGACGTGGACGGCCACGAAGGCGAGCGCGAGCAGCGTCAGGTTGCGGTGGAGCCCCGAGACGACGAACCGCGGCCAGCGCGGCGCGCCCCAGCGGGTCGAGGTGAGGACCCCGAGGAAAACGCCGCCGGTCAGCAGGAGCAGCGCGACGACGCCCGTCCCGCGCGTCAGGTACCAGTAGGCGCTCGGCCCGGCCGCGGCGAGGATCACGCGGCGTCCTCCGGCCAGGCGCCGGCGAGCACGACCTCGCCGGACTCGCGCACGAGCCTCGCGGCGACACCGAGGCGCGCGAGCCACGCCGGTGCGTCCTCCCCGAGCACCACCGCGGCCGTGCTCGCGACGTTCGCGTCCACGCACGAGCGCGCGGCGACCGTGACCGTGCGCCACGGAGTCACGGCGGGGCGGCCCGTGCGCGGGTCGACGATGTGGTGGAGCGCGACGCCTCCGGACAGCCAGCGGCGGACGGTCGTGCCGGAGGTGGCCAGGCCGCCGCTCGCGATCGCGACCGTCGGGCCGGGCTCGTCGAGGCTCGCGGCGTGATCGTCCGCGACCCGCACGGGCCAGCCCCCGTCGGGCGCCGGCCCCGCGACGGCGACGTCGCCGCCGAGGCTGACGAGCACGCCCGTCCCGGACGCGGCGGCCGCGGCGCAGGCGCTGCGATCGGCGGCAAGCGCCTTGGCGGTGGCGCCGAGGTCGATCTCGACGCCGCGCTCGAGCGCGATCGTGCCCGTGCTCGGGTCGAGCCGGATCCCGCGCGGGCCGGGCACGGGCGCGAAGCGCGCGCGGAACGTGGCGCCGTCGCGGAGCTTCACGCTCGCGAAGCGGCGGTCGTACCCGGCGAGACGGAGCGTCCGCCCGATCGTCGGGTCGATCAGGCCGCCGGTCGAGGCTGCCGCGGCAAGCGCGACCTCGACCGCCTCGAGCAGCCGCTCGCCGACCTCGACGGAACCGGTTCCGGCCGCCGCATTGAGGCGCACGAGCTCGGAGTCCTCGCGGAAGCGGCTGCACGCGAGGTCGATCTCGGCCAGCTCACGCTCGAGCTCCTCGTGCGCCGCCGGGAGGCCGGCCGCGTCCGAGACGCACAGCAACGCCGTCGTCCCGAGCGCCGGAAACGAGACCGACGCCAGCTCGGCGATCACGAGGTGCCGGTGGTGGCGACCGGGGCGACCGTGGTCGTGACGGGGGCAGGTGCGGGTGACGGGGCGGGAGCGGGGGCCGGCGCAGGCGCCGTGGCCTGCGCCTGCACTGGCGCGACGTGCCGCACCGGCGTCGCGGGCCGAGCCGGCGTGGGCCGGACCACGGCCTTCGCCGCCCTGCGCCTCGCGGCGGGCGCGGCGGCCGCGTGCGACTTGTGCCCCGGGCTCGAATGGGCGGCCACTCCCGCGAAGGCCCCGGCGAGCGCGGTCGCGCCGAAGATCGAGAAGCGGGTCGTGCGCCGCAGCCGGGCCAGGCCGGCGTCACGAGCCCGCGCGCGTGGATCCGGACGGAAGTCCTCCATGACCCGCTCACCCTGGCGCAGCGAGATGAGAGGGCGATGAGGCTGCCCTGAGACGCGCCTAAGAGTCGCCCGCGACCGCGATCCAGACGTCCGCGCCGCCGGTCGGCCGGTTCCGGGCACCCACCGCGCCGCCGTGCGCGGCGGCGATCAGCTCCACGATCGAGAGCCCGAGACCGCTGCCCCCGCCGGTGCGAGCGTCGAGCGAGCGGGTGAAGCGGTCGAAGGCGGCGCCGATGAACTCCGGAGGGAACCCCGGGCCCTCGTCCTCGACGTGGAGCTCGACGAGGCGCTCCCCCGTCCGGGCCGAGAGCAGGATTCGCCCACCGCCGTGCGCAAGCGCGTTGTCGACGAGGTTGCCGAGGGCCTGCTCGAGGCGGACCGGGTCGGCGTCGAGCACGAGCCCGTTCGGCGGCCGCACCTCGAGGGCCCTCCCGTGCTCGCCTGCGAGACCGGAGAACCGCTCCGCCACCACGTCGAGCACCTCCGCCGCCGGGATCCGCTCCCGCCTGATCGGGAGCCCGCCCGCGTCCGAGCGCGCGATCAGAAGCAGGTCCTCGGCCAGCCGGGTCAGGCGATCCGTCTCCTCCGAGGCCGAGCGGAGGGCCTGCTCGAGCTCCTCGCGCGACCGGCGGCGGCGCAGGGCGACCTCGAGCTCGGTCTTCAGCAGCGCGAGTGGCGTCCGCAGCTCGTGGCTCGCGTCGGCGACGAAGCGCCGCTCGTGCGCGAACGCCGCCTCGAGGCGCGCGAGCATCTCGTTCAGCGTCTCCGCGAGGCGTGAGACCTCGTCCCGCGCGGCCGGCTCGGGCAGGCGCGCCCCGGGGGTCGAGGCCGAGATCGCCTCCGCGCGCGCCCGCATCGCCTCGACCGGGCGGAGCGCCGCCGCCGCGAGGCCGTATCCGGCGGCCGCCGCCAGCAGCAGCGCGAGCGGCCCCGCGAGCAGCAGCTCGCCGAGCAGGTGGTCGAGAGCCTGGTCGCGCGCGCCGAACGACCGGGCGACGACGAGCGCCGCCGGCCGTCCACCCGCGGTCGTCGGCTCGGCGAGCACGCGCCAGCGCTCCTTCAGGCCGGGCAGGTGCTGGGAGCGCAGGGTCCGCTCGCCCGCCGCGACCCTGCGGACGGCGCTGCCCGAGAGCAGCCGCGGCAACCCCGGCGGGTCGGAGGCGAGCACCCGGCCTCCCGGCAGGATCACCTGCGCGATCCCGCCGCCGGCCGCGGCGTCGAGGTCGAGCCGGCCGCGGTCGAGATGCGAGGCGTCGACGGTCTGGCCGCGCAGGCTCTGGTCGATCGACGTGAGCAGCGTGCTCGCCACGCGCGCGTAGACGAAGAAGCTCATCGCCGCGAGCACGACCGCCATCACGAGCGTGAACGCGAGCGTCAGCCGCACCCGGATCGGCAGCCGGCTCACCCTCCGTCCTCCCTCAGCCGGTAGCCGACCTGGCGCACGGTCTCGAGCGCGTGCCTGCCGAACGGCCGGTCGATCTTCTGCCGCAGGTAGCGGACGTAGACGTCGACGAGGTTCGAGCGGCTCTCGTAGGCGAGGTCCCAGGCGCTCTCGAGCAGCTGCAGCCGAGAGAGCGCCTGCCCGGGCCGGCGCATGAACGCCTCGAGCAGCGCGAACTCCTTGGACGAGAGCTTCAGCTCCGTCTCGCCGCGCCAGGCGCGGTGGGCGCCCGGGTCGAGCCGCAGGTCGCCCGCCTCGAGCACGGTCGGCCGCTCGGCCGGCGCCCGGCGGGCGAGCGCGCGCAGGCGGGCCAGCAGCTCGGCGAACGAGAACGGCTTGGTCAGGTAGTCGTCGGCCCCGGCGTCGAGCCCCTCGACGCGGTTCTCGACCGCGTCGCGCGCGGTCAGGATGAGCACCGGCGACCAGACGCCCCCCTCGCGGAGGGCCCGGCACGTGGTCAGGCCGTCCTGGCCCGGCAGCATCACGTCGAGGACGATCGCGTCGTAGTCGACGGCCCGTGCCATCCAGAGCGCGTCCTCGCCCCGGCCGGCCACGTCGGCGGTGTGGCCCTCCTCCCGCAGCCCGCGGGCGAGCAGCTTGGCCAGCTTCTCCTCGTCCTCGACCACGAGCACGCGCACGGCGTCATTGTGCTCTGCCGGATGAGCGGCGGATGAGAGCGCTCTCATCCGAGCCTCATCTCTCCGTGCTTTGGTGCGGCGCGTGGAGCGACCCGACCCGACGGCCGGCAACGAGCGCCTGACCGCGACGACGGCCGTCGTCCTGCTGCTCCTGCTCGCGGCCGAGGGCGTCACGATCCTGTCGATCCGGCCGCTGCTCTCGACCCACATCGTGATCGGGCTGCTGCTGATCCCGCCCGTCGCGCTCAAGCTGCTGAGCACGGGGTACCGCTTCGTGCGCTACTACGCCGGGAACGCGGCGTACGTCGCGAAGGGCCCGCCGCACATCCTCATGCGCGCGCTTGCGCCGTTGCTCGTGCTGACGACGCTGACGGTGCTCGGGACGGGCGTGGGCATGCTCGCGCTCGGGCCGAGCCGGCACCGCGACCTGCTGCTCGGGCTGCACAAGACGAGCTTCGTGCTCTGGTTCTTCCTGATGGCCGTCCACGTGCTCGTCTACGCGCCGCGGCTCCCGCGGCTGGTCTTCTCCGGCCGCGCGGTCGGGAGACGGGCGGTCCTCGTCGCGAGCTCGGTGGCGGCCGGTGCGCTGCTCGCCGGAGCGACCTACTCGCTCGCCGGCCCGTGGCTCCACCGCGCGCACGACCGCGCCAGCGAGGACGCCGCCGCCGCGACCTACTTCAGCGTCTTCAGGTAGGCGACGAGCGCCTTCAGGTCGGCGTCCGAGAGGATGCCGCCCCAGTGCGGCATGCTCACGATCGGCGCGCGGCCGATCACGCTGCCGCTACGGATCACGTCCTCGATCTTCTGGTCGGTGTTGAACTCCGCGCGGAAGTCCGCCCCCGAGAGCGGCGGGATCGACTTGTCCTCGGAGAGCGGGTTCGGCACCCCGCCAAGGCCGTTCGGGCCGTGGCAGTTGATGCAGCCGTCCCGAACGTAGAGCGCGGAGCCGGCCACCTCGAGGCCCTGGTCACGCGGCACCGGCGGCGGGGTCGCGTCGGGCACGCTCGGCAGCCCCGCGCGGATGTACGCGACGAGCTCGCTCACCTGCCGGCCCGAGATGACCGCGCCCCAGACCGGCATGTACGGCTTCTTCGGGTTCGCCGACTCACCGAGACCGTGGTCGATGATCTTCCGCAGCTCGGCGGCTGTCAGCTCCTTGCCGGCGGCCGTCAGCGAGGGGACGTCGGGCGAGACGCCACCCTGGCCGTCGAGGCCGTGGCACTGCGCGCAGGCGAACTGGACGAACGCATGCGCCCCGGCCGCGACCTTCGGGTCGACCGTGGCCGAGCTCCGCACGGTCGCCGTCGTCGCCGAAGACCCGGACGCGCGGGTGTAGTGGCCCGCGGCGAAGCCGACCAGCGCGGCGGCCGCGAGCAGCAACACCACGACACCCCCGACGACCGCCACGAGGCTCGTCCGGCTCATCGAGCGCTATCGTCGCACGCCGTCGCTGTGGAGGAAAGGAAGTGCACGCCCGCGAGGCCTTCGAGGGAGAAGCCCTCGGCCGGCCCCGGGGCGACGTCGAGCACGAGCCTGGGCCGGTTCCAGCGCTCGTACTGCTCGCGGTCGCAGTAGAAGGGCACGCCGTCGACCTCGCCGAGCTCCAGGTCGTTCGGCCCCAGGAGCAGCTCGCCCGCCCGCAGGCAGATCGGGGAGCTGCCGTCGCAGCAGCCCCCCGACTGAACGAGCATCAGCGGACCGAAGGTGGCCCTCAGGTTGCGGAGCACGGTGATTGCGCCGTCCGTCGCGACGACCTGCTGCGGTGCCACCTCGGTGCTCATCAGAAGAGCCCGAGCGGCTTCGGGTCGTAGCTGACGAGCATGCACTTCGTCTGCGTGTAGTGGTCGAGCATCATCTTGTGGTTCTCACGCCCGACGCCCGAGACCTTGTAGCCGCCGAAGGCCGCGTGCGCGGGATAGAGGTGGTAGCAGTTCGTCCAGACCCGCCCGGCCTGAATGCCGCGCGCCATCCGGAACGCCCTGCCCATGTCGCGGGTCCACACGCCCGCGCCGAGGCCGTACATCGTGTCGTTCGCGATCGCGAGCGCCTCGGCCTCGTCCTTGAACGTCGTCACCGCGAGCACCGGGCCGAAGATCTCCTCCTGGAAGATCCGCATGTCGTTCCGGCCCTTGAAGACCGTCGGCTCGAAGAAGTAGCCCTCCTCGAGCTCGCCGTCGAGGTGCGCGCGCTCGCCGCCGGTCAGCAGCTCCGCGCCCTCCTCGACGCCGACCTTCACGTAGCTCTCGATCTTCTCGAGCTGCGTGGCCGAGACCTGCGGGCCGATCATCGTCTCCGGGTCGAGCGGGTCGCCCTGCCGGATCTCCTCGATCCGCTTCAGGCAGCGCGCCATGAACTCGTCGTAGATGGACTCCTGGATCAGCGCCCTGGACGGGCAGGTGCAGACCTCGCCCTTGTTGAAGGCGTAGAGCACGAGGCCCTCGACGGCCTTGTCGAGGAACTCGTCGTCCTCGGCCATCACGTCGGCGAAGAAGATGTTCGGCGACTTGCCGCCGAGCTCGGTCGTCGACGGGATGATGTTCTGGGCGGCGTACTGCATGATCAGCCGCCCGGTCACGGTCTCGCCGGTGAAGGCGATCTTCGCGATCCGCTTGCTCGACGCGAGCGCCTTGCCGATCTCGGCGCCCGGGCCGTTGACGATGTTGATCACGCCCGGAGGCACGATCTCCTCGATCAGCTCGGCGAACTTGAGGATCGACCACGGGGTCGGGCTGGCCGGCTTGAGCACGACGCAGTTGCCGGCGGCGAGCGCGGGAGCGAGCTTCCACGCCGCCATCAGCAGCGGGAAGTTGAACGGGATGATCTGGCCGACGACGCCCAGCGGCTCCTTGTAGTGGTAGGCGTAGGTGTCGTGGTCGATCTCGTCGATCGTCCCCTCCTCCGCCCGGATGACCGAGGCGAAGTAGCGGAAGTGGTCGACGGCGAGCGGGATGTCGGCGGCGAGGGTCTCGCGCACCGGCTTCCCGTTCTCCCAGCTCTCGGCCACCGCGAGCATCTCGAGGTTCTCCTCGATCGCGTCGGCGATCCGGTTCAGGACTCTCGAGCGCTCGGCGAGCGACGTGGCCGCCCACTCGTCCTTGGCGGCATGGGCCGCGTCGAGCGCGAGCTCGACGTCGTCGGGCGTGGAGAGCGGCACCTCGGTGAACGGCTTGCCGGTGACCGGCGAGAGGTTCTCCGTGTAGCGGCCCTCGATCGGCGCCACCCAGTGGCCGCCGATGAAGTTCTCGTAGCGGGGCTTCAGCTCGACCGGGCTGCCCGTGCGCCCGGGGGCCTCGTACACCGCCGTCTTCTCGATGGTTGCCATTCCATCTCCTTTCGAGAAGCCGGCCGGGCGGAAATGCCCGGCCTCCGACAGCCTCCCGCGCCGAGCCGGTCCCGCCATCGGTGCGGCTTCGGATCTCTGCTGCTCGAAAACCCGTACCGCTAGGTCTCGACGTCGATCGACTCGAGCACGACGCCCTGGGCGTGCGGCTCGGTCGGGTCGGTGCCGAGCTCGGCCTCGACCGCGGCGCCCTCCGCGGGGGTACCGCGCGAGGCGTCGGCGAAGTGCTCGCGGAAGTGCGCCTCGGTGAAGTGCGAGAGCGCGCCCAGGCGCACCCGGATCCGCGTCACGCGGGCCCCGCCCTCGGCCTGCGCGGCGCCGAGGATCTTGCGCATCAGGTCGTCCATCAGGGCCTTCTCGTGCACTCGGCCACCTCCTCGCGCACGGCCTCCGCCACGCGTGCGGCGGCGGCCTCCACCTCGGGGCCGAGCGTCTCGCCGGTGTCGAAGTTGCCGCCCTCGATCCCGTAGACGATCGCCGTCTCCGGCAGCCGGCCGAGAGCACGCGCGATCTCGACAGCCTCGGCCAGGCCGAAGTGGTGGGTCGAGGTGTCGAACAGGCGCGCCGGCAGCTCGGCCGAGCTCGCGTCGTGGCGGTGCACGGTGCCCGGCTCTGCACCGGAGGAGACGGCGTCGACGAGCCAGACCGCCTCGACTCCCTCCCAGGAGTCGATCAGCGAGGTCGGCTCGCCCTCCCGCTCGAGTACCTCCACCCCCTCGGGCAGCGTGCCCTCGAGGAGGCGCGCCACTGCCAGCCCGGCCGCGTCGTCGTTGCGCCAGGCGTTTCCCACCCCGATCACTCTTACGACCGCTCGACCTCCAGCTTCAGGAAGTGCGTCGCGCACGAGATGCAGGGGTCGTAGTTGCGGATCGTCTGCTCGCAGAGCAGCGCGAGCTCCTCGTCCGGCACCTCCATGGAGCGCTCGACCACCCCGCGCAGGTCGTCCTCGATCGTGCGCTGGTTCTGCGAGGTCGGAGGCACGATCTTCGCCTCGACGATCGAGCCGTCGTCCGCGAGCTCGTACCGGTGGTAGAGGATCCCGCGCGGCGCCTCGGTGCAGCCGTAGCCGACGCCGGCCCGCGGCTCGACCTCGACCGCCGGGGCATCGGGCTCCTCGTACTCCGCGATCAGGCGGAGCGCCTCGTCGGCCGCGTAGACCAGCTCGACCGAGCGCACGACGATCGAGCGGAAGGGGTTGCGCTCCTCGGCCGTCAGGCCCACCTCCTGCGCCGCGTCGGCGGCGAGCGGCGAGAGCCGGTCGGCGAAGAGCGCGAAGCGGGCGAGCGGCCCGCAGAGGTAGGAGCCACGCCCGATCACGCGCGAGTGGAGCGCGTTCGACCACTCGACGTGCTCCTCGACGAAGTGCTGGTCGTACTCGGAGACGGCGATGTCGAGGCCGCGGTTGGAGACGATCCGGCCGAGGTCGATCGGGTACTCGTCCGGCCGGTCGAGCGCGACGAGCTCGTAGTCCTGCTCGTAGTCCGGGAAGTCGAGGCCGGCCGTGAGCTTGACCGTCTCGAGCGCGATCTCCCGGGCGCGCTCGAGCTTCTCGACGAGCGGGCGCAACTCGCGCTTGCGCGGCGCGCGGTACCAGCCGCCGACCTTCACGTTCACCGGGTGGACCTCGCGCCCGCCGACCACCGCCATCAGCTCGTTGCCGATCTTCTTCAGCTCGAGCGCCTGCGCGACGGCCTCGCCGTGGTCACGGGCCAGCTCGATCGCGCTCTCGTAGCCGAGGAAGTCGGGCAGGTGGAGCATGTAGACGTGCAGCGCGTGGCTCTCGATCCACTCGCCGCAGTAGAGCAGCCGCCGCAGCGCGCGCAGCTGGCCGCCGACCTCGACGCCGCAGGCCTGCTCCATCGCGTGACACGCGCTCATCTGGTAGGCGACCGGGCAGATACCGCAGATGCGGGCGGTGATGTCAGGCGCCTCGGTGAAGGCGCGGCCGCGCAGGAAGGCCTCGAAGAAGCGCGGCGGCTCGTAGATGTTGAGCTTGACGTCCTCGACCCGGCCGTCGGCGATGCGGACGATCATCGCGCCCTCGCCCTCGACGCGGGCGAGGTAATCCGTCCTGATCGTCTTGGTCCTACTCTCCGCCATTCGCCCGCGCATTCTCGAATGCCCGCACGTTGAAGGTGCGGAAGACCCGCTCGACGCTCTCGTCGCCCATCCCGAGCTCCTGCAGCCGCGCGGTCATCGCCGCCGTGTTGGGCGTCTCCATCGGCCCGAAGCAGCCGTAGCAGCCGCGGTTGTAGAACGGGCAGATCGCGCCGCAGCCTGCGTGCGTCACCGGTCCGAGGCACGGCGTGCCGTGGGCGACCGTGACGCAGACGTTGCCGCGCCGCTTGCACTCGACGCACACGCTGGCGGAGGAGATCTGCGGCCTGCGCCCGTGCAGGAACGCGGTCAGCACCTCGAGCAGCTGCGCCTTGTTGATCGGGCAGCCGTGCAGCTCGAAATCGACCGGCACGTGGGCCGAGATCGGGGTCGAGGTCTCGAGCGTCGAGATGAAGGCGGGTGTCGCGTAGACCGCGGCGACGAAGTCGTCCACGTCGGCGAAGTTCTTCAGGGCCTGGACCCCGCCCGCGGTCGCGCAGGCGCCGATCGTGACGAGCGTCTTGGAGACGCGGCGGACCTCCTGGATCCGCTCGGCGTCGTGCGCGGTCGTCACCGAGCCCTCGACGAGCGAGAGGTCGTAGGGCCCCTCGACGGCGGCTCGCCGGGCCTCGAGGAAGTAGGCGATCTCGACCTCCCCCGCGAGCGCGAGCAGCTCGTCCTCGCAGTCGAGCAGCGAGAGCTGGCAGCCGTCGCAGGAGGCGAACTTCCAGACGGCGAGCTTCGGCTTGGTCGCGACGGCCTTCACAGCTCGCGCACCTCCAGCAGCGGCTCGAGCTCGTCCCAGCGGTAGACGGGGCCGTCGCGGCAGATCAGCGTCGGGCCGAGCTGGCAGTGGCCGCAGAGGCCGACCCCGCACTGCATGTTGCGCTCCATCGAGACGAAGATGCGCTCCGGCGGCACGCCGCGGCCGATCAGCGCCTCCGCGCTCGTCTTCATCATGATCTCCGGCCCGCAGACGAAGGCCGTCGCGGCGGCCGGGTCGAAGCGCGCCGAGCCGACGAGCTTCGCGACGAAGCCGACCTTGCCTTCCCAGCCGGGCGCGGCGGCGTCGACGGTGACGTCGACCTGCAGCGTCTCGCGCCAGCGCTCGAGCTCGCCCGCGAACAGCAGCTCCTCCGGCGTGCGGCTGCCGTAGAGCAGCACCGCCTCGCCGAAGTCGGCGCGCCGGCGCAGGAGCTCGTAGACGACCCCGCGCAGCGGGGCCAGGCCGATCCCGCCCGCGACCACGATCGCGTCGCCGCCCTCGCCGAGAGGCCACGCGTTGCCGAGCGGGCCGCGGACGCCGAGCAGCGCCCCGGGCTCGGCCGCGCAGATCGCCTCCGTGACCGCGCCCACGGCGCGGACGGTGTGGACGAGCGGGCCCTCGGGGTCACCCGAGACCGAGATCGGCACCTCGCCGATCCCGAACGCGTAGAGCATCGTGAACTGCCCCGGCTCGACGGGCAGCGGCTCGCCGTTCGACGGCTCGAGCTCGAGCGTCCAGGTGTCCGCGGTCTCGCGCTCGCGCCGTGTGACGACGAACGGCCGCGGCGCCATCGGCGCCAGGAGCGCCTCAGGCGCTGTCACGGCCATAGAGATCCAGGAGCCGGAGCCTCGTCCACTGAAGGCGCTCGATCAGCACCCCGGCGAAGCGGGTCATGAGCTCGTAGCCGAGCTTGGGGTCCTCCTCGCACTTGCCGCGCAGGCAGGCGCCGTCGAAGGCGGTCGCCCGCACGGGCGTCAGGGCGCGTGCGTCGAAGTGCCAGCGGTAGGGCGGGAAGAGCCACGACCAGCCCGCGACCTCGCCCGCCTCGAGCGTCTCGATCATCGCCGGCCCACGTGCGGGCACGTACGTCTCGAGCGCGACGCTGCCGTGGCGCACCACGTAGAAGGTGTCGGCGGGGTCGCCCTCGCGGAAGAGCACGGAGCCCTGGTAGAAGTGGACGTTCGAGCCGCAGCCGGCGATCAGCTCCAGCTCGGCCGGCCCCAGCCCGTGGAACACCGGTACGTCGCGCAGCAGCGCGTCAATTGTCTCCATGGTTCGCCTCCCCGTCGGTCGCTCGGATGGCGGTCAGCTCCTCGGTCACGTCGATCCCGACCGGGCACCAGGTGATGCAGCGCCCGCAGCCGACGCAGCCGGAGGTGCCGAACTGGTCGTGCCAGGTGCCGAACTTGTGGGTGAGCCACTGGCGGTAGCGCGAGCGGTTGCTCGGCCGGATCGCGCCGCCGTGGATGTGCGAGTACTCGACCGAGTAGCACGAGTCCCAGACCCGGTGGCGCTCCGCGGTCTGGCCGGTGAGGTCGGTCGCCTCCTCGACGGTCGTGCAGAAGCAGGTCGGGCACGCCATCGTGCAGTTGCCGCAGGTGAGGCAGCGCTCGGCCACCTCGTCCCAGCGCGGGTGCTCGAGGTTGCGCGCGAGCAGGCCGTGCAGGTCGGTCGCGTCCAGCTGCCGCCCCATGCGCGCCGCGGCGTCCTCGACGGCCGCGCCCGCCTCCTGCGAGTCGGCGCCGGTGGCCTCGCGCCCTGGCAGCTCGGCGAGCAGCTCGGCGCCGCGCTCGCTGCCAGCCTCGGCGAGGAAGCGGTGCTCGCCGTCCAGCAGCTCCGTGAGAGCGAGGTCGTAGCCGCCCTCGGCCTTCGGGCCGGTGCCCATCGAGGCGCAGAAGCAGGTGCCGCCCGGCTCGATGCAGTTCACGGCGACGAGGAAGACGCCCTCGCGCCGCGCGGCGTAGTCGCGGTCCTGCACCGTGCCTCCGACGAAGACGCGGTCCTGGATCCCGATCGCGTGCAGCTCGCAGGAGCGCACGCCGAGGAACGCGAGCGGCGTCTCGTCGAGCGGCTCCTCCTCGACCTCGAGGCCGTTGCCGTTCAGCCGCGCCTGCCAGAGCCGCAGCCGCGACGGGAGCAAGTACTTCTTCCACGAGTGCGGCCCGACCGCGTAGCCGAAGTGGGCGTCGTCGTCGCGCCGCCGGACGCGGTAGCCGCCCGGCTCCTGCACGTCGGTCCAGCCGGCCGGGAGCTCCTCCGCGGACTCGAGCTCGTCGTAGACGATCGCCCCGTCCTGGAGGGTCGGCCCCAGCACGCGGTAGCCGCGCGAGCGCAGGCCGGCGATCAGCGCCTCCAGCGCCGCAGGCTCGATGACACGCGTCTCGGCGGTCACGTGGACAGCATCGTGGGACGCCTGCGAGCCTACATCCGTGGCTTCCCGGATTACGAATGCGGTCTTGCGCGGTTCAATGCGGGCATGCCCGCGCTGCTGACGCGCCGCCGCTTCCGCGTGACGGGGGTCGTGCAGGGTGTCGGCTTCCGGCCGTTCGTGTACGGGCTCGCCGTCCGCCGCGGGCTCGGAGGGTTCGTGCTCAACGACGGCGAGGGCGTGCTCGTCGAGGCCGAAGGGGAGGCGGCCGCTCTCGACGCCTTCGCGGGGGCGCTCCGGGCCGAGGCCCCGGGCCTCGCGCGGGTCGAGGAGGTCGTGGCGGAGCAGCTCGACCCGCTGGCCGAGCGCGAGTTCACGATCGTCGCGAGCGCGCCGGCCGCCGGCTCGGCGCTGATCCCGGCGGACGTCGCCACGTGCGACGACTGCCTGCGCGAGCTCTTCGACCCGGCCGACCGCCGCCACCGGTACCCGTTCGTCAACTGCACGCAGTGCGGGCCGCGCTTCACGATCGTGCGCTCCGTCCCCTACGACCGCGCGAACACGACCATGGCGGGCTTCGAGCTCTGCGCCGACTGCCGCCGCGAGTACGAGGACCCGCTCGACCGCCGCTTCCACGCCGAGCCGACCTGCTGCCCGGCCTGCGGGCCGCGCCTGAGCATGCCGCTCGAGGAGGCGGTCGGGCTCCTGCGGGCGGGGCGGATCCTCGCGGTCAAGGGGCTCGGCGGCTACCACCTCGCCTGCGACGCGGGCGACGAGCAGGCGGTGGCGCGACTGCGCGCGCGCAAGCACCGCGAGGAGAAGCCGCTGGCCGTGCTGACCCGCGACCCGGAGGCGCTGGCCGAGGTCTCGGAGGCCGAGCTCGGGCTGCTGCGCTCGCCGGCGCGGCCGGTCGTGCTCGTACGGCGCCGGCCCACAGCCTCGACGCAGATCGCGGAGTCGGTCGCGCCGGGGACGCCGTGGCTCGGGCTGATGCTGCCCTACTCCCCCCTCCACCACCTGCTCGCCGCCGACTTCGGCGGGCCGCTCGTGCTGACGAGCGGGAACGTCTCGGACGAGCCGATCGCCTACGAGGACGGGGACGCTCGCCGGCGGCTGGGCGAGATCGCGGACGCGTTCCTCGCCCACGACCGGCCGATCCACCGGCGCTGCGAGGACTCGGTCGTCCGCGCCGGCTTTCCAATCCGCCGCTCCCGCGGCCACGTCCCCGTGGCGTTGCCGCTGACGAACGGCGCCCCGCCGCTCGTCGCCGCGGGAGCGGAGCTGAAGAGCACCTTCTGCGTCGTGCGCGGGAGCGAGGCGTTCCTCTCGGCCCACCTCGGCGACCTCGACTCCGAGGCCGCCTACCGCGCCTTCCGCAACGACCTCGAGCTCTACCTCGCAATGCTGCGCCTCGAGCCGGAGCTCGTCGCGCACGACCTGCACCCGGAGTACCTGGCGACGAAGTGGGCGCTCGAGCAGCCGGGCGTCGAGCTCGTCGGAGTCCAGCACCACCACGCGCACGCGGCCGCCTGCCTCGCCGAGCACGGCGAGGAGGGGCCGGCGCTCGCGCTCGTCTTCGACGGCACCGGCTACGGGACCGACGGGACGCTCTGGGGCGGCGAGCTGCTGCGCTGCGACCTCGAGGGGTTCGAGCGGCTGGCGTACCTCGAGCCCGTGCCGCTCCCCGGCGGCGAGGCCGCGATCCACGAGCCGTGGCGCGTCGCGGCCGCGCACCTCGAGCGCGCGGGGCTCGAGGTGCCGTGACCCGAGTGGGAGCAGGTGCGCGAGAGCCTGAAGCTGGAACCGCCCCTCGCCTCGGGAATGGGCCGGCTCTTCGACGCGGTCGCCGCGCTGCTCGGCGTCCGCGAGCGCGTCTCGTACGAGGGCCAGGCCGCGATCGAGCTCGAGCAGCTGGCGGCCGAGGGGCCCGCCGAGCCGTACCCGTGGCGCTTCGGCGACGCCACCGACCTAGTAACAGTCTGTTACTTGGAGCTCCGGGAAGGGCGGGCGCGCGAGGAGGTTGCCGCCCGGTTCCACGAGACCGTTGCGGCGGCCGCGGCGGAGGCCTGCGCCTGGGCCGGGGAGCCGCGGACGGTCATCCTCTCGGGCGGCAGCTTCCAGAACCTGCGCCTGCTGCGCTCGACGACGGCCCGGCTCGAGCAGCGCGGTTTCCGCGTTCTCTCCCACCGGTTGGTGCCCCCGAACGACGGCGGCATAAGCTACGGCCAGGCAGCCGTCGCCGCGAGGAGGAGCGCGCTATGTGCCTAGGGATCCCGGCCCAGATCGTCGAGCTCGTGGACGCCGAGGCCGGCATCGCCAAGGCCGAGATCTCGGGCGTCCGCCGCGACGTCTCGGTCGCGCTCTGCCCCGAGGCGGGGGTGGACGACTGGGTGCTCGTGCACGTCGGCTTCGCGCTCTCGCGGATCGACGAGGAGCAGGCCCGGGAGACGCTCGACCTGCTCGAGCAGATGGGCGAGGCCTACGAGCAGGAGCTGCGCGAGATCCGGGAGAGCGCGGGCGGGTGAACACTGACCGCTGCCTCACCTGCTCCGACGAGGCCGTCGCGGCGCGGGTGGTCGAGGTCGACGGGCCGAACGCGACCGTCGAGGTCGAGGGCAGGCAGGAGCGCGTCGGCATCGAGCTCGTCGCCCCCGTCGAGCCCGGCGAGACGCTGCTCTGCCACGCCGGGATCGCGCTGGAGAAGCTCGCGTGAGGTACGTCGACGAGTTCCGCGACGGCGCGCTGGCCCGCAAGCTCGCCCACGAGATCGAGGCGCTGGCCGAGCCGGGCCGCAAGGTCAAGATCATGGAGGTCTGCGGCGGGCACACGCACGCGATCTACAAGCACGGGGTGGCGCAGCTCGTCCCCGAGGAGGTCGACTTCGTGCACGGCCCCGGCTGCCCCGTCTGCGTGATCCCGATGGGGCGCGTCGACGACGCGATCGCCCTCGCGGAGCGGCCCGGGGTGATCTTCGCCACCTTCGGCGACATGCTGCGCGTCCCCGGCGGCCGCGGCTCGCTGCTCGAGGCGAAGGCCCGCGGCGCAGACGTGCGCATGGTCTACTCGCCGCTCGACGCGCTCGAGCTCGCCCGCGCGAACCCCGAGCGCGAGATCGTCTTCTTCGCGATCGGCTTCGAGACGACGGCGCCGGCGACAGCGCTCACGCTGCTGCGGGCCCGCGCCGAGGGCGTGCGCAACTTCAGCGCCTTCTGCAACCACGTCACGATCGGCCCGCCGCTGCGCGCGATCCTCGACTCTCCCGGCCTGCGGCTCGACGCCTTCATCGCGCCCGGCCACGTCTCGACGGTGATCGGCACCCGGCCCTACGAGTTCATCTGCGACGAGTACCGCAAGCCCGTGGTCGTGACCGCGTTCGAGCCGCTCGACATCCTGCAGGCGGTCGTGATGCTGCTGCGCCAGCTCCGCGACGGGCGCTGCGAGGTCGAGAACCAGTACACGCGCGTCGTCCGGCGCGACGGCAACGAGCGCGCGCTGGCCGCGCTCGAGGAGACGATGGAGCTGCGCGAGACGTTCGAGTGGCGCGGGCTCGGCTGGATCCCCGAGAGCGCGCTGAGGCTGCGCCCCGAGCTCGCCGACTGGGACGCCGAGGCGCGCTTCGAGCTGCCCGGCGACCGCGTCGAGGACCCGAAGGCGTGCCAGTGCGGCGAGGTCCTGATCGGCGCGATCAAGCCGTGGGAGTGCCGCGTCTTCGGCACCGCCTGCACGCCCGAGCGCCCGATCGGCACCTGCATGGTCTCGAGCGAGGGCGCCTGCGCGGCCTACTACAACTACGGCCGCCTCGCCGTCCCCGCGTGAAACCGCGCAGGCCGCGACTTCGCGACGAGCTCGTCACCCTCGCGCACGGCTCCGGGGGCAAGGCCTCGCGCGCGCTGGTCGAGGGGCTCTTCCTCGAGGAGCTGTCGAACCCGCTGCTCGACCCGCTCGGCGACTCCGCGCTGCTGGAGCTGAACGGCTCGCGCCTCGCGTTCACGACCGACTCCTACGTCGTGCACCCGCTGGAGTTTCCGGGCGGCGACATCGGCGAGCTGGCCGTGAACGGCACGGTGAACGACCTCGCGGTCGCGGGCGCGTGGCCCCTTGCGCTCTCCGCTGGCTTCGTCCTCGAGGAGGGCTTCGAGGTCGCGCGGCTACGGCGGCTGGCGGCGTCGATGGCGCACGCTGCCGAGGCCGCCGGCGTCCCGGTCGCGACCGGCGACACGAAGGTCGTCGAGCGCGGCAAGGGCGACGGCGTCTACGTGAACACGGCCGGTATCGGCGTCGTGCACGCGGGCGCGCGGCTCGGGGCCGAGCATGTCCGCGAGGGCGACCGCGTGCTCGTCTCGGGCACCCTCGGCGACCACGGGATGGCAGTGATGATCGCCCGCGGCGAGCTCCGCCTGGAGGTCGAGCTCGAGAGCGACACCGCGCCGCTGCACGAGCTCGCGGCCGGGCTGCTCGAGCTCGGCGAGGCGGTGCGCTGGCTGCGCGACCCCACGCGCGGCGGCCTTGCGACGGCACTGAACGAGCTCGCGCGCGAGGCGGGCCTGGCGGTCGCGCTGGAGGAGGCCGCTCTCCCGCTGCGGCCGGAGGTGGTCGGCGCCTGTGAGATCCTCGGGATCGACCCGCTCTACGTCGCGAACGAGGGCAAGCTAGTCGCCGTAGTCGCGCCCGAGGCCGCGGAGGATGCGCTCGCCCGGCTCCGGGCGAGCCCGCTGGGCGCGGAGGCGGCGATCGTGGGCGAGGTAAGGGCGGAGCCGGAGGGCCTCGTCCTCCTGGACACCGCCTTCGGCGGCAGTCGGATCGTCGACATGCTCGTCGGCGACCCGCTGCCGCGGATCTGTTAGCAGGGCGTCGCGTCCGGGTTCTGCAGCACGCGCCGGCGGACTTCGATCTCGACCGGCCGGCGCTGTTCCTCACCGGTGTGCAACCGCGGGACTCGCAGCTCGAGGGCTCCGGGCTCGTGGAACGCGCGCAACCACTCGACGTCGGCGTCGCGGGGCAGGCGGAACGACTCGTCGAGATGCCGGTCCCAGGCGGCGCCCAGCACCGTCACCTCGTGGTTCTCGATCTCCACGTGCAGGTCGTTCAGCGCGTACCCCGTCACGTCGAGGGTGACGACGTACTCCGTCTCGGTCGCGCCGAGCGTGGCGGACCGCGGCAGCACCGTACGGGGTGCCTCCATGACGGTCATCGGATCTCCTTCCTCATTGCCTCCGCGCAGCGTTGCGCGCTTCGGGGCGCGCGCCATCCGCGAGATGCCTGATCCGGTGTACGGCCATCCCCCGATGCCCCGCCGCCGCTCTCGCGCAAAAGTCGGAGCGCAGAAAGGAGGTGACCGAATGAGCGAATTGATGCTCGACCAGAAGACCGGGCGCCGCGCCCTCGGCGAGTTCACGGTGGCCGAGGCCATGCACCCGGGCGTGCTCACCTGCCCGCTCGAGACCCCGCTGCGCGACGTCGCCCGGATGATGGCGCTCTACCGGATCCACGCGGTCGTCGTGTTCGGCGAGGACACCGACGACGCGAACGGTGTCGGCCTCTGGGGCGTCGTCTCGGACCTCGACCTCGTACAGGCCGCAGTGAGCGGCGAGCTCGAGGATCGCACCGCCGGCGGAACGGCCGTCACGCCCGTGTTGACGATCGCCGCCGACGACTCGATGCTGCGCGCGGCGCAGCTGATGAGCGAGCACGACGTGACGCACCTCGTCGTCGTCGACCGTGGCGCCACGCGCCCCGTCGGCGTGCTCTCGACGCTGGACGTCGCCCGCGCGCTCGCCGGTTGGTGAGCGCTTCTTCCTAGGCGCCGGCGGGTGAGGTCGACCGCCGGCGCCGCGCCACGCCGCTCTCCTCGGCGGCGCGGGAGACGGCCGCGGCGACCGCGGGCGCGACCCGCCGGTCGAACACGCTCGGCAGGACGTAGTCGGCCGCGAGGTGCTCGGCGTCGACGACCTCGGCGAGCGCGTGCGCGGCGGCGAGCTCCATCTCGCGGGTGATGCCGCTGGCGCGCACGTCGAGCGCGCCGCGGAAGACCCCGGGGAACGCGAGCACGTTGTTGATCTGGTTCGGGTAGTCGGAGCGGCCGGTGCCGACGACGGCCACGAGCTCATCGATCTCCTCCGGCGAGACCTCCGGGTTCGGGTTCGCCATGCAGAACACGATCGCGTCCTTCGCCATCGTGCGCACGCCCCCGACGCTGACCGCGCCGGGAGCGGAGAGGCCGATGAACACGTCCGCGCCGGCGAGCGCCTCGTCGGCCGAGCCGCGGAAGGCGCGCGGGTTCGTCTCGCGCGCGAGCGCGGCCTGCGCCTCGTTGAGCGTCTCGTCGCCGGCCCAGAGCGCGCCGTCGCGGTCGCAGCAGACGAGGTCCTGCACACCGGCGGCCAGCAGCATGCGCGCGGTCGCCGTCCCGGCCGCGCCGGCGCCGGTGATCACGACGCGCACGTCCTCGAGCCGCTTGCCGACCACCCGCAGCGCGTTCAGCAGCGCCGCGAGGACGACGATCGCCGTCCCGTGCTGGTCGTCGTGGAAGACCGGGATCTGGAGCCGTTCGCGCAGGCGGGCCTCGACCTCGAAGCAGCGCGGCGCCGAGATGTCCTCGAGGTTGATCCCGCCGAAGACGGGGGCGATCGCGCTGACGACCTCGACGATCTCGTCGGGGTCGGTCGTGTCGAGGCAGATCGGCCAGGCGTCGATGCCGCCGAACTCCTTGAACAGCTCGGCCTTGCCCTCCATCACCGGCAGCGCCGCCTCGGGGCCGATGTCGCCGAGCCCGAGCACGGCGGTCCCGTCGGTGACGACGGCGACGGCGTGCTGCTTCACGGTCAGGTTCCAGACCTTGTCGGGCTCGTCGGCGATCGCGCGGCAGACGCGCGCCACGCCGGGCGTGTAGGCCATCGAGAGGTCGTCGCGCGTCTTCAGCGGCGTGCGCGGCACGACCTCGAGCTTCCCGCCGAGGTGCATCAGGAAGGTCCGGTCGGAGACGTGCTCGACCTCGATCCCCTCGAGCTCGCGGACCTTCTCGACGATGTCGGCGATGTGGTGCTCGTCCGCGGCGAGAACGACCACGTCGCGGATCTTCTTGCCCTTCTCCACGCGGACGAGGTCGATCGCGCCCAGCAGGCCGCCGGCCTCGCCGATCGCGCCCGCGAGCGCCGCGAAGGAGCCGGGGTGGTTGTCGAGGTGCACGCGCAGGGTCGCGCTGAACGACGCAGAAGGATGGGGTGCGACTGCACTCACGGTGTGGAAGTGTCGGCGCGATCGGCGCGGTTGCCATCCGCCGCAGGCCGAACGCTTCCTGCGGATTTCCCGCAGGGTTGTTCGGTGCGGCTCCCGATGGCGGCCCCCGCCCACGGCTCGACGCTTCGCCCATGCAGATCGAACACGAAACCCATATGCCCCGCCCCATCCTCCACATCGCCGAGGAGCTCGGACTCGAGCCGGAAGAAGTTCTCCCGTACGGACATCACGCCGCGAAGATCGAGCTCTCGGCGCTCGACCGCCTGAAGGACGAGCCCGACGGCAAGCTCGTGTGCGTCACCTCGCTCACCCCCACGAAGGCGGGCGAGGGCAAGACGACGACTGCGATCTCGCTCGTGGACGGCCTCGCCCACATCGGCGAGCGGCCCGTGCTCGCGCTGCGCGAGCCTTCCCTCGGCCCGGTCTTCGGGATCAAAGGCGGCGGCACCGGGGGCGGGCAGGCCCAGCTCACGCCGATGGAGCTGATCAACCTCCACTTCACCGGCGACATCCACGCGATCGGCGCGGCGAACAACCTGCTCGCGGCCGTGGTGGAGTCGCACCTGCTGCACGGCAACCGGCTCGGCCTCGACCCGCACTCGATCACCTGGCGCCGCTGCCTCGACATGGACGACCGCGCGCTGCGCAAGGTCGTGGTCGGCCTCGGCGGCAAGGTGAACGGGGCGCCGCGCGAGACCGGCTTCGACATCACCGCCGCCTCGGAGGTGATGGCGATCGTCGCCGTCTCGCGCGACCACGAAGACCTGCGCATGCGGCTGGGCGCGATCACCGTCGGGACGACCTTCGACGGCGAGCCCGTGACGGCCGATCGGCTCGGCTGCGCCGGCTCGATGGCGGCGCTGCTCACCGACACGCTGAAGCCGAACCTCGTACAGACGCTCGAGGGGAACCCGGCCTTCGTGCACGGCGGCCCCTTCGCGAACATCGCGCACGGGAACAGCTCGCTCCTGGCCGACCGGCTGGCGCTGAAGCTCGGCGGCTACGTCGTCACGGAGGGCGGGTTCGGCGCGGACATGGGCTTCGAGAAGTTCATCGACATCGTCTGCCGCGTGGGCGGGATCCTCCCGAGCGGCGTCGTGCTCGTGGCGACCGTGCAGGCGCTGAAGCATCACGGCGGCGACGCCGACGGGGGGCTGCGCGCGCTCGAGCGCGGCGCGGCGAACCTCAGCGCCAACCTCGCGATCGTCCGGCGCTTCGGCCTGCACGCCGTCGTGGCCGTCAACCGGCACCCGGACGACACGCCGGACGAGATCCACGCCGTGCGGCGGCTGGCCGTCGAGGCCGGCGCGCTCGGGGCGGCCGTCAACGACGGCTACCTCTCGGGCGGGGAGGGCGCGGCCGAGCTGGCCGAGGCCGTCGTCGCGGCGACCGAGCGCACGTGGCCCGTGCAGTTCCTCTACGAGGACGACGAGCCGCTCGCCGACAAGATCGAGAAGGTCGCGCGGGGCGCCTACGGCGCCGACGGCATCGAGCTCTCGCCGGCCGCGGCGAAGCAGGCCGCCGAGCTCGAGGCACGGGGCCTCGGCCGGCTGCCGGTCTGCATCGCGAAGACCCACCTCTCGCTCTCGCACGACCCGGGGCTCGTCAACGCGCCCGAGGGCTTCACGCTCCCCGTGCGCGAGCTGCGCGCCTACACCGGCGCCGGCTGGGTGGTCGCGCTCTGCGGCGAGATGCAGACGATGCCGGGGCTCCCGGCCGACCCGGCGGCCTCGCGGATCGACGTCGACGAGAACGGCCGCATCCTCGGCCTGCGCTGATGCGCGCCTACCTGCGGCGCCTCGGCTGGCGCCGGGTGCTCCTGCGAGCGGCCCTCCTGCTGGTCGGGCTCTTCGCGCTCGCCCAGGCCGTCCCGTACGGCCGTTCGCACACGAACCCGCCCGTGCTGCAGGAGCCGAGGTGGGATGCGCCGCAGACGCGCGCGCTCGCGGTCCGCGCCTGCTTCGACTGTCACAGCAACGAGACCAAGTGGCGCTGGTACTCGAAGATCGCGCCGGTCTCCTGGCTGATCCAGAGCGACGTCGACTCGGGCCGCGGCACGCTCAACTTCTCGGAGTGGAACCGGCCGCAGGAGGCCGGCGACGCGAGCGAGGCGGTGCGCGGCGGGGGGATGCCGCCGTGGTACTACGTGATCATGCACGCGAACGCCAAGCTCTCCGCGAGCGAGAAGGACGCGCTCGCCCGCGGCCTGCAGGCGACCTTCGCCGCCTCCCCGCCGAAGGGCGGCGGCGGCTGAGCGACCAGGTCGTCCGCGCCGAGGGGCTGACGAAGGTCTACCGCGGAGGCGTCCGCGGCGTCGACGGGCTGGCCTTCTCCGTCCGCGGGGGCGAGGTGTTCGGGTTCCTCGGCCCCAACGGCGCCGGCAAGACGACGACGATCCGGCTCCTGCTCGACCTGATCCGCCCGACGTCGGGGACGCTGTCCGTCTTCGGACTCGACTCCCGGCGCGACAGCCTCGCGATCCGGCGGCGGGTCGGCTACGTGCCGGGCGACCTGCGCCTCTACGACCGCCTCACCGGCCGCGAGCTGCTGACCTTCTTCGCCAACCTGCGCGGCCTCGAGGGGCTCGGCGACGCGGCCTCCCTCGCGGAGCGGCTCGACCTCGAGCTCGACCGCCCGCTGCGCTCGCTCTCGACGGGCAACCGCCAGAAGACCGGGCTCGTGCAGGCGTTCATGCACCGGCCCGAGCTGCTCGTGCTCGACGAGCCGACCACCGGGCTCGACCCGCTGGTGCAGCAGACCTTCCACGAGCTGGTGCGCGAGACCGCGGCGGACGGGCGCACCGTCTTCCTCTCGTCGCACGCGCTCGCCGAGGTGCAGGAGCTGGCCGACCGCGTCGCCGTGCTGCGCGGGGGGCGCGTGGAGCTCGTCGAGTCGGTCGAGGCCCTCCGCGCCCGCGCCTCCAGGCGGCTCGAGGCGACCTTCGCGGCTCCCCCGCCCCCCGGCGCGTTCGCGGACGTCTCCGGCGCGCACGAGCTCGAGCGCCGCGGCGACGTGGTCGCGTTCGCGCTCGACGGCTCGGTCGACCCGCTCGTCAAGGCGCTCGCCCGCTTCGACGTGGTCGCGCTCGACGTGCGCGAGGCCGACCTCGAGGACATCTTCCTCGACCTCTACCGGAGAGCCGATGCTGCGTAACGTCGCGCTCAAGGGCCTGCGCGACGTCCGCCGCGGCTTTGCGTGGTGGAGCCTCGGCCTCGTCGCGCTCGCGGCGCTGATGGTCTCCGTCTACCCGTCCGTGCGCGACAACCCGGGCCTGAACAAGCTCGTGCAGGACTACCCGGAGGCGCTGAAGGGATTCATCGGCTTCGGCGGGGAGCTCGACTACGTGAGCCCGGCCGGGTACCTCGGCAGCGAGGTCTTCGCGCTGATGGCGCCGCTGCTGCTGCTCGTCGCGGCGATCGGCGGCGGCGCGGGCGCGGTTGCCGGCGAGGAGGAACGCGGGACGCTCGACCTGCTGCTCGCGCACCCGGTCTCCCGCCGCCGCGTCGCGCTCGAGAAGCTCGTCTCGCTCGTCGGCGAGCTCACGGGGCTCGCGCTCGTGCTCTGGCTCGCGCTCCTCGTCGGCGCGAAGGCGGTGGGGATGGACATCTCGGCCGAGAAGCTCGGGGCGGCGGTCCTGTCGCTGCTCGTGCTCGCCCTCCTCTTCGGAGCGCTCGCGCTGCTCGCCGGCGCCGCGACCGGGCACCGCGCGCGGGCGATCGGCATCGTCACGGCGGTCGCGGTCGCGGGGTACCTCGTGAACGCGCTCGCCCCGCTGGCCGGGCCGCTGAAGCCGCTGCGGCCGCTCTCGCCCTTCTACCACTACACCGTCGGCGACCCGCTCCGGCAGGGGCTCGCGGCCTGGCACGTGCTCCTCCTGCTCGCCGCCGCGGCGGTGTTCGCGGCGCTCGCGCCGTTCGCGCTCGAGCGGCGCGACCTCGAGCGCTAGACCGGCAGCGCCAGGAGCGGCGCGAGCGCCGCCCGCAGCCCGGCGTAGACGTCGTGGCCGTCGAACGAGTACCCGTGGTCGAAGTCGGCCGCGCCGTTCAGCTCGAGCGCCACGTAGGAGCCGTCGACCGGCAGCAGGTCGACGCCGGCGACGTCCATCCCGACCGCCTCGACGGCGGCGATCGCGAGCTCGCTCGCCTCGGCGGACGGGAAGGCCTTCCGCCGGGTCCCGCCGAGCGAGATGTTCGTGCGCCATTCGCCGGGACGTGCGACCCGCTCGACGCACCCGTAGACGCGGCCGCAGGCGACGAGGACCCGCAGGTCGTGCCCCGGCGGCGGCAGGAGCTCCTGCACGATCGCGCCCGTCCGGCGGAACCACGGCCGCCTCTGCAGCTCGGCGGCCCACGCCTCGAGCTCGGCCCGGTCGCGGCAGCGGACGACGTCCCGTCCCCAGCTGCCGAAGCGCGGCTTGACGACGATCGGCGGCTCCAGGTCGAGCAGCTCGTGCACCGACGTGATGTGCCCGGTGCGCGGGTGCGGCAGCCCGGCCGCCGGCAGGATCTGCGAGGTGCGCAGCTTGTCGTGCGCGCCGAGCAGCGCCGGCGCCCGGTTCAGCACCTCGACGCCGCGCCGCTCGAGCGGCTCCAGCAGGTCGAGGCCGGGCTCGCAGCCGTCCAGGGTGCGCCGCACGTCGAGCCGAACCAGGGCGACGTCGCCGGGGCCGAGACGGGCGAGGGCCGCGCGCGGCGAGAGGAGCTGCGCGTCGAGCTCGGCGGCGAGCGACGCATTCGTGGGCTCGCGCTGGTGGGCCACGATTGCGAGCGGCATCTCGAGCGCATCGTGGCCCTCTCCGGGAGGCGTCACATCAGGGGGTTCGCCGTTTGCGCTACGGGTTTTCCGCGCGCGTGCTCCGCGCCCGCCCCGATGCAGTCGAGGCCCCTCGCGACGAACACTTCGCCAAATGGCGATTCCCGCACAGACGACGCCCACCAGGCCGGCGTTCGACGAGCTTCGCCCGCCGCTCACCCGGGACGAGGCGCTGGTCGAGGCCGACCGCTGCCTCGAGTGTGGAACGGCACATGCCCCGGCTCCCTGCACGGTCGCCTGCCCGGCCGACGTGGACGTCGCGGGCTTCGTCGCGGCCATCGCCGAGGACGACCGCGCGCGGGCGGCCGACACGATCTTCGCCGAGAACCTGCTCGGCGCCAGCTGCGCCCGCGTCTGCCCGGTCGAGGTGCTCTGCGAGGGCGCCTGCGTCCTGCGGCACGAGGGTCGCGAGCCGATCG
>DATIFC010000040.1:0-8399 GCA_035455445.1 Gaiellaceae bacterium | reverse complement strand
CGCGGCAGGTACTTGGCGACGCCCGCCTCGACCGCGTCCCGGTCGTCGGTCTGGACGTGCAGCGACGCGTACGACTCGCCCTCCTCCTCCGCGCGCTCCAGCCGCTCGAGCGGCACCGTCAGGCGCAGCGCCCACTCGGTGAAGCCCATGCGCCGCCAGACCTCGCGGCCGGCGTGGTTGTCGGTCGCCACGTCGAGCGTCATGTGCTCGATCCCCGCGTCGCGCGCGCGGGCGGCGAACTCGGCGAGAAGCGCCCGCGTCACCCCGTGCCGCCGCGACTCGGGCCTGACGTAGACGATGTTCACGTGCGCGTAGCCGTGCGGGTCGAGCTCGCCGAACGCGTAGCCGACCGGGTCGCCGTCCTCCTCCGCGAGCAGCACCAGCTTGCCCTCGAAGATCTTCGGCGTGACCTCGGGCGGCCGCCACGGCCGGTTCCAGTTCTCCCCGAAGATCGCCTCGGTGAAGGCAAGCAGCGTCGGCTCGTCGGCCGGGGTCGCCTCGCGCACGTTCACGCCCCGAGCCTAGCCCCCGTGAGCAGGTAGTGGGCGGTGAGGTTCTGGAACGGCTCGAAGCGCCGGCCGAACGCACGCACGTCGTCGGCCTCCGGGTAGTAGGCGCGGACGGCTTTCACGAGCGCGAGGTCTCCTGCCGGCCAGGCGCGCGGGCGGGCGAGATGGCGCGCGAGGAACCAGTCCGCGGTCCACTCGCCCAGGCCGCGGATCTCGACCAGGCGGGCCTTCACCTCCTCGTCGGAGAGCCGCGCGAGGGCGCCGAGCTCGAGCGGCTCGCGCGCGAGGCCGAGCACGTACTCCGCCTTGCGGTTGGAGAAGCCGAGCGCGAGCAGGTCGTCGTGCCTCGCCCCCCGCAGGCGCTCGGCCGTCGGGAACGCGTACGCGCGTCCGACGCGGCGGCCGAAGCGCTCCACCAGCCGGTTGCGGATCGCGAAGGCGGAGAAGAGCGAGACCTGCTGCGCCGTGATCGAGGTGACGAGCGTCTCGAACGGGTCCGGCGCGAGCGGCGGCCGGAAGCCGGCGAGCCGCTCGGTGACCGGCCGCAGCACCTGCTCCTCCCGCGCCCAGGCGTAGAAGCCGTCGAGGTCGAACTCGAGGCCGAGCAGCTTGCGCACGACCGGCCGCGTCCCTGCGTCGAGCGGCTCGACGCGGACGCCTCCCGGCGCGGGCTCGATCCGCACCTCACGCGCGCCGACGACGCGGTGCAGGGCGCCGTCCTCCCACAGGTTCGCGAGGTCGTGGCCGAAGGCGCGGAAGCGCTCCGTGGTCAGCTCGAAGTCGAACGGCTGCGGCAGCCTCAGCACGGGCATCGGGCAACCGTACGTGGGGTAGCTTCAAGCCCGTGGAGATCGAGCAGATCGCGCCGCACCTCTGGTGGTGGAACGCGCCGCACCCCGACTGGGGCCCGTCGGACTTCCAGAACGGCCGGGGCTGGGAGCGCGAGGTCTCCTGCTACGCCCTGGCCTCGGACGGCGCCTTCGTGCTCTTCGATCCGCTCGTGCCGCGCGGCGACGAGGGGCGCTTCTGGGCCGCGCTCGACGGCGACGTCGAGCACCACGGGCCGCCCGCGATCCTGCTCACCGTCTTCTGGCACGCACGCAGCTCGCAGGAGATCCTCGATCGCTACGAGGGCGCGACGACCTGGGCGCACGAGCCCTCGGCGGAGCCGGTGGCCGAGCGCGTCCGCCTCACGAGCACCTTCCGCGAGGGCGAGGCCCTGCCCGGCGGGGTCGAGGCGATCGCGATGCACCACCTCGACGAGGCCGCGTTCTGGCTGCCCTCGCAACGCGCCCTCGTGCTCGGCGACTCGGTGCTCGGCTACGAGGGTCGCGCCGAGCTCTGCCCGCCGAGCTGGCTGCGGGAGAGCGAGTCGCGGGCCGAGCACGAGGCGTCCGTACGGCGTGCGCTCGAGCGCGACCCGGAGCGTCTGCTGCTCACGCACGGCGGCCCTCGGCCGCGCGCCGAGCTACAGCTCTGAGGCGAGCGCGTAGAAATCCGTCAGCGGCTCGTGGGCGACGCCGCGCCGCTCCAGGAAGCGGGCGAGGCCGGCCGTGGCGAAGACCCGGTCGGCCGCGAGCGAGGCGCAGTAGTCGGAGTGGCCGTCGCCCGCGAAGACGACCTCGCCCGGCGGCAGGTCGGCGCGCTTGCAGGCTTCGCCGCACTCGTCGCAGATCTCCGCCACGCGGAAGCGGACCCGCCAGCCCTCGGGCCGGGCCTCGACGCGGTTCGCCCGCAGCTCGACCTCGCCGATCACGCCCTCCCGCTCGAGCACCGGCTCGATCAGCTCGTGGAACCCCGACGAGACGACGAGCGGCCGCCGCGCCCGCGCGAGCTCCGCGAACCCGGGCCGCACGCGCGTGTGCTCGACGGCGTAGGCGACCGCCTCCTCGAGCGGCACCGTGACCGTCGCGAACTCGGCGGCGATCACGTCGTCGAGCGTCATCCGCCCCGCCTCGAGCTCGCTCTCGACGCGCTCGTAGATCTCGGCGTCGCCGAACTCCGCCAGCACGAGATCGAGCGTGTCCCGCTCGGTCACGGTGCCGTCCCAGTCGAGCACCAACCGCATGCGCACACGCTAACGAGGCCGCGAACCGCGCCCGCGCGACCAAGTAACAGTCTGTTACAAGGACTCGCCGGCCGCGGGGGCCACCCGTTCCCGGGCAAGCACCGTCCGCCGGCCCTGACCGAGCACGTTGCAGTCTGTTACCTGGAGGCGTCGAGGCGCTTGGGGTGGTGCGTGCTACAGATGAGAGGTGACGCCCGCGGGATCATCGTCGGGACTGGCCCCCGCCGGGACCCGCTCCTCGAGCCACGAGTAGGCGTACTCGCCGTCGTCGAGCTCCTGCGCCAGCTTCGTCAGCCGAAGCGGGTGGAACGTGTCGCACATCACGGCGAGCTCGTGCGTCTCGGTCTGGCCGATCGAGGCCTCCGCGAGCCCGGGGTGCGGGCCGTGCGGGATCCCCGAGGGATGCAGCGTCACCGAGCCGACGTCGATGCCGCGACGCGAGGAGAAGTTCCCGGAGACGTAATAGATCATCTCCTCAGAGTTCAGGTTCGAGTGGTGATAGGGGATCGGGATCGCCAGCGGGTCGAAGTCCAGCTTCCGCGGGCAGAACGAGCAGATCACGAAGTTGCGGCCCTCGAAGGTCTGGTGGCTCGGCGGCGGCATGTGGATGCGGCCGGTGATCGGCTCGAAGTCGTGGATCGAGAACGTCCACGGGTAGACGTAGCCGTCCCAGCCGACGACGTCGAACGGGTGGTAGTCGAGGACGTACGTCTGGTAGCCGTCCCGGATCCGCACCTTGACCCGGAACTCGCCGGTGTCGCGGTGCGTGCGCAGCTCGCTCGGCGGGTGGATGTCGCGGTGGTAGAAGGGGGCGTGCTCGAGCAGCTGCCCGTACTCGTTGCGGTAGCGCCGCGGGATCTCGATCAGGCCCGGTGACTCGAAGACGAGGTAGCGCTGCTCCCCCTCGGGCCGGAAGCGGTAGGTCGTTCCGCGCGGGACGACGACGTAGTCGCCCTCGGTATAGGGCAGGTCGCCGAAGATCGTCTCGAGCGTGCCCGTGCCCTCGTGCACGAAGATCACCTCGTCGCCCTCGCCGTTGCGGAAGAAGTAGTCCATCTCCTCGTCGGGCCGGCAGAGCCAGATCTCGACGTCGTCGTTCCACATCAGCAGCTTGCGGCCGGTGACGGCATCGCCGGCGGCGTCGATGCCCATCGTCCGGAGGTGACGGTGCTGGTGGCCGTCCGGGACCCACTCGTCGCGCTCGATCGGTTCGAACTCGTCCACCTTCGTCACGCGGCAGGGCGAGGTCAGGTGGTAGAGGATCGACTCGTTCCCGGAGAAGCCCTCGAGGCCCATCACCTCCTCGGTCAGCAGCCGCCCGTTGTCGCGGAACTGGACATGGCGCTTGCGCGGGACCTCGCCTCGGACCTGGTACGTCGGCACGGGCGGAAGGATACTCAGGCCGCGAGCGCCCGTTCGACCGCTGCGAACGGGATGAAGCCCAGCACGCCGCCGCGGCCCGCCTCGTACGCGTAGACGACGCCGATGTCGTCGAGGTGCGCCCGCACGGCCGCCGGAGCCGTGAAGAGCACGCGGCGCGCGCCCGTCGCGAGGCTGAGCGCGTAGACGCGCCGGCCGGCGGTCACCTCGGCGACGCCGTAGTGCACGTCGACGGCCGCGTTCGTCCCGGCGGGGAGGCGCCAGCGGTGGACGAGCGCGCCGCTCCAGAGGGCGTAGGTGTCGAGCGTCCCTGCTCGCGTCAGCACGGTCAGCTGCTCGCCGCGCAGGGCGATCGCCCGGGCCCCCGGCGGCGAGAACGTGCGCAGGACGGTGTCGTCCTGGATCACGTCCACGTGTCCGTCGGCGCGCAGCACTGCCGACCGGCCGCGGTCGACCGAGAGCTGCGCCGCCGACGGCACGTCTGTAGACCCGACCGGGCGCTGGCCGCTCAGCCGCCCGATCCGGGCGGGCCCACCGCCCTGCCGAACCGCGTAGACGAGGGTCGCTCCGTCGGCGCCGAGCGCCGGGATCGAGCCCGTGCCGAGCGTCGTGCGCGTCACGACCTTCTCGATGCAGTGGACGAACGTGCTCGTGATCAGCGTCTGCACCCTGCCGTACGTCGTCACGACCTCGAGGAACTGGCCGCCGAGCACGAGCGAGGTGATCCCGCCGGGCGCGTGGCGCTCCGGGCAGATCGGCGGCTCGTCCATCAGGTCGGTCGAGTAGTGCCACGGGATCGTCCAGACGCCGATGTGGTCGCACTCGCCGGTCGGGTCCTTCTTGACGAAGACCACGCTGCGGCCGTCGAGCGAGAAGTCCCCGATCCGCCGCGGCACGTGCAGCGGCCCGAACGGCCGCAGAGCGTGCGTCAGGGTCGAGAACGGCAGGAACTTGAGCAGGGAGCGGCCGGCGCTGCGGCGCTTGTAGAGGTCGTCCTGGAAGACCATTCCGGCCGGGTCGATCTGCGGCCGGTCGCCGGGGCGCTTGACGCCGACGAGCGCGAAGCGGCCGTCACGCAGCCGCACGACGTAGTCGCCGTTCGCGGTCGAGACGACCGCGACCCCGCGCGCGACGTCCACCGACGAGGCGGCCGCGGGCAGCGGCCACGCGTGCAGCCCCGCTCCGGAGCGCGCGTCGTAGACGGCCAGCCGGTCCGGCTGGTCGGGCTGCCTGCTCCCGGCGAGTAGTGTCACGCGGTAGCGGCCGTCGCCGGCCGAGCGCGCCGGCTCCGGCGCCTGAACGGGGCTCGTGCACGGGCCTGCCGACGACGTGCCGGCGGCGGGGCGCCAGACGATGCGGCGCTCGCAGCCGCCGACCCAGGCGTGCAGCGTCACCCGCCGGCCGCTGAGCGAGTAGCCGTCGACGCGGCCGTGGACCGCGAGGCTGCGCGTGCCCGGCAGGTCGGGGTGGCAGACGTAGGCGTAGGCCGAGGCGGCGAACGTCAGGGCGACCGCCCCGACGACTCCGAGTCGAACGCTCCGGCGGCGAAGCACGACCTTCATGGCGGCTCCTCGAGGGTACGCCCCTGACCCGTTTGGGTCAACGGCGTCGCCCGGTCAGGCTGCGGCGTCGAGCGCCAGCGCGGCGAGCCGCTCGCCGATCGCGGGCGCGAACTTGAAGCCGTGCCCCGAGCAGGGCGAGCCGACGACGACCCGGCCGCGGCGCTCGAGGATGAACGCCTCGTCCGCGGTCGTGGTGTACATGCAGGTGTCGACCGCGGCGGGCTCGGGGTCGTCGAGGCGGTAGGTCGCGTTCGCCCAGGCGGCGATGCGCTCGACCAGCTCCGGCTGCGGCTCGGTGGGCACGTCGGGGTCGGCCTCGCGGCCTGCGTGGTGGGCGCCGACCTTCAGCCCGTAGACCGGGTCGTACAGCGAGTACATGTCGTGCGTGTGCCGGGCCGGCTTGAACGAGACGACCGACGGGACGGGACGGCCACCGCCCAGGTTGAAGTAGCAGAACGTCTCGCGCGTCACCTTCACCGGGAGGGGCTCCTCGAGCAGCCCGTTCACCCAGGAGCCGGCCGTGACAACCACCGCGTCGGCGTCGACCTCGTCCGGGCGGGCGCGGGTGTGCTCGCGCACGTCGAGGCGGCGGCGAAACGCGTCGAGCGCCCTGTCCGCGCGGGCGATGCCGGCCTCGGGCTGGACGACCACGAACGAGCCCTCGGGCACGCGGATCGGGTAGCGCCGCTCCGCCTCCTCGCGGTCGAGCCGTTCCCAGGCGACGCCGCAGCGGTCGAGGGTGTGGGCGGTGCTCTCCTCGAGCGTCGTCACGATCTCCACGAGACCCGGCAGCTCGAGCACGGTCTCGCCGCTCTCGGCCTCGAGCTCGCGCCAGAGCCCGAGCGCCTCCTGCGCCAGCCGCACGTAGTGGTCCTCCGCGTAGGCAAGCCGGAAGATCCGCGAGCGCCCGTGGCTCGACCCGCGCGGGTTCCCGACCTCGAACTGCTCGTAGACGACCGGCTCGTGCCCGCGCCGCTTGAGCGCCCAGCCCGTGGCCAACCCCATGACGCCTGCCCCGATGACCGCGACCTTCACCGCCCTATCGTGCCCGACCTAGTAACAGACTGTTACTTGGAGGGGCTGGATCCAGGAGCCCACGACGACGCGCTTCACGCAGGCTTGGGCCCGACGCGGCTGCGGAGGATGCCGATGCCCTCGACCTCGAGCTCGACCTCGTCGCCCGGCTGCAGCCAGCGCTCGTCGCCGTGCTCGAGGATGCAACCCGTGCCGACGGTGCCGGAGCCGATCACGTCGCCGGGGCGCAGCTCGGTGTTGCGGGCGGCGTGCGCGAGGATCGCCTCCCACGAGTGGTACAGGTCGCCAAGGTTGCCGCGCGAGCGCTCCTCGCCGTTCACCCGCGCGACCATCTCCAGCCGTAGGTCGCCGAGCTCGTCGGGCGTGACGACGACCGGCCCGAGCGAGGTGGCGAAGTCCTTGCCCTTCGCCGGCCCGAGGCCGACCCGCATCTCCCGGCGTTGCAGGTCGCGCGCAGACCAGTCGTTCATGACCGTGAAGCCCCCGATCGCCCCGTCCGCACCGATCACGGCCGCCACCTCGAGCTCGTAGTCCAGCGCCTTCGAGCCCTCCGGGTACGGGATCTCGTCCTCGGGGCCGTAGATCGCCGCCGGATTCGAGAAGTAGAAGGCGGGCAGCTCGTACCACTCGGGCGGCACCTCGCCCCGGCCCGTGACCGCGCGCGCGTTGAGGACGTGCTGCTCGAACGCGTAGAAGTCGCGCACCGAGGGCGGACGGCGCACCGGCGCGAGGAGCCGCACCTTGTCGAGCGCGTACTCGGCGTGCTCTCGCGCCCTGCCGCCGCCGGTGAAGAACGACTCGAGCGTCTGCGCTGCGAGCTGGATCACGCGGTCGCCCTCGATCCGGCCCGGCCAGCCCCGGATCTCGTGCTCGACCGGCGTGAACATGCAGAGCCTCACGCCGCGGTCACGGCTCCGTGTGGACGATCACGTCGGCGATGTCGGGCCGCTCGCCGCGGATGCGCTCCTCGATCTCGCTCGCGCGGGCGTGGGCCTCGGCCAGCGAGGTCCCCGGGTCGAGGCAGAGCGTGAGGTAGGCGAGCAGGCCGTCATCGGTGCGCAGGAAGCGCAGCTCGCGCGGGGGGCTTCCGGTCTCCTCCCGGACGATGCGCTCGACGAGGTCTCGGTCGGCGTCGTCGGCCAAGATGCTGCGGCCCTCCCCCGCCTCGGCCAGCGGCTCCAGATGCGTCCGCACGTCGTTGACCTCCGGCACGGACTCCACGATCGCCCGCTCGACCGCCGTCGCGACCTCGTGCGCCTCCTCGAGCGGCAGGTCGCCGGGGAGCTTGAGATGGAGCGAGACCTCGGTCGCCGTCCCCACGCGCAGCACGGTCAGGTTGTGGATCTCGCGCACGGCCGGGACCCGCTGGGCCGCCGCGAGCGCGCGCTCCCGCAGCGCCGCGTCGTCCTGCCGCGGCTCGACGTGGACGACGATGTCGCTGCCCGGAAGCGCGGTCTGCACCGCGGCTTCCACGGCGTCCGCGGCCGCGTGGCCCTGCCCGACCGCGGCGCCCGGCGACACGCCGATCACCACGTCGGCGAACTGGCGCCCGGCGGCCTGCCGCATGCGCAGCCGGCGCAGCTCGATGCCCGGCAGCGCGCCGATCGCCGCCAGCGCCGCCTCCTCCGCGTCGGATGGCACGCGGTCCATGAGAACGTCCACGTTGAGGCGCATCAGCCGGCCCGCGGCCAGCAGCACGAGCGTGGCGACGAACAAAGCGGCCGCTGAGTCGGCCCACTGGTAGCCCGCGCGGGCGGCGAGCAGCCCGTGCAGGACCGCGCCCGAGCCGGCGAGATCGCTCGCGAAGTGGAGCGCGTTCGCTTGCAGCGCCGCGCTGCGGTGCCG
>DATIFC010000039.1:0-11615 GCA_035455445.1 Gaiellaceae bacterium | reverse complement strand
CCTCCGTCGCCGTAGCCTTCGTCGTCGTCTCGGTCGGCTTCGCGCTCTTCGCCTCGTCCTATCGCTCGACGCTCGTCGAGGGCCAGCGCGAGCAGGCCGCCTTCGCCGTGCCCGCCGATCAGATCGTCCGCGAGGACCTCTCGCAGCTGGTGCCGGTTCGCTCGGTGGTGACGCCGCAGGTCGTGCGCTCCCTCGACGCGCGTGTGAGCCCGGTGACGCGCCTGGCCGGGAGCATCGCCGGCGCGGACGTGACGGGAATCACGGTCCTCGGCCTGCCGCTGGGCGCGCTCGCCGGGATCGGGGGCTGGCGCGCGGACTTCGCCTCGACGGGCCCGGAAGCGCTCGCGGGCAAGATCGACCCGCAGCGCCCGGTCGCGCTGCGCGGGCCACGGCTCCCGGACGACGCAAAGCGCCTGTCGCTGCGGATGGTGGTTCACCGGACGGTGCTCGGCCTGGTCGCGTACGTCCAGGCGCGCGACGGCTCGTTCGTGCCGATCCGGCTCGCGCGCAACGAAGGGCCCCGGCCGCAGACGCTGACGGCACGCGTACCGCTGGAGGCGCGGGGCGGAAGCCTCGTCGCCTACCGCTTCGAGCCGCCGCCGAGGCTCGAGGAGCGCGGGGCGGATTCCGGCGCCCCGGCCCTCGGCACGGTCACCCTCGGCCCGCCGCGCGCCGACGGCAGGCCGCTGACCGACTACGGCGACTGGATCGGCACCGTCGGCGTCTCCGGTCTCTCGCGCGACGGTGGCCTCAGGTTCCACGTCACGCTGACGAACGAGGTCGACACCTACGTCCGGCCGCGCCAGCCGACCGACGGGCTCAGGCTGCCGGCCGTCGTCTCGCCCTTCCTGGCTCGGCTGGCGGGCCCGGACCGCACCCTCCCGGTGACGATCAACGGCGATCCGCTCGTCCTCCGCGTCGCCGCCGTCGCGCGCCGCTTCCCGGGGATCCCGCAGAGCGGGACGTCGGACTTCGTCGTGGCCGACCGCCGGGCGCTGGAGAGCGCGCTCAACACGAGCACCCCCGGCTCCGGCTTCACGACCGAGCTCTGGCTCGACACGACACCCGCCCGGCGCGCGGCCGTCGAGGCGAAGCTGCGCAAGCCGCCGTTCACGGCGCTCGACGTCTCGTCGCGGTCGCGGCTCGAGTCGTCGCTGCGGCGGGAGCCCGTCGCCCGCGCCGCCCTGGCGATGCTGGAGACGGCCGCGCTGACCGCCGTCGCGCTGGCGTTGCTCGCGCTCGTTCTCGGAGCGGTGAGCGAGCGTCGCGACGAGGCCGCAGAGCTCTTCGACCTGGAGGCGCAGGGCATCCCGCCCTCGAGCCTGCGCCGGCAACTCCGCCTTCGCGCGGCGCTCGCCGGCGTGGCCGGCGCCTTCGGAGGCGCGCTCACGGGCCTGCTGCTCTCGCTGCTCGTCGTGCGCTTCGTCGAGCTCACCGCGAACGCGACTGCGCCCGAGCCGCCGCTCGAGCTGACGCCCGACTGGCCGCTCCTGCTGCTCGGCGTCGTCGCGGCGGCCGCGCTCGGCGCCGCCCTCGTGACCGCCGCGACCTGGCGCGCCTTCCGAGCTCCGGTGCCGGCCCGCTACGGGGAGGCCGGATGAGCGTCGCCGTCGAGGCCCGCGACCTCTTCCGCGTCCACTCGACCCCGGAGGGCGACGCGGCCGCCCTGCAGGGCCTGACGCTGACGATCCCGGAGGGCGAGATCCTGACGGTGCTCGGCCCCAGCGGCGCGGGCAAGACCAGCTTCCTGCGCATCCTCGCCGGGCTCGACCTGCCCTCTGCGGGGACAGTGCGCGTCCTCGGCTCCGACCTGCGCACCCTCGGCGCCGCCGGCCGCGCCCGCTACCGCTCGCAGGTGCTCGGCTACCTCGACCAGCACTACGAGCGTGCGCTCGCGCCCGAGCTGACCGCGCGCGAGCTGGTGTCGCTGCGCCTGCGCGCCGACGGCGTCGAGCGCGGGGCGCGCGAGTCGAGGGCAGGCGAGCTGCTCGCGCGGGTCGGGCTCGCCTCGAAGGCGTCGTCGCGGCCGGCGCAGCTCTCCGGCGGCGAGCAGCAGCGGGTCGCGCTCTGCGCCGCGCTGGCGCACCGCCCGCGCCTGCTGCTCGCGGACGAGCCGACCGGCGAGCTCGACGCCGAGAGCGCCCGCCTCGTCTACGCCGCGATCGCGCAGCTCGCTGCGGCCGAGCGCTGCACGGTCGTGATCGTCAGCCACGACCCGGCCTCGACGGAGGTCGCCGACCGCTTCGTCCACATCCGCGACGGGCGCGTCAGCGAGGAGACCGTTGCCGGCGAGGGCTCCATCGTCGTCGGCCGCGGCGGCTGGCTGCGCCTGCCGCAGGAGTTCCTCGAGCGCGCGGGGATCGGCGAGCGGGCGACCGCGGAGCTCGACGGCGACCGGATCGTCGTCAGCGCCGCGGGCGAGGGGCTGCGGGCCGAGGCTCCTGCGTCCCCGGCCGCCGCCCTTCCGGGCCGCCCGGTCGCGACGCTCTCCGGCGTGGTGAAGGCCCACGGCCGAGGGGCGGCCGCCGCCCACGTCTTCGACGGGCTCGACGCCGCCTTCGAGAGCGGTCGCCTGACAGTCGTCACCGGCCCGTCCGGCGCGGGCAAGACGACGCTCCTGCACCTGCTCGCGGGGCTCGACCTTCCCGACGCGGGCGAGGTGCGTGTCGCCGGCGCCGAGCTGCAGGCGCTCGACCGGGCCGGCCGCGCCGAGCTGCGCCGGCGCGAGGTCGCGCTCGTCCCCCAGCAGAGCGGCCTGGTCCCGTTCCTCAGCGCGCGCGAGAACGTCGAGCTCGGCCTCGAGATCCGCGGCCTGAGGGCCGACCCGCACGAGGCGCTCGACGCGGTCGGCCTCGCCGAGCGCGCCGGCCAGCGCGTCTCGCGCCTCTCCGCGGGCGAGCAGGTGCGCGTGGCCATCGCCCGCGCGCTCGCGGTGCGGCCCGCGCTGCTGCTCGTCGACGAGCCGACCGCGAGGCTCGACCAGGCGAACGCGCTCCGCCTCGCGGCGCTGCTCACCACGCTCGCGCACGAGAGCGGCGCGGCCGTCGTCTGCGCCACGCACGATCCCGTCGTGATCGAGCAGGCCGACGGCGAGCTCTCCCTTGCGGCGGAGCCGGTCGCAGTAGGCTGAGCGCGTGGAGGGGATCAGCCTCGAGGAGCTTCAGCTCGCGGCCCGCAATCACGGCATGCCGCTCGAGGCGCTGCGCCACCCCGTCACGCCGGTCGGCCTCCACTACCTGCTGATCCACTACGACGTCCCGTTCGTCGACCCGGAGGCCTGGCGGTTGACCGTCCGCGGCGAGCGCGAGCTCGTGCTCTCGCTCGAAGAGCTGCGCGCGCGGGCGGCGGTCGAGGCGGCGGTGACGATGGAGTGCGCCGGCAACGGCCGCGCGAGGCTCGACCCGCGCCCGATCAGCCAGCCCTGGCTGCTGGAGGCCGTCGGCACGGCGCGCTGGCGCGGGGCTCCGCTGCGGCCGCTGCTCGAGGAGGCGGGCCTCGGCGGCGCCGTCGAGGTGCTGTGCACCGGGCTCGACCGCGGCGTCGAGGGCGGGGAGGAGCAGGCCTTCCAGCGCGCGCTGCCGCTCGAGGAGGCGCTGCGCGACGAGGTGCTGCTCGCCTACGAGATGAACGGCGAGCCGCTGCCGCCACAGCACGGCTTCCCGCTGCGCCTGGTCGTCCCCGGCTGGTACGGGATGACGAACGTCAAGTGGCTCGAGCGGATCGAGCTCGTCGAGACGCCGTTCGCGGGCTACCAGAACGCGTGGTCGTACCGCCTGCGGCACGCCGAGGACGAGGAGGGCGTGCCGCTCGACCGGATGCAGCCGCGCTCGCTGCTGGTACCGCCGGGGATTCCGGAGTTCATGACGCGCGAGCGCGTGGTGGCGGCGGGCGAGGTGCTGCTGGAGGGACGCGCCTGGTCGGGCCTCGCGCCGGTCGAGGCGGTCGAGGTCAGCACGGACGGCGGCGAGAGCTGGTCGCCCGCGGAGCTCGAGCCCGAGGGCGAGCCGTGGGCTTGGCGCGGCTGGTCGTACCGCTGGGACGCCGAGCCGGGCGAGCACGTCCTCTGCTGCCGCGTGCGGGACGCCGCCGGGAACGAGCAGCCGCGGGAGCCCGCCTGGAACCTCGGCGGCTACGCGAACAACGCCGTGCAGGCGGTGCGCGTCACCGTCACGCCCTGAGCGCCGTCAGCGCGACGGCGACAAACGCCAGCGCCAAAGACGCGAGTACTACGAACCCTCCGAGTCGACCCAAGACCCCCTCCTCCTTCCGCTTCCGCCCACGGTAGGGAGGCCGCCCGCCGGCGGCATCCCTCACCCGGGGGGTTGGGCGACTTGACGGCGCGGAATGGTGCCAGCAAGATTAGCTTCATCCGATGCGCTCGCGCTCGCGCGGGCGTTGCGCCCGGTCCCCGGCTAGCGCTCCGGCGGGCGCAGCACCGCGAACTCGTCGGTGATCTCGAGCCGGCGCGAGCGGAAGCGGTAGAGCGCGGCGGGGCGGCCTCCGGCGCGGCCGGGCTCGCGCCGCTCGCCGGTCGCCTCGAGCACGCCGCGCCGCAGCAGGACGCGCTGGAGGTTCGTCGCGGAGACCTCGTGCCCGAGCGCGGCGACGTACAGCTCGCGCAGCTCCGAGATCGTGAAGACCGGCGGCGCGAGCGCGAAGCCGGTGTTCGTGTACGAGAGCTTCGCCCGCAGCCGGTCGCGCCCGGCGAGGACGATCGAGCGGTGGTCGAAGGCGAGCTCCGGGAGGCGCGAGACCGGGTGCCAGCGCGTGTCCTCCGGCACCGCGGGGTCGAGGTCGGCGGGGACGAGCCCGAGGTAGGCGGTGGCGAGCTCGCGCTCCTGCGGGTTGCGGCCGGGGTCGCCGAGCGTCTCGAGCTGCTCCAGGTGCGCGAGCTCGCGCACGTCAACCTTGACCGCCAGGTGGCGCCGGATCGACTGCTCGAGCGTCTCGTCGTCCTCGAGGTAGCCGCCCGGGAGCGACCACGCTCCGAGGAACGGCTGCCGCGCCCGCTGCCAGAGAAGCACCTGCAGCCGGCCCTCGCGCACCTGCAGGACGACGGCCAGCGTGACGTGTGGCGCCCGAGGCCTGGTAGACTCCCGCCGAGGTTTTCGACCCACAGGCAAAAACTACCTGATGACGACGACGGCCGAGATCGCAGTCCCGACCAGGAACGTGGAGGAGGTCCTCCGCGAGGGCGGTCTCTCCCGCTTCCACCGCAAGGCCGTCCTCGTCACGGGCGCGGCATGGACGTTCGTCGCGATGGAGATCCTGCTCGTGGGCTTCGTGGCGCCGATCTTCGCGGGGCTCTGGAACCTGGACGGGCGGATGCAGGGGCTCGTCAACAGCGCGGCGCTCGCCGGCTCGCTGTGCGGCTCGCTCGTGCTCGGCCGGGCGGCCGACCGCATCGGGCGGCGGGCGATCTTCCAGTACTCGATCCTCTGGTACGCGGTCTTCACCGCGGTGACCGCGCTCGCCTGGGGGCCGTGGTCGGTGATGGCGTTCCGCTTCCTCGCGGGCCTTGGCCTGGGCGGGATGCTGGTCGTCGACCCGTCGATGCTGACCGAGTACCTGCCGCCGCAGAAGCGCGGCCGGCTGCTCGTCTTCCTCGACTTCTGGTGGCCGGTCGGCCTGCTGCTCGCGACCGGGCTGTCCTACCTCTTCCTCGGGCCGAGCTTCGACCGCTTCGGCGCCTGGAGCTGGCGGTACCTCTTCCTCGCGGCGGCCTTCCCGGCGTTCCTCGCGTTCGTCGTCCGCAGGACGCTCCCGGAGAGCCCGTACTTCCTGGCGCGCCAGGGCCGCTCGCGAGAGGCGGCGACCGTGCTGACCGAGATCACCGGCCACGAGGTCGAGCCGACCGAGTTCGCCGCCCCGGAGGAAGAGCGGCCCTCGTCCGTCCGCGAGCTGTTCGCCGAGCGGCTCCGCGGCCGGGCGGTGACGACGGCCCTGATCTGGATCGCGCTGAACATCTCCTACTACGGCCTCTTCCTCTGGCTGCCGTTCGTGCTCCAGGCGGAGAAGGACTTCTCCGTGAACGTCTACCTGCTGCTCACGCTGAGCGCGCTCTCGCAGTTCCCCGGCTACGGGGCCGCGATCTGGCTCGTCGAGCGCGTCGGCCGCAAGCCGACTCTGGCCGCGTTCCTGATCCTCGGCGGCGTCTCCGCCTACGCTTTCGCGGCAGCGGACTCGCAGGGCGTGTACGTGACGGCCCTCTTCTTCGTCGGCTTCTTCAACCTGGGCGCCTGGGGCGCGGTCTACCCGTACACCTCGGAGACCTTCCCGACGCGTCTGCGCTCGAGCGCGTTCGGCCTGATGGAGGGCGTCGGCAAAGCGGCCGCGATCGCCGGGCCGTACATCTTCGGGAACCTGAACGACGCCACGGGCAGCACCACCTGGTCGCTCACGTTCGTCGCGATCGTGATGGCGGCCGGCGGCGTGGTCGCGGCGATCCTCGGCCGCGAGACGCGCGGCCGCGCGCTGGCCTAGCGCTCCGCCAGCGCCTCGCGCGCGGCGGCGTCGAACGGCGTCAGCTCGATCGGCACGAGCTCTCGGATCCGGCCGTCGCGCACGATCGTCTCGTTGCGCAGCCCCTCGATCAGCGGCCTCGCGACGCTCGCCTTGACCGGTGTGACGAGGTGGAGCCAGAGCGAGGAGAGGTAGGGCGTCAGCAGCGGCACCTCGACGATGAAGGGCCGCTTCCCGCGCAGGCGTGCGATCCGCTCCATCATCTCGCGGTAGGTCATCACCTCGGGGCCGCCGACGTCGAGCTCCTGCCCGACCGCAGGCTCGAGCCCGCAGACGCGCGCGAGGTACTCGACGACGTCCGCGAGCGCGACCGGCTGCGTCCGGGTCGAGACCCAGCGCGGCGTGATCATCGCCGGCAGGCGGTCGACCAGCGAGACGATCGTCTCGAAGGCCGCGCTGCCGCGGCCGACGACGATCGCGGCACGCAACGTCGTCACCGGCACCGAGGTCGAGGCGAGGCGGCGGGCGGTCTCGCGGCGGCTGCGCAGGTGCGGGGAGAGGTCGGCGGAGTCGTCGCCGAGACCGCCGAGGTAGACGAGCTGCTCGAGCCCGGCGCGCTCGGCCGCGCGCGCCGTCGTCTCCGCCGCCCTCACGTCCTCCGCCTCGAAGTCCGCCGCCCCGAGGGAGTGCACGAGGTAGTAGGCGACCCGCGCGCCCTCGAGCACCCGTGTCGCCGACTCGGGGTCGGTCGCGTCGGCGCGGGCCCAGGTGACGCCGTCCTGGGCCGGCTGCGGGCGCCGCGAGACCGCGACGACCTCGTGCTCTCGGGCGAGACGCTCGACGAGCGGCCTGCCGATCGTGCCCGTCGCGCCGAAGACGACGACCTTCACCGCCCTGCCTCCGCGATCAGTCGCCGGAAGTAGCGCCGGCTGACCGCGACGTGCGCGCGCCCCTGCAGCCGATCGTAGAACGCGACCCGCGGAAAGAAGCCGCGGATCGTGGAGCGCAGCGAACCGGGGGTCTGCTCGAAGGAGATCTCGCCCGCCGCGCGGCGGGCGAGCAGGCCGCCTGCGATCGCGTAGCTGCACGCGGCGCGCGCCTGATCCGCCTCCAGCGTCGGGCGGTCGAACCGAAGGAGCACCGGGCCGCCGAGGAGGCGCAGCTCGACGGCGCCGTCACGCTCGCGGGCACGCACGAGGGATCCCGTCAGGCGCTGCACCTCCCGCCAGTACGCCCGGCCGAGCCGTTCCGCGCCGGCCGGGGAGAACTCGACGACCGGCCGCGCGAGCGCCACGCGCTGCTCGGACTCGACGGCGCCGTCGGCCGCGTGGCGCTGCCACCACTCCCATCCGTCCACCTCTGCGCTAGCCGCCCGCGACGGCGGCCACGAGCCGGATCTCGTCGCCCGCCTCCACCGCCCCGTCCACGCCGTCGACCTGCGCGCGATTGACGTAGACGTTCACGAGCGGCCGCAGCGTCTCGCGCTCGTCGAAGAGCAGGTCGCGCACCGGCAGCTGCAGCAGCGCCTCGCGCACCGTCGCCGCCTCGAGCTCGAACCGCCCCTGCCCGCCGGCCTCGCGGGCGAGCAGCGAGGGGACGAGGACTACGACCACTCGCAGGCTTCGACCGAGAGGATCGTCGGCAGGTGGCGCGCCGCCTCGACCCACGAGTCGCCGCGGTCGGGGGAGGCGAAGACCGAGCCGTCCTGCGTGCCGAGGTAGATCCCGGCCGGGTCGAGCCGGTCGAAGGACATCCCCTCGCGCATCGCGGAGGCCCAGGCCTGCTGGGGCAGGCCGTCCGTGAGCAGCTCCCAGGAGGCCCCCGCGTCGCGCGTGCGGTAGATCCCGAGCCGGCCGTCGGGAGTGACGCGGTTCTCGGCGCCCTCCTCCGGCACGACGTAGGCCGCGTCGGGGTCGGCCGGGTCGAGCGCGAGCGGGAAGCCGAACCCCGACGGCAGGCCGTTGCCCTCGAGCCGCTCCCAGCTCTCGCCGCGGTCGTCGGAGCGGTAGACGCCGCAGTGGTTCTGCTGCCAGAGGCGCTCGGGGCGAGCGGGGTGCACGAGCAGCTTGTGCACGCACTGGCCGACCTCCGGGAACGGGTTGTCGGGGAAGAAGTCGGCGGCCACGCCCTGGTTCTTCGGCTCCCACGTCTCGCCGCCGTCGTCACTGCGGAAGGCGCCTGCGGCCGAGATCGCGATGTAGAGGCGGTTCGGGTCGGAGGGATCGACCTGGATCGAGTGGCAGCAGAGGCCGCCCGCGCCCGGGTTCCACTTCTCCCGCGTCGGGTGCTCGACGACGCTCTGCACGGGCTCCCAGGTCGACCCGCCGTCGTCGGTGCGGAAGAGCGCGCCCGGCGTGCCGCCGAGGAACAGCGTCCCGGGCTGGTCGGCGTGGCCCGGCTCGACGTGCCACGACTTCTCCCAGGTGAGGCCGCTCTCCTCGGGGAGGCCGATGCCCTCGGCCCGCTCCCAGGTCTCGCCCAGGTCGGTGGAGCGATGCGCTGTCGCGCCGTAGACCCAGTTGTTCGTCGCCGCGTGCAGCGCCCCGGTGCGCGGGTCGCGCATCGCGTGGAAGACCTCCCACCCGGTCAGGTACGGCCCCTCCAGCTCCCAGTCCCGGCGGGCTTCGTCGCTCGTGAGCACGAAAAGCCCCTTGCGGGTACCGACGAGGACGGCGACTCCCATCGAGTGACTAGCCTAGCGGCGGAAAGGAGAACGATGGCAACGCGAACCGCAAGCCTCACCGAGAAGCAGCGCGAGTTCCTCCGGCAGCCCTACTACGCGGCGGTGACCACGCTCCGAGAGGACGGATCTCCGCACACCACCGTCGTCTGGGTGGACGTCGACGACGAGGGCGTGGTCTTCAACACCGCGACGGGCCGCGTGAAGCCGCACAACCTCGAGCGCGACCCGCGCCTGTCGCTGATCGTGATCGATCCGCAGGACGGGTACCGCTGGCTGGCCGTCGACGGTCGCGCGGAGACGACCACCGAGGGCGCGGACGCGCACATCGACCGGCTGGCGAAGAAGTACCTGGGCAAGGACGTGTATCCGTGGCACAAGCCGGAGGAGCGGCGCATCACCGTGCGCATCCGCCCGGAGCGCGTCCAGGCGCACGGCCTCGATTGAGCCTCACGCTCTGCGACGTCGGTCCGCGCGACGGCCTCCAGAACGAGGCCGAGCCGCTCGATCCGGCGACGCGCGCGGAGCTCGTGAACCGCCTCGGCGCCGCGGGCCTGCCGCGCGTCGAGGCGGTGAGCTTCGTGCGAGACGACCGCGTGCCGCAGATGGCGCGGGCCGAGGAGGTCGTCGGGGGGATCGAGCGGCGCGAGGGCACCGAGTACTCCGGGCTCGTGCTCAACGAGCGCGGCTACGAGCGCTTCGTCCAGACCGGGCTCGACCGGGTCAACGTCACCCTCGGCGCGACCGAGGAGTTCAACCAGCGGAACGGCAACGCCTCGCTCGAGGAGGCGGTCGCGCGGGTCGAGCGGATCCTGGCCGCGGCCGAGCGGCCGGCGACGGTCACGATCAGCGTCGCCTTCGGCTGCCCCTTCGAGGGCCGCGTCGACCCGGGCGCCGTGGCCGATCTCGCCGCCCGATTCGACGGCGCGGAGGTCGTCCTCGCCGACACGATCGGCGTCGCCGCGCCGCGGGAGGTGCGCTCGCTCGTCTCGCGTGCCGGCGCCGCCGGCTTCCACGGGCACAACACGCGCAACACGGGTTACGCGAACGCGCTGGCGGCGCTCGAGGCGGGCGTGAGCGTGCTCGACGCCTCGGTCGGCGGGCTCGGCGGCTGCCCGTACGCCCCGCGCGCGAGCGGCAACGTCGCGACCGAGGACCTCGTCTACCTGCTCGAGCACGAGGGCGTCGAGACCGGCGTCGACCTCGACGCGCTGATCGAGACCGCGAGCTGGCTCGAGGGCATCTTCGGCCGCCGCCTCGAGGGCCAGCTCTACCGGGCCGGCACCTTCCCCGCGCAGGCCTGAAACGTCCTGACGGCGAGGTCGATCTCCTCGTCGCCCGTCTGCCAGTTCGAGACCGAGAGCCGGATCGCCTTGCGCCCGTCCCAGGTCGTGCCGCTCATCCAGACGCGGCCGCTCCGCTGAACCCGCTCCAGCACCTCGTCCGTCCGCTCGTCCGACTCGAAGCGGAAGAGCACCTGGTTCAGCACGACCTCGTTCAGCACCTCGACGCCGTCGAGCTCGGCGATCCGCCCGGCGAAGCGCGCCGCGGCGTCGCAGCAGCGCTCGACGAGCTCTCGCAGCCCGCTGCGGCCGAGCGAGCGCAGCGCGGCGTAGACCGCGAAGCCGCGGGCGCGGCGCGAGAACTCGGGCACCCAGTCCATCTGGTCGCGGACACGGCGCGCCCCCTCGTCCTGGATCAGGTACGAGGCGGTGATTGTCATCGCGTTGCGGTGCGACTCCGGGTGCGCGCAGAGGACGATCCCCGAGTCGTAGGGGACGTTCAGCCACTTGTGTGCGTCGGTCGTCCACGAGTCCGCGAGCTCGATGCCGGCGACCAGGTGGCGGAAGCGTGGCGAGGCCGCGGCCCAGATCCCGAAGGCGCCGTCGACGTGCAGCCACGCCCGGGCGTCCCTGCACGCGGCCGCGATCTCGGGCAGCGGGTCGAAGGCGCCGGTGTTCACCTCGCCGGCCTGGGCGCAGACGATCGTCGGGCCAGAGGCTCCGTCGAGCGCATCGGCCAGGGCGTCGGCGCGCATGCGGCCCTGGCCGTCCGCCGCCACGGTCTCCGGCGCCCCGAAGCCCAGCAGGCGCAGCGCCCGGTCGACGGTGACGTGCCGCTTCTCGCCGACGAGGACGCGCACCGGAGGCCCGCCCGCGAGGCCGTCGCGGCTCACGTCCCAGCCCGCGTCGTCGAGGACGTGCCAGCGCGCCGCCGCGAGGCCCGTCACGTGCGCGACCTGCGTCCCGGTGACGAAGCCGATCGACGCCTCGCCGGGGAGGCCGAGCAGCTCGAGGAGCCAGTCGCGCGTCACCTGCTCCACGACCGACGCGGAGGGGCCGGCGACGTAGAGACCGGCGTTCTGATCCCACGCCGAGGCGAGCCAGTCCGCCGCGAGCGCAGCCGGCAGCCCGCCGCCGATGACGAAGCCGAAGTACCGCCCGCTGCCCATGGCGACGACGCCGGGCTCGGC
>DATIFC010000038.1:0-2936 GCA_035455445.1 Gaiellaceae bacterium | reverse complement strand
AAACGGCTCGTCGAGGACGAGCAGCTCCGGCTCGTGCAACAGCGCAGCGGCGAGCTGCGTGCGCTGCTGGTTGCCGTGGGAGAGCTCCTCCACCTTCGCGCCCGCGCGCCCGGCCAAGCCGAGCCGCTCGAGCCAGCGCGCGGCGGCCGCGCGGGCCGCCGCTGCGTCGAGGCCGTGCAGCGAGCCGAAGTACTCGAGCTGCTCGCCCAGGGCCATCCGGGGATAGAGGCCGCGCTCCTCCGGCATGTAGCCGAAGCGCATCCTCTCCGCCAGCCCGATCGGCCTTTCGTGCCAGAGCACCTGGCCGGCGTCGAGCGCGACGAGGCCGAAGATCGCCCGCATCGCGGTCGTCTTGCCTGCGCCGTTGGGCCCCAGGAAGCCGAGCATCGCTCCGCGCGGGGCCGCGAACGAGCAGCCGGCGAGTGCCTGCACGGGGCCGAAGCGCTTGCTCACCTGCCGGAGCTCGAGGCCGGGGGCGGCGAGAGAGCCGTCCTCGGGTGCGACGCGCTCGCTCTCCAGGACCGCCGTCACGGCACCCCCTCCAACTCGTCTGTCGCCGGCGCGTAGCGCAGCTCCAGTGTCCGGCGTCGAGGGCCCGGGCCGCATCCGGGTTCACCCGGATCGACCCGTCTCGAAACTACCGTGCGATCAGACCGCCGCCCAGGCGCGCGTACCCCGGGGTCAGATCTTGCACTGCAACATTCAAGTGCCGAATCAGCGCCAACTGGTTCCGGAACGAGCGAAGAAACGACACGGAATCGTCACTCCTCGCCAGCGCAAGATCCGGCCCGATGTGGCGATGCAAGACCTGACCCCAGGTTAGACCGCCGCCTCGGCGCGAGCGACGAAGCGGAGCTCCGGAACCTCGTCCAGCTCACCGACGTCGCGGGCCAGCTCCAGGAACGTCAGCAGCCCGGCGCGCTCGCGGGGCCCGAAGCGGTAGCGGAGCTTCTCGAAGTAGCGGGCGAGGAAGCCGGCCGGGTAGCCGTAGCGCTCGCTCGACTCGTATGCGAGCCGCTCCGGCTCGGCGCGCGCCCGGAGCACCGACTCGACGAGCGCCTGCTCGAGCTCGACGAGGCCGGGGGCGACCGGCTCGGGGCACGCCCAGACCGCGAAGACCATCGGCAGCCCGGTGCGCTCGAGCCAGAGCCGGCCGAGGTCGTGGTGCGGTGTCGGATCCTCGAAGGCGCTCTTCAGGGCGGCGTCGCCGATCAGCAGCTTCGCGTCGGCCTCCTCGCCGAACGGCACGTGCCGGGCCTCCGGCAGCAGCACCTTCGTCAGAACCACGGAGGTCGCGCTCTCGGGCGTGACGGCCACTGTCCGCACCTGCTCGAGAGGCCGGCGCGCGACGAGCTGGATCGAGTCCACGGCGCCCTCGGAGGAGACGCAGAGGCGCGGCAGCAGGCGCAGGCGGTCCGCGTGGCGCGCGTACTCGATCGACGAGATCGGCGCGAGGTCGAGCTCGCCTCGCAGCAGCCGCACGTTGAGGTCGGTGGGCACGCCCTGCACCTCGTCCACCTCGGTGTCGAGCCGGTAGAAGACCGGCGCCATGTTCACGTAGGAGATGCGGCCGAGGCGGATCATCATGACTCCCGGTCGACGACGGCGTCGGTGAGCGCCCCGAGCTCGTCGCGGCGCAGGTGCCCGTCGAGGTGGGCGCGGGCACGGCGGGCGTAGTCGAGGGCGACCTCGCGGGCCGACTCCAGCGCCCCGGTCTCCGCGACGCGCACGAGGGCGCCGTCCAGCGGCCCGCCGGCGAGCGCGGCGCGGACGCTCGCGTCCTCGCGCGCGGCCAGGATCAGCGGCAGCGTCGGCGTGCCCTCGCGCAGGTCGGTGCCGGCGATCTTGCCCGTCTCGATCGTCTCGCCCGAGCAATCGAGGATGTCGTCGGCGATCTGGAAGGCGATCCCGAGCGCGAGCCCGAACGCGCCCAGGCCGCGGTCGCCACGGCTGCCGAGCAGGCAGGCGGCCTCGAACAGCTTCCCCGTCTTCAGCGCGCAGCGCTCGAGATAGTCCTCGACGCTCGTCTCGGGATCGTGCGTCTGCGCGCGCTGGAGCGCCTCGCCGCGGGCGAGGGCGAGGGTCGCGCCCGCGAGGCAGCGAACGGCCTCCTCGTCGCCGGTGGCCGAGAGCACGGCGAAGGCGCGGGCGAACAGGTAGGCGCCGGCCGCGCGCGCGGCGTCGGGCCCGTGGGTCGCCCAGGCCGCCTCGCGGCCGCGGCGGTAGCGCGCGCCGTCGATCAGGTCGTCGTGGACGAGCGTCGCCATGTGCACGAGCTCGACCGCCGCCCCGGCCGCGAGGGGCGCCTCGCCGTGGTCGGCGGCGAGGAAGACGAGCAGCGGCCGCAGCCGCTTGCCGCCGGCCGCGAGCGCCTGCTCGCCGACCGACGCGACGAGCCCGGGGTGGCTCGCCACGGTCGCCTGCAGGCGCTCCTCGAGCCGCTCGAGGTAGCTGTCGAGCCCGGGGGCTTCGCGGATGGAGGCGATCGTCGGGGTCATGAGGCGATACCAGTGTGCAACGCGACTATGCCGCCTGCGAACGTTCGGTACTCCACCTGGGCGAAGCCGGTTCGCCCGAGCAGCGCCGCGAGGTCGTCCGGAGCGGGGAAGCGGCGCACGCTGGCGGGCAGGTACGTGTAGGCCGCGCCGCCCGGCAGCACCTTCCCGAGCAGCGGCACGACGCGGTCGAACCAGAACGAGAAGAACAGGCGCAGGATCCCGCGCGGCTGCGTGATCTCGAGGATCGCGAGTCGGCCGCCGGGGCGGAGCACCCGCGCGAGCTCGGCGAGGCCGGCCTCGAGGTCGGCGACGTTGCGGACGCCGAACCCGACCGTCGCGGCGTCGAACGACGCGTCCGGGAAAGGCAGGGCGAGCAGGTCGCCGTCCACCCAGGTCACCGTGTCGGACTTGCGGCGCGCCCGCTCGAGCATCGCTGGC
>DATIFC010000037.1:0-16874 GCA_035455445.1 Gaiellaceae bacterium | reverse complement strand
GCGGGTCGTCCCGCTCTGCGAGCAGCTCGACGAAGCGCGTGCGGCCCTCGAACAGCTCCGCGAGCTGGTCGATGCTCAGCTGCCGCGGTAGGTCGCGCATCCGTAGGACGACACGAGCAGCGGCACGTGGTGGTGGCCGTCTTCGAGCTCGAGCTCCAGCTCGACGCGCCGGAAGTACGGCGAGGGCGGCTCGAAGGCGAGGCGGTAGCGGCCGGGCTCGAGCCCGTCGGCGAGGCGCGCGCGGCCGTCGCCGTCGGTCTCCGCCCTCGCCACGACCTCTTCGCCACGGCGCAGCTCGACGCGCACTCCGCTTCCAGGCCGGCCGCGCCCCGTGTCGAGCACGTGCGTCGAGAGTGAGACGCTCATTCCGAGAACTTCTCTGCCGCGCGCCGGTGCTCCTTCGCGATCTCGGCCTCGTCCGCCCGGACGAGGTGCCCGTCGCACACGACGTCTTCACCTGCGACGACGAGCCGGTCGACCCGGTGCGGCCCGCTGAAGACGAGGCCGGCGACAGGGTCGTCGGCGCCGCCCAGCTCGAGGCCGTCGACGCGCCAGACGGCGAGATCGGCGCTCCTGCCGGGCTCGAGCGAGCCGAGATCGTCCCGCTTCAGCACCGAAGCGCCGCCGCGTGTGCCAAGCCGGAGCGCCTCCCGCGCCGTCAGCGCCTCGGGGCCGCCGCGCCCGCGGGCGACGAGCAGCGCCTGCTTGACCTCCAGGAAGAGGTCGCCGCGCTCGTTCGAGGCCGAGCCGTCGACGCCGAGCCCGACCCGCACTCGCGCATCGAGCAGCGCCCGCACCGGCGCGACCCCCGCGCCCAGCCGCATGTTCGAGGAGGGGCAGTGCGCGACCCCGGTGCCGGTCTCGCCGAAGCGCGCGACGTCGCTCTCGTCGAGGTGGACGCAGTGCGCGCACCAGACGTCGCCGTCGAGCCAGCCGAGCTGCTCCAGGTACTCGACCGGCCGACAGCCGTAGAGCTGCCGGCAGTACGCCTCCTCCTCGACTGTCTCCGCGAGATGCGTGTGCAGCGTCAACCCGAGCCGGCGCGCCAGCTCCGCGGAGTCCCGCATCAGCCCGCCGCTGACGGAGAACGGCGAGCACGGTGCGACCACGAGCTCCGGGTAGCGGGCGGCGAGGCGCTCGGTCTCCGCGAGCACGTCGTCCGCGTTCTCGACGAGCGAGTCCGGGGGCAGGCCTCCGTCCGACTCGCCGAGGTCCATCGAGCCGCGCGACGGCACGAGGCGGACTCCGAGCTCGCGCGCCGCCGTCATCTCGGCCTCGACGAGATCGCCGCCGCCACGCGGGAAGACGTAGTGGTGGTCGAAGACGGTCGTGCAGCCGGAGAGCGCGAGCTCGGCGAGCCCGGTGCGCGCGGCCGCGTGCTCGGCCTCCTCGTCGAGACGCGCCCAGACCGGGTAGAGCGCCTTCAGCCAGCCGAACAGGTTCGCCTCCTGCGCCCGCGCCCGCGTGAGCGTCTGGTACAGGTGGTGGTGCGTGTTGACGAGGCCCGGCGTGACGACTGCGCCGCCGAGGTCGGCGCGCTCGTCCGCCTCCGGCTCCGGGCCGGCGCCGGCCGCCGCGACGAGCCCGTCCTCGACGAGCACCCAGCCGTCCTCGTGCTCGGTGCCCGCGTCGTCCATCACGACGACGTAGGCGTCGGCGAACAGCCGCTTCACGCCTGCAGCGGCACGAGCTCGAAGCGGTCGACGTCGACGAGCCCCTGGTCGGTGATCTTCAGGCTCGGGATCACGGAGAGTGCGAGGAAGGCCATCGTCTGGAAGGGCGAGGGCAGGGTGCAGCCGAGCGTCGACGCCGCCTCGATGCAGCGGCGGCTCGCGGCCACGACCTCGTCGAGCGGCGCCTGTGAGATCAGGCCGGCGATCGGCAGGGCCAGCTCGGCGCGGACGCCCCGGTCCTCGACGACCACCACGCCGCCCCCGATCTCCGTCAGGCGCGCGACCGCGCGGGCCAGGTCCTGGTCGTCCATGCCGACGGCGACGATGTTGTGCGCGTCGTGCGAGAAGGTCGAGGCGAGCGCGCCCGAGCGCAGGCCGAAGCCGCGCACGAGCCCGACCGCGCGGCGCCCGGTGCCGTGGTGCCGCTCGATGACGGCGATCTTGGCGAGATCGCGTTCCGGGTCGGCGACGGCATACCCGTCCGCCACCGTCGGCTCCTCGACCAGGCTCTCCGTCACGATCTGGTCGGGGATCACGCCGATCACCCGCGCCTCGCCGCCTTCCCACGGAATCGTGAAGTCGCGCGCGGCGACGTGGCGGACCCGGACGGTGTGCTTGACCCACTCGGGCACCTCGACGCGGTGGATCTCGCCGACCGGCCCGCCCCGCTTGAGCACCGTCTCCGGGACGAAGGACTCGAGGTCGGGGAGCAGCAGCAGGTCGGCCTGGTAGCCGGGCGCGATCGCGCCGTGGCGGTCGAGGCGGTGCCACGCAGCCGGGTTGAGCGTGGCCATCACGAGCGCGTCCTCCGGAGGGATCCCGGCCGCGACCGCGTCGCGCACCATCGTGTTCACGTGCCCGTCCTCGGCGATGTGCTCGGGCTCGCGGTCGTCGGTGCAGAAGGCGATCCGCGACGGGCCGTACTCGTGCGCGAGCGGGATCAGCGCCTCCAGGTTGCGGGCCGCCGATGCCTCGCGGATCAGCAGCCACATCCCCGCCCGCAGCCGCTCGCGGCCCTCCTCGAGCGTGAACGCCTCGTGGTCGGAGTAGATCCCGGCCGCCGCGTACGCGTTCAGCGTCTTGCCGACGACCCCCGGTGCGTGCCCGTCCACGTGGTGCGCCAGGCCGAGCTTCTGCAGCTCGTGCTCGTCTCCGGCGACGACGCCGGGGAAGTTCATCATCTCGGCGAGACCGATCACGCGCCGGCGCCGGAGCAGCCCTTCCAGGTCGCCGGTCGAGAACGGGCGCCGGGGCGACTCGTACCCCGAGGCCGGGACGCTCGAGGAGGCCATGAAGAAGACGTCGAGCGGGAGGTCGGAGCAGATGTCGAGCAGCCAGTGCACGCCGTCGGTGCCGAGCACGTTCGCGATCTCGTGCGGGTCGACGACGACCGTCGTCGTGCCCAGCGGGAGCACGAGGCGCGCGAACTCGTCCACGAGCAGCTTCGTGGTCTCGAGGTGCATGTGCGCGTCGACGAACCCAGGGACGACGTAGCGGCCGGAGGCGTCGAGCTCCTCCACGCCCTCGTAGTCGCCGAGCCCGGCGACGTGGCCGTCCACGATCGCGACGTCGGTCTCGAGCCACTCGCGCGTGAACACCGACAGGACGCGGCCGCCGCGGACGACGAGCTCGGCCGGCTCGTCCCCGCGCGCAACCGCCAGCCGTCGAGCGAGGTCGGGCATCCGCGCACGTTAACCCCTGGAGCCAGGAAGTACCCTTGCCGGAGCGTGGACGTGCTCACTCCCCGCAGCCTCGACGAGGCGCTGGCGCTGAAGGCGGAGAGACCGGACGCGGTGCCGATCCAGGGCGGCACCGACGTGATGGTCGAGCTCAACTTCGACCGGTCGCGGCCGCCGGCGCTGCTGAACCTCAACGAGGTTCCGGAGCTGCGCGGCTGGTCGCGCGAGAACGGCGCGGTCCGCCTCGGCTCCGGGCTCACGTACACCGAGGCGATGGAGATCCGCGAGCCTCTGAGGGCGCTGGCGGAGGCCGCTCGAACCGTCGGCGGGCCGCAGATTCGCAACCGCGGCACGATCGGCGGCAACCTCGGCACCGCCTCCCCTGCGGGCGACGCGCTGCCGCCCCTGCTCGTGTACGGCGCCGAGGTGGAGCTTGCTTCCGTGCGCGGCCGGCGCGCCCTGACGCTGCGCGACTTCCTCGTCGGCCCGAAGCGGAACGCGCTGGAGCCGGACGAGCTGATCGTCGGCGTGCGCCTGCCCGTGCCGGGGCCCCGGCAGACGTTCATGAAGGTCGGCCCGCGCAACGCGATGGTGATCGCGGTCGTCTCGCTCGCGCTCGTGGTCGACGGCGACGAGCTGCGCGCCTCCTTCGGTTCAGCCGGGCCCGTGCCCGGCCTCGTGACCGCGCCGCTCGGCGAGCGTGAAGGCTTCGCCGAGCGCGTCGCCGAGGCGGCGAGCCCGATCGACGACGTGCGCGGCACAGCGCGCTACCGCCGGCACGCGCTCCGCGTCCTCACCGCCCGCGCCCTCGAGAGGTGTCTCGCGTGAGGATCGAGCTGACCGTCAACGGCGAGCGGCGCGAGACGGAGGTCTGGGAGGGCGAGAGCCTGCTCTTCGCGCTGCGCGAGCGGCTCGGCCTCCCGGGCTCGAAGAACGCCTGCGAGCAGGGCGAGTGCGGCTCGTGCTCGGTGCTGCTGGACGGCGAGCTCGTCTGCGCATGCCTCGTCCTGGCGGCCCAGGCGGAGGGCCACCACGTCGTGACCGTGGAAGGCCTGGCGGGGGACGGCGGGCTCCACCCGGTGCAGGAGGCGTTCACGGAGACCGGCGCCGTCCAGTGCGGCTTCTGCACGCCCGGCCTGATCGTCGCCACCGCCGACCTGCTCGAGCGCAACCCGGCGCCGAGCGATGACGAGATCCGCGAGGCGCTCTCCGGCAACCTGTGTCGCTGCACCGGCTACGCGAAGATCTTCGACGCCGTCCGCCTGGCCGCAGGCACCTCCGATGCCAAGTAACAGACTGTTACAAGCGGGTTCGCGGGTCGAACCCGCCACGGCGCCACGATCGGCCGGCCCAAGTAACAGACTGTTACAAGGGCGGGCCGAGCTGGAGCTCGGGCGCGTCGGCCACGTCGTCAGGCGGTCGGATGCGGTGCCGAAGGTGACCGGCGAGTTCGCCTACGCGAGCGACCTGTTCGCGGCCGGGATGCTCTGGGGTCACACCGTCCGCAGCCCGTACGCCCACGCGCGGATCCTCGAGCTCGACATCTCTCAGGCGCTCGCCATGCCGGGGGTGCACGCCGTCCTCACCCACGACGACGTGCCCGGCGCCAAGAGCTACGGGCTCGAGTTCGCCGACCAGCCTGTGCTCGCGATCGACCGCGTCCGCTACTTCGGCGAGCCCGTCGCGCTCGTGGCGGCCGAGCACCCCGAGCAGGCGCGCCGCGCCGCCGAGAAGGTGCGGGTCGAGTACGAGCCACTGGAGCCGGTGACCGACATGGAGCGGGCGACCGAGCAGCCCCCGATCCACGACGGGAGCCCGACCGCCGGGCACGGCTTCCGCGAGGACCCGCGCCCGAACGTCCTGCGCACGATCGTCATCCGCCACGGCGACCCGGACGCGCAGGCCGACGTGAGCGTCGAGGGCGTCTACCAGCTCGGGATCCAAGACCAGGCGTTCCTCGGCCCCGAGTCCGGCCTGGCGGTGCCGGACGGCGAGGGCGGCGTCGACGTCTACGTCGCGACCCAGTGGCTGCACGTCGACCGCGACCAGGTCGCGCCCTGCCTCGGGCTCGAGAAGGAGCAGGTGCGCATCCACCTCGCCGGGGTCGGCGGTGCCTTCGGCGGGCGCGAGGACCTCTCGATGCAGATCCACGGCGCGATGCTGGCGCTGCACACCGACCGGCCCGTGAAGATCGTCTACACGCGCGAGGAGTCGTTCGTCGGCCACGTCCACCGGCACCCGGCGAAGATCTGGATGGAGCACCGCGCCGCGCGCGACGGCCGGCTGGTGAACGTCCGCGCGCGGATCCTGCTCGACGGCGGCGCCTACGCCTCGAGCTCCGCGGCCGTCTGCTCGAACGCCGCGAGCTTCGCCTGTGGGCCGTACAGGGTCGAGAACGCGCTGATCGAGGCCACCTGCGTCTACTCGAACAACCCGCCCTGCGGCGCGATGCGCGGCTTCGGCTCGGTGCAGAGCTGTTTCGCCCACGAGTCGCAGATGGACAGGCTCGCGGCCGCGCTCGAGATCGACCCGGTCGAGCTGCGGCTGCTGAACGCGCTCGAGCCCGGAGACACGATGCCGACGGGCCAGGTCGTCACCGGCTCGCTGCCGGTCGCCGAGGTGATCCGCCGTGCCGCAGAGCTGCCGCTACCCGAGGCCGAGGAGCTGCCGCGCGACCCGATCCGGCTCCCGGGCGGGGCGGGCAACACGACCCACGGCCAGGGCGTCAAGCGCGGCGCCGGCTTCGCGGTGGGCTTCAAGAACGTCTGCTACTCGGAGGGCTTCGACGACGCCTGCTCGGCGCGCATACGGCTCCGGGTCGGCCCGGACGAGCGGCTCGGCGCGGAGATCCGCTGTGCCGCCGCCGAGGTCGGCCAGGGTGTGACCGGCGTGATCCTGCAGGTCGCGCGCACCGAGCTCGGCACCGACGACGTCGTCGTCGCGCCCGGCTCGACCGACGGCGTCGATTCGGCGGGCTCGGCGTCCGCCTCGCGGCTGACCTGGATGGCCGCCGGCGCGGTGCGGCTCGTCTGCCGGGACGCGCTCGAGGAGCTCCGTTCGGGCGGCGGCCGTGAGGTCGATCTCGAACGCACCTACCACCATTCGCGCACCTTCCCGCTCGACCCGGAGAGCGGCCAGGTGACCGGCGAGCGCGTGCACGTCGCCTACATCTGCGCGGCGATGCGGGTGGTCGCGGAGGTCGACGTCGAGCTCGGCCTCTCGCGCGTCGTCTGGATCGGCGCTGCCCAGGACGTGGGCAAGGCGATCAACCCGCAGGCCGTCCACGGCCAGATCGAGGGCGGCACCGCCCAGGGCCTCGGCCTCGCGCTGATGGAGGAGATCCAGACGAACGACGGCCTGATCACCAACGCGAGCTTCACCGACTACCTGATCCCGACGACGCTCGACATGCCGCCGATCGACGCCGAGCTGGTCGAGGTGCCGCAGCCGGACGCGCCGTACGGCGTAAAGGGCGTCGGCGAGCCGCCGACCGTCGTCTCGACCGCCGCGATCGTCTCCGCGCTACGCGCGGCGAGCGGGCGCGAGCTCGCCCGCGTGCCGGTCGGCCCGGAGGACCTCGCCGGGCTCTAGGGTGGCTGCCGCGCGCGACTCGCGGCGAAGCACGATCGCCACCGAGAGCAGGATCAGCAGCGCGCCGCCGACGATCCGCAGCGTCAGCGACTCGTCCAGCACGATCACGCCGAGGGCGATCGCGACCACGGGATTGACGTAGGCGTACGTCGAGACCTGCCCGATCGGCGCGTTCGCGAGCAGCCAGGCGTAGGCGCTGTAGCCCACGATCGAGCCGAGCACGATCAGGTAGACGAGGCCGAAGAGCGAGCGGGCGGACCAGCCGGACGGGTCGAGCTGCGAGGGGCTGTACGCGACGAGCCCGACGACGAGCAGGACGAGGCCGCCGGCGAGCATCTCGTAGCCCGTGGCGACGAGCGCGTCCCGCGGCACGGGGATCCGCGGCGCCAGGAACGAGCCGAGCGCCCACATGAACGACGCCGCCACCGTCAGCAGCAGGTAGCCCAGCGACCCCGAGCCGCCGCCCGGCTTCACCAGCAGCACGATGCCGCCGAACCCCACGACGAGCCCGATCGACGAGACGAGGTCGGGGCGCTCGCGCGCCGCGAGGCGCAGGAGGAGCACCCAGAGCGGGACCGCGGCGATGATCAGCGACGTGAGGCCGATCGGCACGTGCTGCTCCGTGACGAACAGCAGCGAGTTCGCCCCTGGCAGGAGCAGGCCCACCACGGACGCCGAGAGGAGCTCCGCCCTCGTCGCACGCAGCGCGCCGCCGCCGCGGCGCCATGCGATGAAGCCGAGCATCAGCAGCCCGGCGAGCGTGAAGCGGACGCCCGCGGCGAACAGCCCGGGCATCGTCTCGCCCGCGAGCTCGATGCCGAGGTACGTCGAGCCCCAGATGACGTAGACAATCCAGAGGGCGATCCAGACCTTGGCGCGCCGGCTCACACCGCTCACAACGTCGCAGTGCCCGCGGAACGTCCGGCGGAAGCGGCTACCGCTTCAGCGTCAGGGCGGCGCCGAGCGCGAGCAGCAGGAGCCCGAGCGTGCGCGGCCAGGTGATCGCGACGCGGTCGACGCCGAAGAAGCCGAAGCGGTCGATGGCCGCGCCCATCACCAGCTGGCCCGCGATCAGGATGCCCACGGTCGCGGCGACGCCGATGCGCGAGCCGGCGAAGGTGATGGTCAGCACGATCACCAGGCTCATCACGGCGCCGCTCCACAGCCACACGGGCTGGCGCGCCGCGTCCGCGAGGCCGCCGGCGCTCTGCTTCACGAGCAGGAGCAGGACGAACGTCAGGCCCGCGGAGAGGATCGTCGCCCAGGCGAGCGCGGCGAAGACGCCGACCCGGTCGCCGAGCCTCGCCATCACGGCCACCTGCACCGACCCGGCGAGGCCGGCGACGATCGCGAGGACGGTGGCCAGGGCGTTCACGCCGGCCGAGGATCGCAGCGACCCCGGACGAGGAGAGGGCCGGCGCTGCCGGCCCTCTCCGGAGGCGCTCGGGAAGTGGGCTAGCCGGTGGTGACGAACGTCCCGTCGACCGTCGGCTTCTGGCCGAACACCTCGACCTCGGCGACGTGCACCTCGCTCGCGCGCACGCTGGCGAGGCAGTCGGCGTTGTTGGTCGGGTCGTTGTCCTGGTCTCCGTGGTACGAGCCCTGGCCGGTGCACTGGTTGCCCGTCACGACGAGCTTCACGTGCGTGGCCACGACCTGCGGGTCGGCGTCGAAGTACCGCAGCGTCAGGTCGGGAGCGACCGGCCGCGGGTTGACCGACGGGAACGCGTCGCCCGCGGACGAGACGATCTTCGTCCAGCCCGCGTCGACCGACCCGTCGCAGGTCGGGTTCGCGGCGACCTTCCCGGCACGGCACGCGTAGGCGTCGAACGAGCGGAGCGCCGTGAACCGGTTGTTGCCCGGCACGAGCTGTGCGGAGACGCCGAGGCGCTTGATCAGGTTGCCGTTCGGGTTGACGTCGCCGAGCGCGATCACGAGCCAGCGGCCCACGGCGCTCGCGCCCGTCTGGCCGTCGTTGGTGGCCTCGTCGTCGTCGAGGACGTTCGCGATGTTCGTGTTCGTGCCGAGCGCGTCGCCGGTGACGGTGGCCGTCTGCGACGACGAGGCGAAGTTCGGCGCGAAGTGGATCGTGATGTCCCGGGTCTCTCCGGGCTGGAGGTTCCTCACGTTGAACCGCACCATCCCGAAGCCCGGCGCGACCGCGGTGAAGTTGTACGAGCTCCAGCGCGGGTTGCCCGTGTTCGGCACGAACTGGGCGGTGTTGTCGAGGTTGTTCGTGCCTGGCGTGACGCTCGGGCTGGTGGACGGGTCGGTGTCGGCGATCTGCGTCGCGCGGGCCTGGTAGTCGCCCACGTAGATCTTCGCGTTGACGGGGACGAGCGTGTTCCCCTTGTTGTCGGCGAAGAAGTTCAGCGTCGCGTTGTTCTCCAGGGGCGACGAGAAGTCGGGCGTGGGGTTCGTGTCCTGCGTGCCGTTGGTGTTCTGGAACTGGCCGAACCCACGCAGCGCGAACCCCTGCCACAGCAGGTCCTCGTTCGCCCCGCCGAAGCGGCCCACGTCGGCCGCGAGCATCGCGTCGCGGGCTCCGGCCATCGTCGGGTTGCGGGGCATCAGCACCATCGCGTCGTAGTAGTCCTGGATCCAGCGCCGGTCGCCCGGGCAGGCCGACGCGTCGAGCTGTCCACGGACGCACGCGACGTCCTGCGCGGCTCCGCTGGACGGGTACCGCGAGAGGAAGAGGTCGCGCAGGTCCATCTGCACCGCGACCCAGATCTCGCCGTCGGCGTGCACCTCGGGACCGGTCAGGTCGAAGCCGAAGTCGCCGTAGGTCAGCGGGTCGGTGTCCGGGTTGCGGCCGGGCTGCGGGAACTGCCCGCCCATGGGCCGGCCCGCGAGGAAGTCGCGGATCCCGTTGTAGGGGTTGCCGGTGACGTAGGCGCCTTCCGTGTAGCGGTCGGAGCCGGGCACCGGTGCGATGTGGAGCGCGTTCATGACCTCGAGCGCGTCGAAGTCGCCGAACGCCTCGCCCATCGCGCCGGCGGCGTTGCCCTGACGCGCCCCGACGCCCTTGCCGATCATGCGGTTCTCGATCAGGTGGCCGTACTCGTGGCCGAAGACGCTGAAGTCGAAGTCGCCGTCCACGCACGGGGCGTAGAACGCGCCCGCGAGCGACTGCCAGAGGAACATGTTCGTCCGCGGGTGGCCTCCGTCGGCGCCCGTGGCCATGTTCGCGTTGTCGCGGCTCCCGGTCGCCGCCCCCGCCTGGGAGTTGCCGAGCACGCCGTCGTTGCCGACCGGCGGCGCCGCCGGGCCGCCCGGGACCGGATACGGGTCGACGGCCGTGATGCCGTTGTTGAACTGCTGGGCGTTCCAGTGCCCCTCGTCGAAGCCGAGGTAGTACGAGTAGTCGTGCATGACGTTGTGGCCCACGAAGAGGTTGACCGTGGCCGCCTCGATGTCGTTCGCGGCGGGGTTGTTCACCGGGTCGGTCACGAGGGCCGGGTCGCAGCCGGACGTGTACCAGGCGTTCGTGAACGCGGGCTGGTAGTCACGGCTGGGGCTCGTCGCCCGGAAGAGCGTCGGGTCGCCGTAGACGAAATGCGAGCCGCTCCACAGCCTGACCTCGTCGGCGTTGTTGCCGGTCGTCTGCGTCGTGCCGAGGTCGTTGCCGGCCGCGTCGAGCTGCACGTCCCACGGGACCTTCGAGGCGACGCCCAGCGGGTAGACCGTGGTCGCGTCGGAGACGACGTTCGTGCAACCCGCGGTGGACGTCCAGCAGTAGAGCTGCCGCGTGTCCGTGCTCGGGTAGTTCCACGGGAACGCGTTCATCGGGTTGAACGGCGGCGCGGCCGGGAACGCCAGCCACGTCGGGTTGTCCGCCAGGTTGTCGACAAGGTTCTGCCGGTAGAGCAACCGGCCGGTGGCGGCGTCGACGATCACCCGGTACGAGCTCTGGTCGCCGGCGGTCGTCCTGGTCACGGTCGCGTCGTAGGCGCGGATCGCGCCCTGGCGCGGAGTGCCGAAGACCGTCGGCCGTACCGTCTGCAGGCCGCTGAAGCCCGCGGCGGCGAGTCCGAGCGACCCGTTCGCGGTGGTGCCGAGCGGTGCCACCTTCGCCGCCCGCGCTCCGGCGGCGAGCGCCGCCCGCCTCCAGGCGGCGACCGGGCGCAGGAGGCGCTTGCCGGTCACGGCCGTGTCGGGCGACAGGTTCGACGAGGCGTAGAGGATCTTCCAGCCGTGCTTCGCGCGGACGACGGCGACGGTCGCGGCGCCGTCCGCCGAGAGGACGCCGCCGAAGGCTTGGCGGAAGACGACGGCGTGGACGCGGCTCCCGCGCAGCGGTGCCGCCGTCACCAGGCGCAGGTGCGTGACCGACCTGAGCCGGAAGAGCTGCCTGTGGGCGGCGACCCAGCTCCGGGCGGCCGCCGCCGCGGAGGGCGCCCTGATCCCGCTCGCGAGGTAGCCGCCGTAGTGGATCACCGAGGCCGGTGCTCCGAGCGAGCTCCAGGAGACGCGGCCGTGAAGCGACCTCGCGGCCCTGAGCTGTGCCTTCGTCGGTGCGACCCTCGCGCGCGCGTCGAAGTCGCGCAGGCCCGTACGTTGGCCCTCGATGTGAACGACCGCGAGGCCGCTCGAGGCGAGCGTCAGCGCAAGGACCGAAAGGCCGGCGAGCGTGAGCAACCTGGCCGTTGCCACTCGCCGGGGCCGGACGCTGAAGCGTCTCATGCTCTCTCCCCCTTTGCGGTTGCTTTCCTGTCGCAGCCGCGCGGCCGCCGCAGTGAGTCGGCAGCTGCGGCCGCGTTCTACCACAGGTGCCGAGCCGGCTGCGGCGGCGGAAGCTAGGCTCCGCTGGGTCGCGACGAAAGGGGAGTGCTGGATGGTCAGGGCCTTCGTCCTCTACGAGAGCGAGCCGGATCCGGAGCGGTACGAGCGGCACGCCGAGCTTTGCCGGAAGGTGCCCGGCGGGACCTTCCGCCACGGCAAGGTCTTCGGCGCGCCGATGGGCGAGCCGGCCTACGCCTACTACGCGGAGTGGGAGTTCCCCGACCGCGACGCGTTCGAGGAAGCCGCGCGCAGCGAGGAGTTCATGGCGACCGGCAAGGACGCCATGCAGATTGGCGGCCGCTTCCACGTCCTCTTCGCGGACGTCTCGTGAGCGAGCGCCAGCCGGAGGCGCCGAGGCCGCTCGCGCCGGAGGAGCTCGGCTTCGAGCGGATCGTCTACGAGAAGGCCCCGCCGCGGGCGACCATCACGCTGAACCGGCCGGACGTGTTGAACGCGTTCGACTTCAGGATGCTGCGCGAGATCGCCCGCGCCTGCGAGGACGCCTCGTGGGACGACGAGATCCGGGTCGTCGTCGTGACCGGCGCGGGGCGCGCGTTCTGCGTCGGCGCGAACCTGCGCGAGTGGGCCGAGGGCTACGTGGGGAACCCGACCGAGTACTGGAAGTGGTTCGGGGCCTTCAAGGACATGCACGACCGGCTGCGCGAGATCGGCAAGCCGACGCTGGCGCGGATCAACGGGATCGCGGTCGGCGGCGGCAACGAGCTGCAGATGGCCTGCGACCTGGCGGTGATGGTGGACGACGCGTTCATCCGCCACGTCGGCCCCGAGCACGGCTCGGTGCCCGCGGGCGGCGCGACGCAGTGGCTGACGATCATGGTCGGCGATCGCCGGGCGCGTGAGATCGTGCTCATGTGCGAGGAGATCCCCGCCGAGCAGGCCCAGGAGTGGGGGCTCGTCAACTGGGCTGTGCCGGCGGCCGAGCTGGACGCGAAGGTGGACGCGGTCGTCGAGAGCCTCGTGCGCAAGCTCCCGCAGACGACGCGCTACGCGAAGCAGCACCTGAACTTCTGGCGCGACCTCGCGTGGCACGAGACGATCAACCACGCGCGCGACTGGCTCGCCCTCTCGATGGCGACTGACGAGCCGAAAGCCGCGATCGAGCGGTTCCTGGAGAAGAAGTGACCGCCGTCCCAAGGGGACATGGCTGAGCTCGTCCTGACGGAGCGCGAGGGCGCGATCGCGGTCGTCCTGCTCAACCGGCCCGAGGCTCTGAACGCGCTCTCGGACGAGCTGATGCAGGAGCTCGTCGAGACGCTGCAGGAGCTCGACCGCGACGACACGGTGCGCGCGGTCGTCCTCGGCGGGAGCGAGCGGGCCTTCGCCGCCGGGGCCGACATCGGCGAGCTCGCGCGAGCCTCGCCGATCGACCTCTACTACCAGCGCCGCGTCGAGCGCTGGGACGCGATCCGCGGGCTCTGGACACCGCTCGTCGCGGCGGTCTCCGGCTTCTGCCTCGGCGGCGGCTGCGAGCTGGCGCTGAGCTGCGACCTGATCGTCGCCTCGGAGACGGCGCAGTTCGGCCAGCCCGAGACCGGACTCGGGATCATCCCCGGCGCCGGCGGCACCCAGCGCCTCACGCGCGCCGTCGGCAAGGCGCTCGCGATGGACGTGATCCTGAGCGGGCGGCGCCTCTCGGCCCGCGAGGCGCTGCAGGCGGGCCTCGTCGCGCGCGTGGTCGCGAAGGAGGCCTGGCTCGACGAGGCCAAGCGAGCCGCCCGCGACATCGCGGAGAAGGGTCCGGTCGCGACCCGCCTGGCCAAGGAGTCGGTCGACCGCGCCTACGAGACCCCCCTCGGCGCCGGCCTCGAGGCCGAGCGCCGCGCCCTCTACCTCGCCTTCGCGAGCGAGGACGCGAGGGAGGGCCTGACGGCGTTCACGGAGAAGCGCAAGCCCGAGTTCAAAGGGAGGTAGCCATGCCAGACGTCGACGAGCTGATCAGGGGAGCACAGGATTCGATCAACGCCAAGCGCGTGTACGGCGAGCCGGTCGAGCGGGGCGCCGTCACCGTGATCCCGGCCGCGTCCGTACGCGGGGGCGGCGGGGGAGGAGGCGACAGCGAGAACAACGGCGGCGGGGGCTTCGGCCTGACGGCCCGGCCGGTCGGCGCCTACGTGATCGGCCCGGGCGAGAAGGTCGAGTGGAAGCCGGCGGTCGACGTCATGAGGATGATCCTCGGCTGGCAGATCGTCTCCGCCCTCGCGATCCTCGCCTTCTGGTCGCTGAAGCGGCGCGGCTAGTCGAGCTCCGCGGGCACCAGCGTCAGCACGAGCTCACGGCCCTCGCGCAGGACGCGCACGGGCACCGGCGCGCCGATCTTCTCGACGACCATCAGCCGCTGGACGTCCGCGACGTCCTCGATCGCGGCGCCGTCGAGCTCGACGATCAGGTCCTCGGGCCGCAGCCCCGCCTCCGCGGCGGGTGAGCCCTCGACCACCTGCACCACCTCGACGCCGGACGTACGGCCGAGACGGCGGGCGAGCCGCGGCGGCAGCGGACGCGAGCCGCCGGCGATGCCGAGGTAGGCGCGGCGGAAGCGGCCCTCGGTCATCAGCGCCCCGACGATCTGCCGCGTCGCCGCGTTCACGGGCACCGCCAGCCCGAGCCCGACGCCGGCGACGGCCGTGTTCACTCCCACCACGCGCCCGGAGCCGTCCGCAAGCGCTCCGCCGGAGTTCCCGGGGTTCAGCGCCGCGTCGGTCTGGATCACGTTGTCGACGATGCGGCCGCTCGTCGTCGGCAGCGAGCGCCCGAGCGCGGAGACGACGCCGGCCGTGACCGAGCCCGCGAACCCGTTCGGGTTGCCGATCGCGACCACGAGCTGGCCGACGCGCAGCCGTTCCGCGTCTCCGAGCTCGGCCGGGACGAGGTCGTCCGCCTCCGCGCGCAGCACCGCGAGGTCGGAGTGCGGGTCGGCCCCGACTACGGAGAACGCCAGCTCGCGCCCGTCGACGAACGAGGCACGGCCGCCGCGCGTGCCGCCGTCGACGACGTGGGCGGAGGTCAGCAGGAACCCGTCCGGCGTGATCACGACGGCGCTCCCGCCGCCCGACCGCCGGCCGCGCCGCACGCGCAGGTTGGCCACCGACGGCGCGAGCCGCTCGGCGACGGTGATCACCGCGCGCGAGTAGGCGTCGAGCGCCTCCTCCTCCGACGAGATGTACGTCAACCCGGCCACGAGCCGACGCTAGCAACGCGGTTGTAGGCTGCGGCGGATGGCCGAGGTCGAGACCAGCCGCGACGGCGGCGTCCTGACGATCACGCTCAACCGGCCCGACGTCCTGAACGCCTTCACGGCGGAGCTGCACCGTCAGCTCGTCGGGGCCTTCAGGGAGGCGCGCGACCCCGAGGTGCGCGCGGTCGTCGTCACCGGCGCGGGCCGCGGCTTCTGCGTCGGCCAGGACCTGAACGAGTTCGGCGAGGCGGCCCGCGACATCGCCGGCCGGCTGCGCGAGCACTACCACCCGACGATCCGGGCCGTGCGGGAGCTCGAGAAGCCGGTCCTGGCGGCGATCAACGGCCCGGCCGCGGGGGCCGGCCTCAGCTTCGCCTGCGCCTGCGACCTGCGGCTCGCCGCGGAGAGCGCGACCTTCGTGCCGGCCTTCATCAACATCGGCCTGGTGCCGGACATGGGCGGCACGTTCTTCGTCACCCGCCTGCTCGGCCCGGCGCGGGCGTTCGAGTGGATGACCTCGGGCCGGCGGCTGAGGGCCGCCGAGGCGCTCGAGTGGGGCCTCGTCTCCGAGGTCGTCCCCGACGACCGGCTGGCCGCGCGCGCCGCGGAGTGGGCCGCCGAGCTCGCCGCGATGCCGACCCGCGGGATCGCGCTCTCGAAACGCCTCTTCGACCACGCGCAGCACACGACGCTCGAGGAGCAGATCGAGCTCGAGGCGCAGTTGCAGGCCGTCGCCACCCGCACCGACGACTTCCGCGAAGGAGTGGCGGCATTCCTGGAGAAACGGGAGCCGCGCTTCGAGGGCCGCTAGGAAAGGACGCACATGGAAGCCACTCCCGTCACCGCCGCCGCCACGCACCCGATCCGGCTGGTCGTCAACGACGACCTGCAGCGCACCAGGCTGACGGTCTTCTTCCGCCTGATCCTCGCGATCCCGCACTTCATCTGGGTCGCGCTGTGGGGCGTCATCGTCGCGCTCGCGTCGATCGTCAACTGGTTCGCCACGCTCTTCGGCGGGCGCTCGCCGGAGGGGCTGCACAACTTCATCGCCACCTGGCTGCGCTACGCGACCCACGTGCGCGCGTACACGTTGCTCGTGGCCGACCCGTTCCCGGCCTTCACCGGGCGCGAGGGCACCTACCCGATCGACCTCGAGGTCGACCCGCCGCAGGACCAGAGCCGGCTGACCGTCTTCTTCCGCCTGATCCTGGCGATCCCGGCGATGGTGATGACGAACATCCTCGGGAACATCTCGCAGCTGCTCGCGATCTTCAGCTGGTTCATCGCCCTCGTGACCGGCCGGGTGCCGGAGGGCCTGCGGAACTTCGCCGCCCTGGCGATGCGCTTCGAGACGCAGACCTACGGCTACATCCTGCTGCTGACGGGCAAGTACCCGAGCTTCAACGTCGGCATCGAGGCCTGAGCGCCGCGCGCGGCCCGCGCGGCCGTCGGGCACACTGACCGTGTGAGATCGCGGCGCCGGCGGGCGGCCGGCCGAAACCCCGTGCAGGAGGCGATGCTCCGCTACCTGGCGGGCGCGCTCCTGGCGGTCGTGATCGTGAGCGCGGTCGGCGTCTGGCTGTTCCGGCGCGCGGGCGAGGCCGAGGCGATCCGGGACGCGAAGGACCAGGCGCAGATCGCGGCGGTGGGCTCCGTCGAGCCCGTGGTCACCGACGCGCTCGTGCGGGGTGACGCGAAAGCGATCTCGGCCGTCGACCGGGTAGTGCAGGAGCGAGTGCTCACCGACGCCTCGCGGATCGCCCGCGTGAAGATCTGGGAGCGCTCCGGCCGCGTCGTCTACTCCGACGAGCCGCGCCTGATCGGCGCCCGGTACCGGATGACTCCCGCCGACCTGGCGGAGTTCCAGGACAACGGCGTCTCCGCCGAGGTGAGCGATCTCTCGAAGCCGGAGAACCGCTTCGAGCGGCCGTTCGGCCGCCTGCTCGAGGTCTA
>DATIFC010000036.1:0-3061 GCA_035455445.1 Gaiellaceae bacterium | reverse complement strand
CCGAGACCGAGCTCGCCGCCGCAGCGTCGGCCTAGGGCCCACGTCGGGGTGCGGCGTTGACCGCTCCTGTCACCGTGTCTGACACCGGAGACGCTCGACCGAGCGGGGATTGTGGATCGCTCGTGACGGTTTCGATGCCGTGTCTGACACCGGGCTCGGGCGGACGCCGGGGCTCGGACGCCCGGCTCAGAGCGTCGACCAGACCTCGAGCTTCTGAGTCGTCCGGCGGATCACCTCGTCGGTGAACTCGCTCGTGCCGGCGTGGCCGCCGAGGTCGGCGGTGCGCACGCCGTCGGCGACCGCCTCGAGGCAGGCCTCGCGGATCGCGCGGGCCGGGTCGCGCCCGCCCTCCGCGTAGCCGAGCACGGCGGCGGCCGCGAGGATCATCGCCATCGGGTTCGCCACGTTCTTGCCCTGCAGCGACGGGGCCGTACCGTGCGCCGCCTCCGCCAGCACCACCGTCGGCACGTAGTCCTCGCCGAACCCGACGAGCAGCGACTCCGAGCCCGCGATCGAGCCGAACAGCGGCAGGACGAGGTCGGAGAGGATGTCGCCGTCCCGGTTCAGGGCCGGGATCACGAGTGGGTCGCCGCTGGAGGCGACGAGCAGCGCGAAGGTGGCGTCGATCAGCTGGGGCTCGTACGGCACCTCCGGGTGGCGCGCGGCCGCGGCGTCCATCTCCTCCTTGAGCATCCCCTCGTAGACGGGGCTGACCGTGAACTTCGGGCCGCCGAAGACCTTCGCGCCAGTGTCCTCGGCCAGCCGGAAGGCGAACTCCGCGACGGAGTGGCAGATACGCCGCTCGATCCGCTCGGTGCGACACGCGGCCTCGTCGTCGCCCGAGCCCTCGCGCCACTCCTTCGCGCCGTAGGCATCGCCGACCGCCATGCGCACGACCGAGATCGGCGCGTGCACGCCTCCGAACGGCACCACGCCCGGGATCCGCCGGCCGGTGCGGACGATCACACGGCCGCCGATCTGCTCGCGCAGGATCCGGTTCGGCGAGCCGACGTCGCCCGCTCCCTCCGGCGTGACCGTCGCCGCCTTCAGGCCGAGCCCCGCGTCGCGCACGGCAGCGGCGGCCTCGCGCACGGCGCCGTTCTGCGTCGCCCGGCGCGATTCGAGCGAGAGGTCGAAGCGCGGCAGCTCGACCTCGATCCCGATCACGTCGGGGGCGAGGACGCGCAGCGCCTCCTCCAGCAGTTCCTGCCCGGTCTCGTCTCCCTCGAGGACGACGATCGTCCTGCCCGCCATCTACCTCCCTTGGATTAGCACCGCCCGCGTTCGGCTACACAGAGCAGACTCTATGGCCCGCCGAGGAGGATGGAGACGCCTCGGGTCGCCGCGGCGTTTCCGCTACGAGGACTCCCGAGGCCGCCCGATCACCGACGAGACCGCGCTCGCGCGGATCGAGTCGCTGCGCATTCCTCCGGCCTGGAAGGACGTCTGGATCTCCCCGCGGGCCGGGGCGAAGCTGCAGGCGACCGGCGTCGACAGGGCGGGCAGGCGGCAGTACCTGTACCACCCGGAATACCGGGCGCGGCAGGAGCAGTCGAAATACGACAAGCTCGTGCGTTTCGCGGAACGCCTCCCCGAGCTCCGCAGGGCGATGGACGAGCATCTCGACCAGGAGCCGCTCACCTTCGAATGGACGGCCGCGCTGGCCGTGCGCCTGATCAACGAGGGCTGGTTCCGCGTCGGCGGCGAGCGCTACGCCCGCAGCTACAAGACGTTCGGGATTACGACGCTGCGCAAGGGCCACGTCCGCGTGCGCGGGAGCAGAATCACCTTCCGCTTCCGCGCCAAGCACCGCATCCTCTGTCACACCGTGCTCGTCGACGCCGAGCTCGCGGCGGCGATGAAGGAGCTGCTCGCGCTTCCCGGCGGTCGCAGGCTCTTCCGCTACCGCCGCGAGGACGAGATCTACGACCTCGGCGCGCGCCGCCTGAACGACTACATTCGCGAGTACATGGGCGAGGAGTTCACGGCAAAGGACTTCCGCACCTGGGGCGGAACGCTCGTGGCGGCGATCGAGCTGGCCGAGCGCGAGCTGCCCGAGACCGCAACCGACCAGAAGCGCACGGTTGCAGGCGTGATGCGAAAGGTGGGTGAGCGGCTCGGCAACACACCGGCGGTCGCGCGTGCGTCGTACGTCAGCCCGGCCGTGGTCGAGCAGTATCTGGACGGCAGAACGATCGACGATTTCCGGCCCAGGCATTTGCGCATCGTGCGAGCGCACAATTCCGAGCTCGAGCCCGAGGAACAGGCGTTGCTCAGCCTTCTACGCTCGTGGCGCATTCGGCGTGCGCGCGAGGCAGCCTGAGATTTCACTCTTCGGTTGCGTTAGGGTGGAAAAATCCACTCGTTAAGGAGGAGGACCTTTGGCGCGCAAGACGGTACTTGTCTGCGACAACTGCGGTAGGGAAATCGAGGAGGGAAAGGGCGCGACCATGCGCCTGAACTTCGCGGACGCCCGCCGCGGCTCGAAGCAGGCCGATCTCTGCGACAACTGCGCGGGCGGAATGCCCGGCCACGCGGTCGCGCGGCGGGGCCGCCGGCCGAAGTCCGCAGCGGCCTAGAGCGGGAGGGGCGGGGCAACCCGCCCCCGACCTTTCGCGCCCCTCGGAACCGTCCCGTCGCGTCACTACGATGGGCCGGTGCCGCTGAGCCTGCTTGCAGGCCCCGCCAACGCGGGGAAGGTCGCGCTCCTGCTCGAGCGCTACCTGGCGGCGCTCGACTTCGATCCGATCCTGATCGTGCCGAACCGGCCGGACGTCGACCGCTCCGAGCGCGAGCTTCTGGCGCGCACCGGGGCGCTCGTCGGCGGCTCGATCGGGACCTTCGACGACGTCTTCGCCCGCATCGCGCGTGATCCCGGAACGCGTATGCGTAGGCCGGTGATCACGAGCGCCCAGCGGACGCTGTTGCTGCGGCGCGTCGTCGCGCGGGCCCAGAACCGCTCGGCGCGCTTCTCCGGCTTCGCGGACTCGCTCGGCTCGACGGTCGCGGAGCTCGAGTCGGCCCTGCTCGAGCCCGCCGAGCTCGACGGCGAGCTCGCGGC
>DATIFC010000035.1:0-2031 GCA_035455445.1 Gaiellaceae bacterium | reverse complement strand
AGGAATGGCTGACCTCCTACCGGGCGGCGCTGAAGGCGGCGCCCGACCGCGAGCTTGCCTACGGCGACGTGCGCGGTGTGGTGCAGCTCAGGGACGCCCTCGCCTCGTACCTCGGGCGCGTGCGCGGCGTCGTCGGAGACGCAGAGCAGACGTTCGTCTGCGGCGGCTTCGCGCAGGCGCTCGGGCTCGTCGGGGCCGTGCTCGCCCGCGGCGGCAGGCGGCGCGTCGCGGTCGAGGACCCTGGCCACGCCGTGATCAGGGAGATCGTCGCGAGAAGCGGCATCGAGCCGGTGCCGATTCCCCTCGACGAGGAGGGGATCGACGTGGAGGCGCTGGTGCGCGCGGCGCCGGACGCGGTGCTGGTCACGCCGGCGCATCAGTTCCCGACCGGCGTCGTCCTGTCGCCGGAGCGCCGCTCGCGGCTGCTCTCGTGGGCGGAGGATGCCGACGCCCTCGTGATCGAGGACGACTACGACGCGGAGTTCCGCTACGACCGGGCGCCGGTCGGCGCGCTGCAGGGGCTCGCCTCCGGCCGCGTCGTCTACTGCGGCTCGGCGAGCAAGACGCTCGCGCCGACCCTGCGGCTCGGCTGGATCGTCGCGCCGCCGCGACTCGTCCGCGAGCTGGTCGACCAGGTGCTCTACACCGCGATCGCACCGCCCAGGCTCGAGCAGCTCGCGTTCGCCGACTTCCTGGCACGGGGCGAGCTCGACCGCCACCTCCGCCGGATGCGCCTGCGCTACCGCCGCCGCCGCGACGAGCTTGTCCGCAGCCTCGAGCGCGAGCTCCCGGACGTGCGGGTGCGCGGCGTGGCGGCGGGCCTCTACGTCGGCGCGGTGCTGCCGGACGGGGTCGACGAGCAGCGGGTGCTCGCCGAGGCCCGGGCGCGCGGGGTCGGCCTCTACGGGATGACCGAGCACTGCGCCCGCGCGCGGCGGGAGGGAGCGCTCCTCCTCGGCTACGCCGTCTCGAGCGAGCCGGCGATCCGCGCCGGCGTGCGCGTGCTCGCCGAGGCCGTCCGGGCCGCTAGCGCCTGAACTGGAGCTCGTGCCAGGACGGCGTCGGCGCGAGCTCGAGCAGCGCGCGCTCGCCGCCCGGCTCGAGGTACGCGAACTCGGAGGCGCGCTCGTCCCAGGTCACGTCGAGGCGGCCGTCCTTGACCCGGTGGTCGAGCCATGCGCCGCGAAAGACGAGCTTCCGCAGCCAGTAGACGAGCGACTCCCCGTCGACGAGCGAGAGCCGCTCCCAGTGGCGCACGAGGTAGCGGCCGAGCTCGCTGCGCGGCTCCTCGATCACGCCGTCCGCGGTCAGCTCGACGAGGTCCTCGGTCTCCTCCACGTCCAGCTCGTTGTCGTCGACGAGCCCGAGCCGGAAGGCCGCCGCGCAGACGCGCTGCGCGAAGTCGGCGGCGTTGAAGCTGAAGCGGAGGCGGAGGAACTCGACGACGATGTCGTCGCCCGACGAGTAGTTGTCGGCGTCCACGCTCGGAGGATATCCCCGTCACTAGACTGACCCGCGTGAGCTCCAGGGCCGCGATCGCGTCGGGTCTCGTCACCACCGGGCTCGTCCTGCTCGTCGTCTGGCTGTTCGAGGTCTCGCTCGAGCGGGCGGCGGTGCTGGCGCCGGTGATCGTGGTCGCGTTCGGCGCGGCCGCGGGCGTGGTCGTGCTGTGGGCCAAGGTCGGCTGGGAGTCGCTGCAACGGCGGCGCAGGCCGTGGCTCGTCGTGGGCTTCGCGCTCGGCCTGGTGGTGCTGATCGCCGCGCTCTCGCTGCTCGGCCTCGAGTTGCCGCGCGAGTAGCCGCGGCGAGGTTCCGTCCGAGGGCCTCCGTACCGTGGGCTGCCCATGTCGTGGCAGCTGCGGAACCGGAGCGAGCGGGCCGAGGTCGAGGCTCTCGGCGCCGAGCTGGGCGTGAGCGACGTGCTCGCCTCGGTGCTCGTGCGGCGCGGCTACCGCGACTCCGCCCGCGCCCGCGCGTTCCTGGACGCCGCGCTGCCGGAGCACGATCCCTTCGCGCTCGGCGACATGCGCG
>DATIFC010000034.1:0-2136 GCA_035455445.1 Gaiellaceae bacterium | reverse complement strand
CGCCTGGCCCGGCGGGGACCGAATCCACCACGCGCGCCGCCGCCGGGTCGACGCGGTAGACCACGCTCTGCTCCTTGTCGGGCATCCAGATCGTCCCGTCCGGAGCGGGCGCGCCCGCGAGCGAGCGTGAGGCGCTAGCGGAACTCGATCCGGCAGCCGGAGCCGTAGGTGACGGTGATGGCCGCGCCCAGGCGCTGCTCCGGGTCGAGGTCGAGGGACGAGCGCCCCGAGCGCGAGCAGACGCATCACGGTGCTCATACGCCGTCCCGGAGCGCCCACGTCACCGCTCGAGCTCGGCTACGTCCTCGTCGCTCAGCTCGAGACCGGCGGCCGCCAGGATCGGGTCGACCTGGTCCGGCCGGCGGAAGCCGGTGATCGCGCCGTGCACCGCGGGATGCCGCAGCGTCCAGGCGACGGCGACCGCTCCCGGCGCGACGCCGTGCCGCTCGGCCACGGCCTTCACCCGCTCGGCGAGCTCGAGGTTGCGGGTGAGCTGCGGCTCCCGGAAGCGCTCGCTGCGGCCGCGCCAGTCGTCGGCGGGCAGGCTCTCGATCCGCCCCCGCGTCATCGACCCGGTCAGCAGCCCCGAGGCCATCGGCGAGTAGACGATCACGCCGATCCCGTGCTCCTGGCAGTACGGGAGGATCTCCGCCTCGGCGTCGCGGCCGACGAGCGAGTACGGCGGCTGCAGCGTCTCCACGGGGGCGATCGCCTCCGCCCGCTCGAGCTGCGCGACCGAGAAGTTCGAGACGCCGATGTGGTGGACGAGGCCCTCCTGCTTCAGTTCGGCGAGCGCGTTCCAGCCCTCCTCGACCTCCTCGTCGGGGATCGGCCAGTGGATCTGGTAGAGGTCGAGGGCGTCCACGCCGAGGCGCTCGAGGCTGCCCTCGCACTCGCGGCGCAGCGAGTCGCGCTTCAGCGTCTGGTACGAGGTCCGGTTCGGGCCTTCCGGCTGGCCGCCCTTGGTGAAGATCAGCGGGCGCGGGTCGACGCCCACGACGGCGCGCCCGACGACCTCCTCCGAGTGGCCGAGCCCGTAATGCGCGGCGGTGTCGATCCAGTTGACGCCGAGCTCCAGCGCGCGGTGGATCGCCGCGGCCGACTCCGCGTCGTCCTGCTCGCCCCAGCCCCACTCCCAGTTGCCGCCGCCGATGGCCCAGGCGCCGAAGCCGACCGGCGTGATCTCGAGGCCCGTGCGGCCGAGGAGGACAGTCCTCATGCCGCGGCTCCGACCGCGCCGGCGAAGGCGCGGCGCAGCTCGACGAAGAGCGCCTCGAGCGCCAGGCCCGGCGAGAGCTGGAACTCCTCGAACCGCCGCCACGTGTCGCGGACGAGCTCGGCCGCTCGCTCGGCTCCCTCGAGCCGCTCGAGCGTGCCGTCCTCTCGCAGCTCGTCGGCGCGGTCGACGTGGACGAGAGCGTTGTGGGCGCCCGCGGCGACGGCGACGAGATCCCGGTACCAGGTGGCGAGCTCCTCCAGCGAGGCGAGCAGCTCCTCGCGCTCGGCGCCCCGCGCGGCCCGGCGAACCCGCTGCTCGGCCTCGCGCGCGCTCAGGTCGAGCTCCTCGATCGAGGCTTCCTCGCGCTCCTTCGCCTCGGCCGCGCGCTCGCGCGCCGCCTCGAGCACCCGCCTGGCGGCCTCGCCGGGCTCGAACTCGGGCGCGTAGACCGAGCGCGCCGTCTCCAGCAGTGCCACACGCCGCCGCGCGGCGGCCGCGTCGAGCAGCCGCTCGGCCCGGTCGAGCCGGCCGCCCGCCACGCGTGCGATCGAGGTCGCCTCCTCCTCGGAGAGCCCGGGCGCCCGCGCCCGCACCTGCTCGCGCACCGCCCGCTCGGAGAGCCGCCGGAACGGCACCGCCTGGCAGCGCGAGCGGATCGTCTCGGCCAGCGAGCCGACCTCGTCGGCGACGAGCACGATCACCGCGTAGTCCGGTGGCTCCTCGAGGTCCTTCAGCAGCGCGTCGGCGGCCTCGTCGTTCAGCAGGTGCGCGCCGAAGACGAGGTACACGCGCCGCTGCGCCTCGAACGGCCGCATGTGCAGGTCGCGCCGCAGCTCGCGCACGGCGTCGATCCGGATCTGGTCGCCGAGCGGCTCGAGCAGGTACAGGTCGGGATGCGAGCGCCGCTCCACCCGAGG
>DATIFC010000033.1:0-4849 GCA_035455445.1 Gaiellaceae bacterium | reverse complement strand
AGCCCCTTGACGGGCGTGGCGTGGCCGGGGCTGCCCGGGAACGGGCGCCAGAGCAGGTTCTGGTCGAGCGCCAGCGAGCCGGAGTAGGGATCGCCCTGCTGCAGGTTGACGTTCGCCGCCTGCAGGTCGGCCGGCGAGAGCGCGACGCGCTTCAGGAGCGCGGACTCGAGGTTCGGCACGTGCCGTGCGATCCGGCCCTGGATCCGGTCTGCGTAGCGCTCGCGCAGCTCCTCGGTCCAGGTGCCGTCGCCGGTCTCGAGCTCGCCGGCGGCGTCGCCCTTCACGTGCCACGGCAGCTCCTGCAGCTGGATCCAGAGCAGGCCGGCTCCCTCCGGGGCGCGCGAGGCATCCATCGTCAGCGGCTGGCCCACGACCACCGTCGCCTCGGCCGGCAGCAGGCCCCGATCGGCCTCGTTGACCGCGCGCGAGACGCCGTCGAGGCCCGGCGTCAGGTGGACGATCGCCGTCTGCCCCAGGCGCTCGTCGCCCTCCCAGCGTGGCGGCTCCGAGAGCGCGAAGTGGATCTGCATGTCCGAGCGCCCGTAGCGGAAGCGGCGTCCCCGCTCGGCGACCGGCCCGACCAGCCCCTCGAGCAGCCGCCCGTAGAGCTGGGTCGGCGTCACGTTCGCGATCACCGCGCGGGCGGCGCCGAGCTCCTCGCCGCCGGCGAGCCGCACGCCCGACGCGCGACCCTCGCGCACCAGCACGCGCTCGACGTCGCGGCCCGTCTCGCACGAGCCGCCGTGATCCTCGATCAGCCGTGCGAGCGCATCGACGAGCCGCGCCCCGCCGCGGCGCGGGATCGGCATCCCGCCCTCCTGGACGGCGACCGCGATCACCTGCGTCATGAAGCCGGACGCGGCGGCATCCGGCCCCAGGCCGGTGTGCAGCACCCAGGGCGCGAGCAGCCCGTGCACGCGCTCCGACGGGAAGGCCGCCGTCAGCCAGTCGCGGCTCGAGACGAGCAGGTTGCCCGTGAACTCGACGCTGCCGCGACGGCCCTGTCGCCGGTAGGTGCGCAGCGCGAGGCGCATCCCCTCGGTCGACCAGAGCTCGGTGCCGAGCACGCCGAAGGCGAGGTCGGCGTTCGGCAGGAACTGGTCGACGGCGGCCCGCCACTCCGGCCCCAGCTCCTCGACGTTGGCCTCGGTCGAGCGCAGCAGGAAGGCCGCCTCGCCGTCGGGGAAGAGCGTCGCCGTCGGGTGCTCGGTGTTGACGTACTCGAGGCCGCGTGCCGCGAGCTCGTCGCCGAGCTCCGCGTGCGCGGCACCTCCGACCCAGAGCGGGTGCCAGGCGCTGAAGACGTCGTGGAGGTAGCCCGGCTCGGTGAGCCCCGCCGTCCGGATCGCCCCTCCGAGCTCGCCTTCGCGCTCAAGGACGCGCACGCTCCACCCCCCGCGCGCCAGCAGCGCGGCGCACGCGAGCGAGTTGATCCCGCCGCCGACGACGACCGCGTCAGGGCGATCAGGCACCGGCGAGCTCCCGGAACTCCTCGTCGCTGACGAGGCCGCGCTTGCGCGTCCCGAGCTCCTTCACCTTCGCGAGCAGCTCCGCCTGCCGCTCCTCCGGCACGTCGATACCCAGCTCGGCCGCCTTGATCCGGATCGAGTCGAGCCCGCTCTTCTTCCCCAGCACGATCCCGCGCTCGGCGGCGACGAGCTCGGAGGAGTACGGCTCGATCGAGGGCGGGTCGTGGAACTGGCTCGCGACGGCTCCGCTCTCCCGCCGGAAGAGCGTCTCGCCGGTCAGGGGCTTCCACGGCTCGAGCGCGTAGCCCGACAGCTCGCGCACGCGCTCGGAGACCCCGCGGACGCGCTCGAGGCGAAGGTTCGACTCGACGCCGTAGAGGGCCCGCAGCGCAAGGGCGACCTCGCCGAGGTTCGCGTTGCCCGCGCGCTCGCCCATGCCGTTGATCGTTCCCTGCACCCAGCGCGCGCCCGCGCGCACGGCGGCGACCGCGGCCGCGGTGGCGAGCCCGAAGTCGTTGTGGCCGTGGAAGTGGACGGGGACGTCGGCCCCGACGAGCTCGACGGTCCTGCCGACGAGCCCGGCGACCGCCTCCGGCGAGGCGATCCCGAGCGTGTCGACGACGCAGACCTCCCTGGCGCCGGCCTCGACGGCGGCGCTGTAGGCCCGGTCGTAGAAGTCCGGCTCCGCCCGTGTCGAGTCCACGCCGAAGAAGGCGGCGTGGATCCCGTTCCCGGCCGCGAAGCGCAGCGCGTCCGTGATGCGCTCGAGCATCGTCTCGTGCGAGACGCCGATGGCGCTCAGCTTCAAATCCGAGATCGGCGACTCGATCACGGAGGCCCGGACGCCGAGCTCCACCAGCGCCTCGAGGTCGGCGGGGACGGCCCGGGAAAAGCCCCAGATCTCGGAGCCCAGGCCCGCCTCCGAGATCAGCCGGACGGCGTCCCAGTCGTCCTGCGAGACGCGTGGGAAGCCCGCCTCGATCCGGTCGACCCCGAGGCCGTCCAGCAGGCTCGCGATCTCGAGCTTCTCCTCCGGGTCGAGCACGACGCCCACCGTCTGCTCGCCGTCGCGAAGCGTCGTGTCGTACAGCCCGACCCGGCCGCCGAGCCGGTGCGGGTCGTTGAGCGCGCCCGTCCAGATCATCCGCAGACGATCCCGTCGGGGAACGGCGAGAGCTTCTCGACACCCTGCGCCGTGACGAGGAAGTTGTCCTCGACTCGCAGCCCGCCGCCGCCCTCCCAGTAGATCCCGGGCTCGATCGCCAGAACCATGCCCTCCTCCATCGTGCCGCCGCCGGCGCGGTGGGCGTACGGCGGCTCGTGCGCCCGGGCACCGACACCGTGTGCGACGGGGTGGGACGGCTGGCCCGGGTAGCCGGCCGCGGCGATCCCGTCCCGGATCAGCTCGTCGAGCTCGGCGAGCGAGGCGCCGGCCCGGCAGTGCCCGAGCGCCCGCTCGTAGACGTCGAGCAGCTGCCGCTCGAGCTCGGCGTACTCGGGGCGCAGCTTGCCGGGGCAGAGGTTCTTGGTGTGATCGCACCAGTAGCCGTCGGCGCACACCCAGATCTCGAAGAGCGTCGGCTCGTCCTCCCGGACCGGCAGGTCGCCGGTGGCGGTGAAGGTCTTGATGCAGGGCCCCGACCAGACGAGCGAGAAGCCGAGCGCGAGCTCGACGCGCCCGTCCCAGCCGGTTCCCTCGCCGTGCACGTACGCCTGCCACAGCGCCGCGGCCTGCGACTCCTTCATGCCGGGCCTCAGGTGTCCCCGGACGTGCTCCATCGCGGCGGCCGCGATCTCGTTCGCCAGGCGCATCCGCTCCAGCTCCTGCGCGGTCTTGACGCCGCGCGCGCGGGCAAGCAGGGGGGTCGCGTCCGCGATCTCCATGCCGAACGCGTGGAACCAGTCGTGCGTGAAGGTCGTCGGCTCGCCCACCATCCGGTCCGAGGCCTGGGTGCCGAGCGAGAGCTCGAGCCCGATGCGCGCGTAGGGCTCGGCGGCGTCCGCCGCGAGCTCGATCGTCCGCGCCAGCGGGGGACGCGGGTCGTCGGGGGCGTACCCGCGCAGGAAGCGGACGTCGTTCGTCCAGGCGGCTCGCTCGGCGTCCTCGGCGGACGCCTCGAGGCAGACGAGCGTGGCCTCGCCCTCCCGCGGGAAGACGGCGGCCTCGTAGCCCTTCATGCCCCAGAAGTTGGTCAGGTAGAGCACGTTGTCCGGCGCCCGCACGACGAGCGCGTCGAGCCCTTCGTCCGCCATCAACGCGCGGACGCGCTCCAGACGGGCGTCGTCGAGGGGCCAGCTCACGGAGAGATCGTCACGCTTTCGGCGCGGACCCGGCACAGACGCGTGCGCCCGCCGTCGCTATCGTCGACCGCGAGGGCGGCGGGAAGTCAACCCCACCCAGGGTGGGGGTATGGTTTCTCTCGCGCGCGCGGGCTACCACCGCACGCGCTCGCGCGGTGGCTCGCCGTGTGCTTCCTCCCACCCCACGACCGGGTTGCGCAGCACGCCGATGCCCTCGATCTCCGCCTCCATCACGTCGCCCGGCTTCAGGTAGAGCGAGTCGGGGTCGTCGCTGAACCCGGCGACGCCGCTCACCGTCCCCGTCGAGACGACGTCCCCGGCGGAGTACCCGAGCGGCGAGTAGTGGCTGAGGATCTCCGGGATCGTCACGGACATGTTCCTCGAGTGCGAGCGCTGTCGCGGCTGGCCGTTCACGCGGAGCTCCATCGCCAGGTCGTGGGGGTCCGCGATCTCGTCCGGAGTCACGATCCACGGCCCCAGCGGGCAGAAGGTGTCGATCGCCTTGCAGAACGAGAACACCCCGGAGCGCATCTCCCGCCGCTGGATGTCGCGCGCGGTGATGTCGTTGAAGATCACGTAGCCCCCGATGTAGTCCGGCGCCTCCTCGGGCGAGAACCACTTGCCCGCCTTCCGGATCACCACCGCCAGCTCGAGCTCGTAGTCCAGCTCCTGCGTGAGGTGCTCCGGGTACACGACCGGGTCGTCGGGCCCGACGATCGCGTCGACGTTCTGGAAGAAGACGATCCACGGGGCGATCTCGTGCGACCAGCCCACGTTCTTCGACTCCTCCTCGTGCTCGCGGAAGTTGCCGGCCGTGTGGAAGAACTTCTTCGGCACGATCGGCGCCCGCAGGCGCACGTCCTCGAGCGCGTGCTCACGGCCGGTCGGGCCGGCGACCGCGCCGCCCTCGAAGTACTCGCGCATCGAGTGTGCGCCGATGTCCAGGACGCGGTCGTCGCGAACCTCGCCCACGCGCCCGTCGTCGAAGGTGACGAGCCTCACGCGACCCCGCAGACCCTCTGGGCGGCGCGCGCGTAGACCTCGGCCATCCGCACGAGGCCGTCGATCTCCAGGTTCTC
>DATIFC010000032.1:0-10925 GCA_035455445.1 Gaiellaceae bacterium | reverse complement strand
ACGCCAACCACGGCAACGCGTTCGGCAAGTGCGTCTCCGTCGTCGCGCGGGCACAGTCGACGGACCTGGTGACGGCGGCCGAGGCCTGCCTCGCCGAGGCCTCCGACGCGAGCTTCGCCGCTACGCACGGCGGCAAGTCGTTCCAGCAGTTCTACGGGACGAACGCCGACCTCAGCAACGCTTTTGGCAACTGCGTGCTGAAGCGGCTGCAGGCGAGCACCGCCAAGCTGACACAGGCGCTCGTCAAGGCCTCCAAGAGCTGCAAGGCGCTGCGCCGCACAGATCCGGCGGCGTTCCGGCAGAAGTACGGCTCGCGCCCTAACGCCTTCGCGAAGTGCGTGTCGGCGCAGTCGAAGCAGAAGTAGCGCCCCTCGTGTCGTCGGAGCCGCCGTGCGGCAGGCGGCTCCGACGTCGGGCTCAGAGCGGGACCTCGGGTGTCGACACGACGCCGAGCCGAGCGAGCAGCGTGCGCGACTCGGCGGCCGCCTCCTCGTCGCCCTGGAGCCGCGCGATCGACTCGAGCGTGAGGGCGACCTCGTAGGTCTCCTCGGCCTCGCGCGCGATCTCCAGGCTCCAGCGCAGCGCCTCGGCCGCGCCCTCGGCGTCGCCCCGCTGGGCGAGCGCGTGGGCGCGCACCCGGTGCAGCATGCCCCGCAGGGTCGCGCCGGCTCCGCTCTCCTCCGTCGTCGTCAGCACCTCGTCGGCGAGCGCGAGCGCCTCGTCCGGCTCCCGCGCGAGCGCCGCGCGCTCGGCCAGGCGGGCCTTCGTCTCGAGCACGTAGCTCCCGGCTCTGATCTCCTGGAAGTCGTCCAGCGCGCGGCTGAGCGTCGTCCGCGCTTCCTCCAGCTCGCCCGCGCGGGAGGCCGTGCGACCCAGGTTCGAGGCCGCCAGCGTCGCGAGCATCCGGTGTCCCGAGGCCTCGAAGACCGCCTTGGCCTCCTCGAAGAGCTCCGCGGCCGTCGTCAGGTAGCCCTGGTCGGACTTCACCTCGCCGATGTTGTTCGTGATCTGCGCGGCGCCGACGACGTCGCCGATCCGCTCGCGTGCCTCCTTGCTGCGCTCGTACAGGTCGAGCGCCTCCTGCCAGCGCCCCTCGTAGTAGGCGTCGATGCCGAGGTTGTTGAGCACGTTCGCCTGGCCAAGCAGGTCGCCGAGCTCCTCGTAGATCGGGAGCGCGAGCCCGCGGAAGGCGGCGCGCTCGGGGCTCCGGAGCGACGTGTGCGAGAGGTGCAGCAGGTAGTACGCGTGCGCGAGCGCGGCGAGGTCGCGGCCCAGGTCGGCCTCCCCGACGACGCGCGTGCACCACTTGACGCAATCGCGGAACTTGCCCTGCCGCAGCTTGACGCCCGCGTAGGCGAGCGAGAGCTCCAGGCGCATCCGCGCGCGCTCGCCTGGCTCCAGCGCCTCCGCCGCGTCGAGGCCGCGTGTGTACCGGCTGAGCGCGTCCGCGTAGCGGCCGAAGCGCTCGCGGATGATCCCTTCCTTCAGCAGCAGCCGCGGGTGCTGGTGCAGCTTGAGCGCGCTCGCGTACGCCTCGCCTGCGTCGCTGTAGAGGCCGGCCAGCTCGGAGACGTCGCCGAGCGACTCCCAGACGTCGGCGAGCTCGTCGTCCGGCACCTCCAGCTCCCCTGCGACCTCGAGCGCGCGGCGGTAGAAGCCCGCCGCCTCGACGTTGGCGAACTTCTCCTGCGCGCGGCGGCCGGCGGCGAGCGAGTAGCGGTAGGCCTTCTCGTGGTCGCCCGCGTGGAAGAAGTGCAGCGAGAGGAGCTCCGCGTACTCGGCGCCGTGCTGCTGCTCGAGCCGCTCGTAGGCCTCGCCGACCTTGGCGTGCAGCTCGCCGCGGCGGCGGTAGGAGAGGCCCTCGTATGCGGCGTCGCGGAAGAGCGCGTGACGGAAGCGGAAGGCGCCGGGCGTGTAGGGGTCGCGCTCGACGAACTCCGCGAGCCGGTCCCAGGCCTCCGAGTCGCTCGAGGCTTCCGGGTCGTGCGCCAGCACCTCGGTGACGAGGTCGGCGCCGAAGGTCGCGCCGAGCACGGCGGCGTAGCGCAGCAGCGCGCGGTCGCCCGGCGACAGGCGGTCGACCCTGGTCGCGACGACGGCCTCGACGCTCTCGGGCAGTGCCTCCTCCGGTGTGCTCGAGGAGGCGACGAGCTCCTGCAGGAAGAGCGGGTTGCCGCCGGCGCGCTCGGTGATCGCGGAGACCTCGTGCTGAAGGAGCCCCGCGGTCGCCGCCCCGACGAGCTCTTGCGCCGCTTCGGCGTCGAGCGGCTGGAGCTGGATCGCCATCGCCGGGATCGGGGGCACGCTCTCGGCCGCGGAGAAGCCGCCGCCGACGGCGCGCCTCGTCACGCAGAGCAGCCACGGCTTGGAGGCCACCTGGGCGCCGAGGTGGCGCAGGAGGTCGGCGGAGGCCTCGTCCATCCAGTGCACGTCCTCGATGACGACGAGCGTCGGGCCGGCGAGCAGGCGCCCGAGCAGCGACTCGACGACTCCGTGCAGGCGCGCGCGGCGGAACGCGGGCTGGAGCTCCTCGACCTCCCGCGTCGGCTCCACCGGCACGTCGAGTGGCAGCGCGACGAGCGGCAGCCAGGGGATCAGGTCAGGGCAGAGCTCCTCGACCCGCTCGCGCAGCCTGGTCGGGGCGGCCCCGTCCTGGGGCAGCTCGAGCAGCGAGCGCAGCAGGCCGCGAAAGGCGAAGTACGGCGTCGAGGCCTCGTACTGCAGGCACGTGGCCGTGACGCTCAGCAGGTCCGGCGCCTGCGCGTGGAGCTCCTCGACGAGGCGCGACTTGCCCATTCCCGGCTCGCCGATCAGCTCGACGATGTTGCCGAACCCCATCCTGACCGGCCCCAGGGCGGCCGACAGGATCGCCAGCTCGCGCTCGCGTCCGACGAACGGCAGGCGGCTCTCCGCCTGCGGCGCGGCCCCGGCCGCGATCCCGACCACGTCGAAGGCCGTCACCGGCTCGGAGATCCCCTTCAGCGTCAGCGGCTCGAGCTCGGCCGTCTCGAATGCGCCGCGCGAGCGGTCGAGCAGGTCGGCGGTCGTCAGCACCTGGCCGGGCTTCGCCTTGCCCATCAGCCGGGCGGCGAGGGCGGCCGTCTTGCCCAGGATCGTGTACGTGCGCCGGAACCGTGCGCCGACCTCGCCGGCGAAGACTCGCCCGCGGCTCGTGCCGATCCGCAGCGGCAGCCCGGTCGGCAGGTCTGCGATCCCGCGCGCGGTGCGCAGGATGCGCTCCTCGTCGCCGCCGGCGGTCGAGGGCGCGCCCGCGACGAGGATCATCTTCCCGCCGTCCACGTCGATGTCGGTCTCGAGGAAGGTGACGCCGTGCTCCTCGGCGACGCGCTGGGCGCCCGAGACGAGCTCGTCCAGCGCCGCGGCCACGCGGTCCGGCCCCTCCTCGGCGAGGAGGTCGTCGATCCCGCCGAAGTGCACGAACGCGACCGAGGCCTGGCGGTGCTCGGACTCGGCCTTGCCGTCCTCGACGATCCGGCGTACCGAGGCGGGCACGCACGCCTCCAGGTCGAGCCCTTGGAGCGGCGGCAGCGGCTCGAGCGCGCCGGCCGCGCCCGGGGGCGACTTGAGCAGCCGGCCGCCCTCCTTGCTCTCGCCCAGGATCCGCTCGGGGAGGTCGACGCACGTCTCGTCGCTGACGAGGATCTCGCCGGCCTCCGCGCCGGACTCCATCTCGACCGTGCGGGTCACTCCCGGGCCGGTCAACAGGAGCTCGCGGTGCGACTCGCCGACCAGGAAGAAGTCGAACGTGTCCGCGTGGATGCCGACGTGCATCTTCAGGCTGACCGGGCCGACCGAGGTCTGCGGCCGGCCCAGCTCGCGCAGCGCCTTGCGCATCCCGTAGGCCGCGTCGCAGGCGCGTGCGGCGTGCTCGTCGCCGCCGAAGAAGAGCAGCAGCGCGTCGCCGCCGAACTTCAGCAGGCCGCCGCCGGACGCGTAGGCCACGTCGAGCAGGCGCCCGAAGGTGCGGTTCATCACCTCCGTCACCTCCTCGGCGCCCAGCTTCCCCTTCTGCGCGAGCCGCTCGTTGAGCGCGGTGAACCCGGAGATGTCGACGAAGGCGAGCGTGCCCTCGAGCTCGCGCCGCCTCGCCTCGGGGTCCACGCGCAGCCAGTCGACGACGACGCGCGGGACGAACGGCGTCAGGTCGACCGACGGTGGAGTCGTCTCGTCAACGGCGGTCACGTGCCCTCCGGCGCTTCCGCAGTGTGAACCCCAGCGCCGCCGACGATTGTCTCACGGTTGACAATCTTTCCGAACGGCGTCAGATTGGGCCGCGAATTTCCTATTCGGGGAAGAGGGACTGGGGATGGCTTCTGCGGCCAGAACGGTGAGGGCTACTCGGCGCTGGGTCGGGCTTGCGTTCGTCCTCGGCGCGCTGCTCGCGCTCGCAGGAGGCGCCGGCGCGGCCGAGGAGTTCCCGCCGCCCGACTCGATCACCCCCGCGACCGTCGACCTGAGCCTCGGCAAGGGCAGCTCCGCGACGGTCGACTCGTCGCTCCACCTGGCGCCGGCGCCGCCGCGGGCGGACATCCTGCTCGCGCTCGACACGACCGGGAGCATGGGCGCCGCGATCGCCGACGCCGAGAACGACGCGAACGCGATGGTCTCGCAGATCCAGGCCGCGATTCCCGGCGCGCGCTTCGCCGTCGCCGACTTCAAGGACTATCCGACGAGCCCGTTCGGGAACTCCGGCGACTACCCCTGGCGGGTCGACCAGGATTTCACCGCCAACGGGCCCAGTGACGGCTGCGAGGCGGGCACCGAGATCGCGTGCGCCCTGGACAGCCTCACCGCGGGCGGCGGCAACGACGAGCCCGAGGCGTACAACCGCGCGTTCTACGAGGCCGGCAACGACACGCACCTGCACTGGGCCGACGGCGCGCCGCGCTTCATGGTCGTGCTCGGGGACTCGCTCCCGCACGACCAGAATCTCGGCACCGACTTCGCGCCGCGCTGCCCGTCTACCAGTCTCACCGACCCCGGCTCGGCGTTCTCCGTCAACGACCTTTCGTATCCCGACGTCGGCCCGCTGCACACGGCCGCGACGCTCGCCGCGCTCAAGCAGCGCCACACGAACGTCTCCTTCGTCACCTACAACGAGCCCCACCTGATCGGCGGGCTCGACGTGGCGGGCTGCCAGGCGGCAATGGCCGAGTTCACCGGCGGCAGCGGCGTCGTCCACGGGAACACCGACTCCCTGAAGAACCAGATCGTGGCGCTGATCAACGCCGCGGCGGCACACGTCGAGAGCGTCACCTTCGACCCGCGGCTCGTCAGCCCCGAGGGCGCCGACGTCAAGCCGACGTTCACATTCGACCCGCCGACGCTCGGCCCGATCAGCGCCCCGGCGGACATCGCGTACGAGATGACGGTCAGCGTCCCGGACGGCACCCCGAGCGGCGACTACGTCTTCACCGTGCACGCGATCGCCGACGGCAGCGACCGCGCGCAGCAGCAGGTCACCGTCCACGTCTCGAACAAGAGCGTCAGCTCGCTGCAGCTGACGGCCGACCAGTCGTCGGTGCCGGCCGGCATCGCCGCGGCGCCGTACAGCTCGATCCCCGCCTCGCGCCTGGGGCTGCTGAGCCCGGACACCGCCTCGGCGCCGGCCGGCTCCATCCCGGCGGGCTCCATCCCGGCCGGCTCGATCCCCGCCGGCTCCATTCCGGCCGGCTCCATCCCGGCCGGCTCGATCCCCGCGGGCTCGATCCCGGCCGGCTCGATCGGCTTCGACTCGCTCCCGGCGGGCTCCATCCCGGCCGGCTCGATCGGGCTGCAGAGGATCTTCATCTCGCAGATCCCGCTCGTGGGGACGACGTGGAGCGCGATCCTCGGCAACTCGACGCTCGCGCTGCAGCCGCTGCAGGCCGTGTCTCTGGACGCCGTCGCGCACGACGCGACGGTCGGGACGGACGGCAGGACGCCGTGGCAGCGGTTGACGGCGCTGCCGAGCAAGAGCTTCGTCTACTCCACGTCGCTGTGGCGCAACATCCCCTACGCGGCGTTCATGCTGGGGAACGCGAAGCTCGACACGCTGCCGACGCCCCTGAAGGCGGACGGGACGACGCGCTACGCATCGTGGCGCGACGCGATCTCGCAGAACGGGGGCGACCTCACCGGTGTCGACACCTCGCAGAACACCGCCCTCGGGGTGGCGATCGCGGGCCAGCTCGGCTCGACGCCCGCAGGCTCCATCCCGGCGGGCTCGATTCCGGCCGGCTCGATTCCCGCCGGCTCGATCCCGGCGGGGTCGATCGAGATCAACGCCACGTCATTGCGCACCGTCCTCGTGAGCGACATCACGCCCGCGACCGGCAAGACGCTTGCCGACTACGTGAACTGCAGCGGCTCGGTCGGCGGCTTCACGTGCCCGGCCGGCTCGACGCTCGGGCAGGCGGACACGGCCGGGGCGATCAACCCCGCACTGACGCTCGACCAGTTGTTCGCCTCGCTTCCCGCCGGGAGCATCGGCCGCCAGACGACGGTCGACCAGATCATCCAGGCGATGCTGTCCCTGTCGGACTACCCGTGGGAGCAGATCAAGGTGCAGGGGCTGCAGGACGTGGCCGGCACCGGCCAGAACGTCCGCTACCACGCCGACTTCGACCTGGCCTGCCCGCTCGCAACCCAGGCCAAGGTGACCGTGAACCTGCCGAACGGCTTCTTCGTCGTCCCCGGCTCCGCGCAGGTCTCGTACGACAACGGCACGGCGATCCCGGCGCCGAACCCGACCGGAGCGGACCCGAGCACGCCCGTCTGGAACACCCTGCCCGGCACCCCGTGTCCGGCGGGCTCCGGCGGCCGGCACGTGCGCCTCGACTTCACCTCCTTCGCCGGGCTGACGCTCGGCTCGCAGAGCGCCTCGGTCTCGGTCACGGCGCTGAACGGTGAGATCGGCGCGGGAACCTACTCGAGCGCCAACCAGGCTCCTGTGCTCGTGACGCAGAACTGGGAGCCGAGCGGCGATCCTGCGACGGCGCCCGTGATCCAGAGGGACACGCTGATCGTCGGCCACATCGCGAGCTCGAACGACGTCGACTACTTCCGCTTCTCGCTCGGCGGGCTGGCGCCGGGGACGAAGGTCGCCGCCTACCTGAAGACGGCGCCCGGGACGGATCTCGACCTCGTCCTGAACAAGCCGAACGCGCCGACGGTGCAGCCGAATCCGGCAGGCTCGATCCCGGCCGGCAGCATCGGCATCGAGGACAGCGACCCCGGCGTGGACAACTCGCGCGGCGCGCTTCCGCCGGACACGCTCGCCGACGTCCCCGCCGGGTCGATCCCCGCGGGCTCGATCCCGGCCGGCTCCATCCCGGCGGGGTCGATCTCTGCGAACCGGGGCGCGGTCAACGAGGCCGTCGACATCGTCACGCACGGCGAGACCGGCAACGCCGTGATCGGGGTCAGCGGCTACAACGGCGCCTTCAGCAGCGGCAACTACGTGCTGCGCGTCAAGGTCACGCCGCCGCCGACGCTGCCGGCCTGCCAGCCGATCACGAACCTCGCGCCGACACTCGCAGTTCCCTCGGCGTTGCCGAGCTCCCTGCCCGCGAGCACGCAGGCGCTCTTCCTCGTCGACCGGCAGCGGCTGGCCGGGATGTACGGGGTCGACCGGATGAACACGCTGATGAACTCGGCGGACTTCGCGACGGTGCGCGGCCAGGTCAACGGCCAGGTGCTCCAGATCGACGGCAGCGCCGCCGTGCGCTCGGCCTACGCCGCGTGGGACGCGAACCCGTGCGCCGTGGACGCGGCGAACGCGGTCGTGACGGCGATCAACGGCGTGGTCGGCACCTACCGCCCGAGCCTGCCGAACCTGAAGTACGTGATCCTGGTCGGCAGCGACCAGGCCCTGCCGTCGTGGCGGCTCTCCGACCTGACCTCGCTCTCGCCGGAGGTCGACAACGCGCAGGAGCTCGCGTTCACGACCGACGGCCTGACGAAGGGCAACTCGACCTACGCCTCGTCGGCGCTGAACACCGTGCTGACCGACCAGGCGTACGGCAACTTCGGCCGCGTGCCGTTCCTCGGCCAGGACCTGCCGCTCGCCCAGGTCTCGGTGTCGCGGCTGGTGGAGACTCCCGAGGAGATCGCCGGGCAGTTCACGCAGTACCTCGCGGCCAGCGGCCAGCTGAACGTCCAGAGCGCCCTGACCACCGGCGACGACTTCTTCGTCGACGGCGGCCAGGAGACGAGCGCCGCGCTCGGGGCGCAGTTCGGCCTCACCTCGAGCCTCGACACCCTCTTCCCGCCGGCGTCGGCCTGGACGCGCCAGGACCTCCTCGACCATTTCTTCCAGAAGAGCGGCGGCGTGCCGGGGGTGGGCGCCCTGTACGCGCACTACAACCACTGGCTGATGCAGCCGGCGAGCCTGCCTGCGACCCCGACCGTCGGCGACTTCCCGACCAGCGCCGACGTCCGCCAGTCCCAGCTGATCTTCACGATCGGCTGCCACGGCGGCTTCAGCCTCCCCGACACGGTCGGGGGCCCGATCGCGGCCGACGACCTCAAGCGCCAGCTCGACTGGGCGCAGGCGTACAGCCGGTCCCGAACGGCCGTCTACGTCGCCAACACCGGCTTCGGCTACGGCGACACGAAGACCGTCGACCTCTCCGAGCGGCTGATGCGCGGCTTCGCTCGCACCCTGTACACCGGAGGGACGATCGGCGAGCAGTGGGTGCGCGCGCTGCACGACTACTACGCGACCGCGGGCGCCTACGACGTCGTGGACGAGAAGGTGATGGTCGAGGCGAACATGTACGGCCTGCCGTTCTACGGCTTCACCGGCACGCAGAAGAGCCCGCCGCCGGTCGCCCCGACGCCGACGACGCGCAACGACAACGGCCTGACGGCCGCGCTGCTGCCGGCGCTGAGCGGCGCGAACATCACGCAGCACGTCCAGCCCGACGGGACGTCGCTCTTCTTCGACGACTCGCAGCCGGACGGGACGACGAACGCGGGCGGCATCAGGTCGGGCACGCTCTCCGTCATCTACCGGCCGATCCAGCCACAGCTCTCGCGCGACGTCACCGTCCCCGGCGTCTCCGCGCACGGTGCCTTCATCACGAGCCTCCAGACCGCGACGTTCACGGGGGTCAAGCCGGCCAAGCCGTTCCCGCTCGTCTTCAACCAGATCGAGCGGCCGCGCACCGACTACCCGAACATCTTCTTCCCGGCCGGCATGGTCACCGTCAACCGCGACCTGCTCTTCGGCCAGGAGCGCGCGACGGCCGTCGTCAACATGGGCCGCTTCCGGCCGGACGCCACGGGCGACCTCGGGACCGAGCAGGTCGTCCGCTCGATCGGCCTCGACATCGGCTACTCGAACTCGTCCGACATCACCGCGCCGCTGATCACGCAGGTCGGCGCCGTGAAGACGAGCGGCGGGTTCACCGCGTTCGTGCGCGTGACCGACGACTCCGGCTCGCTGCACCACGTAGCCGTGCTCTGGAGCGACGGAGGCCCGACCTGGCATGTCACCGACCTCACGCACGGGAGCGGCGATCTGTGGACGGCGTCCATCGCGTCGACGGCCGCCTCGATCTTCGTCGACGGCGAGGCGCAGGACGGCGCGGGCAACGTCGGCTTCAGCTTCAACAAGGCGGTCAACTTCCAGTCGACCGAGGACACCACCAACCCGTCGATCGTGATCGCGCCGCCGCTGCCGAACGCCACGTACGCGCTCGGGCAGCAGGTCAACGCGACCTTCGACTGCTCCGATGCCGGCGCCGTCCAGAGCTGCATCGGGCAGGCCGACGCCGGCGGGCCGATCCAGAGCGGCGGCCTCCTCTACACCGGCAGCGTGGGCCAGCACACCTTCACCGTCACGGCGACCGATCTCGCCGGTCACACGACGACGCAGACGGTCACCTACACCGTCGTCTTCGGCTTCACGGGCTTCCGGCCGCCAGTCGACAACCCGCCGGTGCTCAACGTCGACAACGCGGGCCGCACGATCCCGATCAAGTGGGCGCTGACGAACGCGAGCGGCGCGTACTACACGAACCTCAACGCCGTCCAGGCCATCAACCAGCGGCAGATCCGCTGCCCGAACGCGTCGACCGACCCGATCTCGTCCGACGTGCCCGTCGGGCTCTCCGGGTTGAGGATCAACGGCACCGACTTCCAGTTCAACTGGGCGACCGACCGCGCCTGGGCCGGGACCTGCCGGCGGCTCTCGATCCGGCTGAGCGACGGCACGACCATCTTCGCCGACTTCCAGTTCAGGTAGGCCAGACCGGGTTGTCGGCCCACGCGGCGAGGCGCGCGACGGCGGCGCGCAGCTCGTCCGCGCTCAGGCGGAACGGCTCGGCGTAGGGCACCTGCTCGACCCTGGCGGCGGGGTTGCGGCCCTTCAGCGCCTCGAGCACGTAGCGGACGGGCAGCCCGTGCGCGACCACCAGCACCGCCTCCTCCGGCCGCCCGAGCAGCTTCCTGTACCCGGCGACGTAGCGCGCGACGGTCTGCGCGCGGCTCTCGCCGCCGCCCGGGCAGACGTCCTCGGGCCCGTGCGCGTGCGCCCAGGCGCGGTACTCGGTCAGCAGGCGCCCCTCGTACTCGCCGAAGCGGATGTCGTTCAGCTCCGGGAGCACGAGGCGCGGCACCTCGCGGCCCTCGAGGGCGAGGTCGGCGGTCTCCACCGCGCGCCGGAACTCCGAGGTCACGCACAGGTCTACCGCCTCGCCCGCGAGGTCGCGGCCGAGCCGGCGGGCCTGCTCGCGGCCGGCCTCCGTCAGCCCGACGGCGGCCGCAGGATCGCCGTTCGTGCGCCCGACGGCCGAGAGCTCGCTCTCCCCGTGACGCGCCAGCACGACCCGGTCCACCGCTTCACCCTAAAGCCGGCCTTGCGGACACGGGGGGCACTGGCGTTCGCCGCTAGGCTTGCCGGGACGCGGGCGTAGCTC
>DATIFC010000031.1:0-29887 GCA_035455445.1 Gaiellaceae bacterium | reverse complement strand
GGAGGCGGCGGAGGCGGAGGAGGGGGCGGAGGCGGAGGGGGCGGAGGCGGAGGAGGCGGAGGGGGCGGCGCGGCAGGCGGGGGCGCGGTGGGGCGCGACGAGCCCGGCGAGGGCGCCGCCGACCGTGGGGTAGCAGGCGTGCTCGGGGACGACGTGGCCGTGCGAGCAGCCGCGATCACGGCGGCGCCGCCGGTCGGGAGCGTGAGCCTCCCGCGGCGCGCCTTCTTGCCGCGCACGTGCGGAGAGACGAGCGGGGCCGCGTGAACGACCGTCACGGGGCCGCCGATGCGCCCCGGCAGGGCCAACGACTCCGGCGGGGCGTCGGAGTGCAGCGTGACGAGCGTCGGCAGCGTCACCGCGGCCGCGAACGCCGTCCCCGCGACCGCCGCGGTTGCGACGATTGTGAGAACCCGGCTCACAAGCTCCCCGACTTCTGCCGATCCATTGCTTCATGGTATCGGCGAGATCTGCGGTCACCCTAAATTGGGAGTGCACATGAGCTTCAAGCTCAAGCTCGTCGCATACTTCCTGCTCCTCTCGCTGCTGCCCCTCGGGGCGGCTGGCTGGGCGCTCCATTCGGTCACTCGGCGCAGCGAGACGAGGCGCGTCGACGTGCGCCTCGAAGCAAGTCTCCACGCCGTTCTCGCGTCCTACAAGACCGAGCTGACCGCCGCCGGGCTGCGTGCGAGGCAGCTCGCGCGGTCATCCTCGTTCCAGCAGGCGCTCCAGCGCGACGACCGGGCAGAGCTGCGGCGGCTCGTCGGGGCGCGCAGCGGCGTGCGCCTGGAGGCGAACGGCTTCGCAATCGGGCCTGCCCGAATGATCGGCCCGACGAGCTCGATCGCGATCGTCGCCGGCGGCGGCGGCCGGGCCGGCACGCTCGTCTCCGGGGTGCCGCTGAACGCGGCGGCGCTGAATGGCCTCAGCGCCCGGGCCGGGCTCGAGAGCGAGGACGAGCTGGTCGTGCTCGACGGTGGGCGGGTCGCGGCCGGCCCGCGTCAGCTGCGCGGCGCCGCGCTGCCCGCGCCTCCCAGCGCGCGCACGGTCGAAGCGGACGGTCACCGCTACCGGGCGCTCGCCGCCAGCCTCGAGGAGGGAACCCGCGGCCCGAGCCTCGCCTTGCTCGCCGGGCAGGGCCAGATCGACGACGCCGTCGCGACCGCCGACCGCCGGCTGATCATCGGGCTGCTCGTCTCGCTCGCCTTGATCGCCTTCGTCGCCTACGCGGTCGGCCGCTCGATCGTCGCGTCGCTCGGCCGCCTCGCGAACGCCGCCAACGCGATCGCGCGCGGCCGGCTCGACCGGCGCGTCGAGGTCGAGGGCCATGACGAGTTCGCCCGGCTCGGCCTCGCCTTCAACGAGATGGCCGACCAGCTGGAGGCCCGGATGGAGGAGCTCGACGCCGAGCGCGCCCGGCTGCGCGAGGCGACCGTCCGCTTCGGCGAGGCGCTCGCGGCCACGCACGACGTCGACCAGCTCCTGCGCGTGATCGTCGAGACCGTCGTCGAGACGACCGGCGCGACCGGCGGGCTCGTCGTCGGCCTGGGCGGCGAGATCGTGCAGTCGGGAACGCTCTCCGACCGCGGCGAGACCTTCGAGCTGCCGCTCACCGCCGGCCGCCAGAGCTTCGGCACGCTCACGCTCTCCGGCCGCGGCTTCACGGTCGAGCAGCGCCGCACCGCGGCGACCCTCGTCGCGCACGCCGCGATCGCGCTCGAGAACGCACGTCTGCACCGGATCGTCGCGCGGCAGGCGCTCGTCGACATGCTCACCGGGCTTGCCAACCGCCGGCACTGCGAGGAGGCCCTTGCGAGCGAGCTGATGCGGGCGGAGCGCTTCGGCGGCTCGATCGCCTTCGTGCTCGCCGACCTCGACAACTTCAAGACCGTCAACGACCGCTTCGGGCATCCGGTCGGCGACGGCGTGCTCGTCGAGTTCGCCGAGACGTTGCGTGAATCGGTTCGTGAGATCGATCTGCCCGCGCGCTGGGGCGGCGAGGAGTTCGCGATCGTGCTTCCCGGCACCGACCTCGACGGGGCCGCCCGGCTCGCCGAGCGGACGCGCGTCGCGCTGCAGGACCGCATCATCCTCGCGCCCGACGGCACGCGCATCCACGTCACGGTCAGCCTTGGCGTCGCCGCCTTCCCAGGGGCGGCCGCGGGAGACGCGATCGTCGCCGCCGCGGACGGCGCGCTCTACGAGGCGAAGCGGACGGGCAAGAACCGGGTCGTCACGGCGCGCCCGCGGGCCCGCCAGGCATAAGCGCTGCTATCAGCGGGTTTACCCGTTACAATCCGCCGCTGCATCGACCTAACCCCACGGGAGGAGCGCCGCCGGTGGAGACCTCTTCACTGTTCGCACAAGTCATCCAGGACCATCTGGAGCTGAAGCAGAAGAACTCGGAGCTCGAGGACGAGCTGCCCCTCGAGCGCTACAAGTCCGAGGATCCGTTCGAGAACCACCCCCTCTTCAAGACCGAGGAGCAGGCCCGCATCGAGGAGACGATGGACGGCGAGGAGCCGGCCATCACGACCGAGCGCGCGCCGCTCGCGTGGCCGACCGACGAGTCGGAGGCCGAGGCCGAGGGCCTCTGGAGCCGGTCGCGCGACTTCGACTGGGGCGACTGACCCACATCGCCTAGGCTCTCGGGTTCACCCGACCGGGAGGACCGAGATGAGGAGTTTTCGCTTTGCCGTCCTCGGCGCTGCTCTGGCCTACTTCTTCGACCCGCAGAACGGACGGCAGCGTCGCAAGGCGGTGATCAAGCGCGTCGCGACGTTGCGGAGCGGTGGTCAGCAGGAGCTCGTCGACGACCTCGTCGTCCGCGCACAGAGCGCGCAGCCGGCGGCCGAGGAGCCGGCGCAGGCGCGCGAGTAGCGTCCGGCGCGGCGGCTAGCGTCGCGCCCCTGGAGGCGAGGAAGGACACCGGTGAGCGCTGCCTGCGCTGCGGGGCCGTGATGGAGTGGCGGCACCAGACCTGGCAGTGCTCGCGGTGCCGCTTCAAGCTCGGCTGCTGCGAGGGCGAGCCGCAGTCCTGCCCGCCTCCGTCTCAGAACCGGCGATAATCCGGGGGGCCGGTGTCATTGCAGGAGCGAACCGAGCTGCGGCCCGACGACGGCGCACAACAGGGTGCGGGCGCCGCGGTGCGCCTCGAGGGCGTGCGCAAGTCGTACGGCGAGGTGGCCGCGGTCGACGGCGTCGACCTCGAGATCCGCGAGGGCGAGTTCTTCACCCTGCTCGGGCCGTCGGGGTCCGGCAAGACGACGACGCTACGCCTGATCGCGGGCTTCGAGCGGCCCGACGCGGGCCGGATCGAGCTCGGCGGCCGCGACGTCTCGAACGTCCCGCCCTACACGCGCGACGTCAACACCGTCTTCCAGGACTACGCGCTCTTCCCGCACATGACGGTGGCCCAGAACGTCGCCTACGGCCTGCGCGTCAAGGGCGTCGGGCGCCGCGAGCGCGAGCAGCGCGTCGAGGAGGTGCTGCGCCGGATGCGCCTGCCCGGTCTGGGCAAGCGCAAGCCGGTCCAGCTCTCGGGCGGGCAGCGGCAGCGCGTCGCCCTGGCTCGAGCGCTCGTCAACCGGCCCGAGGTGCTGCTGCTCGACGAGCCCCTCGGCGCGCTCGACCTGAAGCTGCGCCAGGAGATGCAGCTCTTCCTCAAGAGCCTGCAGCAGGACCTCGGGATCACCTTCGTCTACGTGACCCACGACCAGGACGAGGCGTTGACGATGAGCGACCGCCTGGCCGTCTTCAACCACGGCCGGATCGAGCAGCTCGGCTCGCCGGCGGAGGTCTACGAGCGGCCGCAGAGCGCGTTCGTCGCGAGCTTCGTCGGCGTCTCCAACGAGATCGAGCGCGACGGCAGGCACTACGCGGTGCGGCCGGAGAAGATCCATCTGAAGGGCGCGGGGTCGGCCCCGGGTCAGGGCATGCACGCCGAGCCCGGCCGGATCCGCGACGTCGTCTACGCCGGGATGGTGACTCGCTTCCTGGTCGAGCTCGACCGCGGCGGAGAGCTCCAGGTCGTTCGGCAGAACCTCGAGACCTCGTCGGCCGAGGCGCTCGACGCCGCCGGCCGCGCGGTCCTCCTCGAGTGGCGCCCAGAACACCAGCTCGAGATCCACGACAAACCGGGGGAAACGGAAGGAGAGACATGACCAAGCAGCACAAGCGCGCTCTCGGGCGGAGCGCGATCGCCGTCCTGGTGGGTACGCTCGCGATCCTTGCCGCGGGCTGCGGCGGCGGAGGCGGGAGCAAGGCCTCGGAGACGACGACGAAGGGGCCGACCCTCCCGACGTCGATCGGCAAGGGCGAGGGCAAGCTCAGCCTCGTCGCGTGGGAGGGCTACACGCAGCCCGAATGGGTCAAGCCGTTCGAGAAGCAGACGGGCTGCAAGGTCACGAGCAAGTACGCCGGCTCCTCGGACGAGATGGTGACGCTGATGCGGCAGGGCGGGAGCCAGTACGACATGGTCTCGGCCTCGGGCGACGCCTCGGTCCGGCTGATCAAGGGCGGGGACGTGCAGGCGATGAACCCGAAGCTGATCCCGGACTTCCCGAACTTCATCGACGCGCTCAAGTCGCCGCCGCACAACACGATCGACGGCGTGCACTACGGGATCTCCCTGCAGTGGGGCCCCAACACGCTCCTGTACAACACGCAGAAGGTGAAGCCGGCCCCGACGAGCTGGAGCACGCTCTACGACTCGAAGTACAAGGGCCAGATCACGATTCCGGACAACCCGATCCAGATCGCGGACGCCGCGCTCTACCTCGCCAAGGCGCAGCCCGATCTCAAGATCACCGATCCGTACGAGCTGAACCAGAAGCAGTTCGACGCCGCGGTGAAGCTCCTGAAGCAGCAGCGGCCGCTGCTGAAGAAGCACTGGAGCCTGGCGTCCGACGAGATCGACCTGTTCAAGAACGGCGACGCCACGCTCGGGGCCTCCTGGCCGTACCAGACGAACACGCTCCAGGCCGACAAGGTGCCGGTCAAGGACCTGGTCCCGAAGGAAGGCGCGACGGGTTGGGCCGACACGTGGATGCTGTCGTCGAAGTCGAAGCACCCGAACTGCGCCTACATGTGGGTGAAGTGGGTCTCCACGCCAAAGGTGCAGGCGCAGCAGGCGATCTACTTCGGCGAGACGCCGGCCAACACGAAGGCGTGCGCGATCATGGATCAGCTGAGCCCGGGCTCGTGCAAGCAGTACCACGCCGATGCTCCCGCGTCGTACTTCGACAGCATCAAGTTCTGGAAGACGCCGCTCGCCGACTGCGGCAACGGCAAGACCGACTGCGTCGACTACAACCAGTGGCAGCAGGCCTGGACGGAGATCAAGGGGTAGCGCCCCTTGGCCGCACGGGCTGAAGAGGCGGGCCGCCCCACGCGGGCGGCCCGCCGACGGCTCTCCGGCGTCTTCTGGCGGCGGCCGTGGCTGCGCGGCCTGTCGCAGCTCGGGCCGCCGGCGGGCCTCTTCCTCGCCATCTACATCGCCGCGATCGCGGTGCTCTTCGTGTCGGCCTTCTGGACGCTCGACCCGCTGAGCGGCGAGATCGTCCACGACTGGGGCCTCCAGAACTTCAAGACGCTCTGGAACGAGCACACCTACTGGCGGATCGCCGGGCGGACGATCGGCATCGCCGCCGCGGTCACCGTCACGGACATCGTGATCGCGTTCCCGTTCGCGTACTTCATGGCGCGCCTGGCGAGCCCGCGGCTGCGGACCGTGCTCTTCGTGCTCGTGCTGCTGCCGCTCTGGTCGAGCTACCTCGCCCGCATCTACGCCTGGCGGCTGATCCTCTCGAACGACGGCGCGCTGAACTGGGGGCTCGGCGGCCTCGGCCTCCCTCACCAGCACATCGCCTACACGAACTGGGCGATGTGGATCGTCTTCTCCTACATCTGGCTGCCGTTCATGATCCTGCCCGTCTACGCGGCGCTCGAGCGGATCCCGGACTCCCTGATCGAGGCGTCGCGCGACCTCGGGGCGCGCAACTGGACGACCTTCCGGCGCGTGATCCTGCCGCTCGCGCTGCCGGGCGTGGTGGCCGGGACGATCTTCACCTTCTCGCTGACGCTCGGCGACTACATCACGCCGATCCTGGTCGGCAACACGCAGTTCATCGGCAACGTCGTCTACCGCAACGTGCTCGGGCTGAGCTACAACCTGCCCTTCGCGGCGGCGTACGCGATGGTTCCGCTCGCGGTGATGGGCGTCTACCTGATCCTGGCCAGGCGCGCGGGCGCCTTCGAGGCCCTCTGATGGAAGGCCGGCTCGGACGCGCGGGGCTGGCGCTGTGGGCGCTCGGGGTGGTGCTCTTCCTCTGGCTCCCGCTCGCGATCATCCTCGTCTACGCGTTCAACACCTCCAACATCCAGAGCTGGCCGATCCCAGGCTTCACCCTGCGCTGGTTCCGGGTGGCCTGGAACGACGCCGAGGCGCGCGACGCGCTGCTGCTCTCCCTGAAGGCGGCCTTCGCGGCGACCGCGATCGCGCTCGTGCTGGGGACGATGGCGGCGGTCGCGATCTCGCGCTTCCGCTTCTTCGGTCGCGAGATCTTCTCGTTCCTGCTGGTGCTCCCGATCGCCCTTCCCGGCGTGATCACGGGGATCGCCCTCTCGTCCTTCTACACGTTCTGGGGCGTGCAGTTCTCGCTCTGGACGATCGTCATCGGGCACTCCACCTTCTGCGTCGTGATCGTCTACAACAACGTCCTCGCCCGGCTGCGGCGGACCTCGCCGTCGATTATCGAGGCGTCGATGGACCTCGGCGCGGACGGGTGGCAAACCTTCCGCTTCGTCACCTTCCCCGTGCTCTCGACCGCGCTCGTCTCGGGCGCCCTGCTCGCGTTCGCGCTCTCGTTCGACGAGGTGATCGTGACCCTCTTCACCGCGGGAGCGCAGAACACGCTGCCGATCTGGATCCTGGGCAAGATCAGGCTCGGACAGCAGCTCCCCGAGGTGAACGCCGTCGTCTTCTTCGTGATCGTGCTGACGGTGATCCCGGTCGTGATCTCCCAGCGCCTGACGCAGGAGTCCGGCATCCTGCGCCGCGAGTAGTAGGCTGATCCCGGGATTCGAACGGGAGGGTTTGCGATGAGCGTGACGGTTTCGCAGCACAAGAACTTCGTCGGCGGCGAGTGGATGGAGGCTGTCGAGGGCGGCACGATGGAGGTGCTGAACCCCGCGACCGGCGAGGTGATCGCCGAGGTCCCCCGCGGGACGCAGGCCGACGTCGACCGCGCCGTGGAGGCGGCCAAGAAGGCGCTGCCCGAGTGGCTCGAGGCGACTCCGGGCGAGCGTCAGGAGGCGCTGCTGAAGCTCGCCGCCGCCATCGACGACAACGCCGAGGAGCTGGCCGAGATCGAGTCGCGCAACGTCGGCAAGCCGCTCTCCTATGCGCGCGACGAGATGCCGGTCTCGGCCGACAACATCCGCTACTTCGCCGGCGCGGCGCGCCTGCTCGAGGGCAAGGCGACGGCCGAGTACATGCGGGGGTACACCTCGATGCTGCGCCGCGAGCCGATCGGGATCGTCGGCGGGATCGCGCCGTGGAACTACCCGCTGATGATGGCCGTGTGGAAGATCGCGCCCGCGCTCGCGGCCGGGAACGTCCAGGTGCTGAAGCCGTCGGAGCAGACGCCGCTGACGACGCTGCGCTTCGCGGAGCTCGCCGCGGAGATCCTGCCGCCCGGCGTTCTCAACGTGATCACCGGCGACGGCGTGCCCGTCGGCGAGGGGATCGTGAAGCACCCCGACGTGCGGATGGTCTCGCTGACCGGCGACGTCGCGACGGGCAAGGAGATCGCGCGCACGGCGTCCGAGACGCTCAAGCGCGTGCACCTCGAGCTCGGCGGCAAGGCGCCGGTGCTCGTCTTCGACGACGCCGACCCCGCTGCGGTGGCCGAGGGGATCAAGATCGCCGGCTACTGGAACTCCGGCCAGGACTGCACCGCCGCGTCCCGCGTCGTCGCCGGGCCGAAGATCTACGACAAGCTGCTCGACGAGCTCGTGCCGCTGGTCGAGGGCCTGCACGTCGGCGACCCGGCCGAGGGCGACGAGATCGAGATGGGGCCGGTGATCTCGAAGGACCAGCAGGAGCGCGTGCTCGGCTTCCTCGACCGGGCGAAGGGCGCCAAGGTGCTCACCGGCGGCGGGACGAACGGCGACCGGGGCTTCTTCGTCAAGCCGACCGTCGTGGCCGAGGTCGGCCAGGAGGACGAGATCGTCCAGCGCGAGGTGTTCGGCCCGGTCGTCACCGTCCAGCGCTTCGCCGACGACGACCAGGCGATCGCGTGGGCGAACGACGTCAACTACGGCCTCGCCGCCTCGGTCTGGACGCGCGACGTCGGACGGGCCCTGAACGCGGCGCGGAAGCTCCAGTTCGGGACGGTCTGGATCAACGACCACATCCCGCTGGTCTCCGAGATGCCGCACGGCGGCTTCAAGCAGTCCGGCTACGGCAAAGACCTGAGCGCGTACTCGCTCGAGGACTACACGCAGATCAAGCACGTGATGGCGAAGATCGACTAGGAGCATGGGGGAACCAGCTGGTTCCCCCATGACCGCTCCGTCAGCCGCCCGCGGGGGTCAACGGCGGGGCGCCTGGGAGCGCCTTCTACGAGCTCCGCGCGAGCGAGTACCGGTTGATCGTGACGCCCGTGAGAGGGGATGTCGCGAGCTGGTACAGGTTGCCGTCCCGTCGGCCGCGCAGGTCGGCGTGAAGCAGGAGCGTGGCAGCGCAGGCAAGAGCGGCGGAGCCCGTGGGTGCGATACGAGTCTTCACGGGAACCTCCTCGGCGTTGTCGCGGCCGATCGTCGCCGCTTCGCTCAACGCGCCCGTGACGCGCTGTCACGATTCCGCAACGCCCGACTCGGCAAATGGTTGCGGGAGCGCAGCGAGCCGCTCTCCCGCAACCCTGGCGCGTGGAGCTACGCGGAAAGGAGCCGGTCGAAGAAGGAGCGATAACGGGTCAGCGCGACGCGGAGGTCTTCGGTGGAAACGTCGTCGCCGCTGTCCCACTGCCTCTCGAGCCGCTCTCGCTCGTCGGAGAAGCCGGCTGCCAGCCGCTGCATCAGGTCGGCGACCAGCGCGTCGGCCCGGGCGACCGAGTCGCGCGGCTCGTCGACGAAGCTCGCCTGGATCTCCTGCCAACGAGCGTTGAAGCGCTCGGTCTGGTCGTCGGGCAGGAGCGGACCACGCTCTCCGGCCGGCGAGCCTTCTTCCTGATCGTCGCCATCGGATCGCTCGCGAGCGATCGGCTCGTCCGCGATCGCCGTCTCGTCGCGCGAGTCCCCGGAAGGGCTCGGCTGCCCGATGTCGTCCTGCCGCGATGCCTCCGCCTCCGTCTCGGACGGAACCTCTGCTGCCGTCGTGTCCGACCTCTCGGCGAGGTCGCGGGTGCTCAGCTCTCGATCTCCCATCTATCGAACCGTCCTTTCTTCGCTCGGTTGACTGTCGACCTCCTCGGCCGGTTGGTCGCTCCGCCGCTCGCGCGCGGTGGGATCGTCGGCGCCCGGTTCCACCAGGTCGTCGAAGAGAGCGCGGTAGCGGCGCATCGCCTGACGCAGATCCTCGGTCGAGCCGTTGCCGTTCGCACTCGACAGGGCGAGCCGGTGCCCTTCGCGGTAGTTCTCGACCACCTGCGGATGGTCGACCGAGACGTCCGCGGCCCGCTGCTCGAAGTCCTCGACGGGGTAGCCGCTCTCCGACATCACCGACTGGATCAGCTCGTCCGCACGCGCAACTGCCGCGCTCGGGTCGTCGACGAACTGCGACTGCACGGCCTGCCACGCTTCCAGGTAGCGGTAGCGGACTGCCTGCGGGAGCGGTCGGATCTCGAGCTCTCTTCGGCGCTCTTCGCGCGCCTGCAACTCGGCCTCGGCCTCTCGCTTGGACTCCGCAGTCCCGACCGTCCGGTCGTACTCCGGTCCGAAACGCTTCTGCAACCTGTCCGTCCGCCTTCGCGTCAGGGCCTGCCAGACGACGATCGCCAGCACTGCGACGACTGCGAGGGCGATCACCACCCAAACCCATGCGGGCACGAGCACACCTCCTTGGCTTGTCGTGCACACCGGCGGGGTGCCGATGCGCACGACTTCAACGAAGAGGGGCCGGCGGCGGATACGCACCCGTGCGCCGAAGCCGGCCCGCGCGGCCGTCCCGAGACGCTTCTCGGTTGCGCGATGCGAGGCCAGCGTGGTAGGAAGGCCTCGCATTGCGCAGATCTGAGCGACGCGAGCTGCGGCGGGGGGCGGTCAGCGCAGCCCCTCACCTCGACCGGATCGACCTGCGGTTGATCGAGGCGCTGCAGAAGAACGGGCGCGAGCCGTTCAGGCGGATCGCCGCCGACGTGGGCGTCTCCGAGGCGACCATCCGGGCGCGCTACCACCGCCTCTGCGAGGGGAACATCCTCCAGGTGACCGGCGTCACCAATCCGCTCGGGCTCGGCTTCGACGCGATCGCGATGGTCGGCATCCGCACGGGCGGCGCCCCCGAGCCGGTCGCCGACGAGATCTCTCAGTGGGACGAGGCCGGCTATGTCGTCATCACGGCGGGCCAGTACGACATCCTCGTCGAGCTCGTCTGCGCCGACCGGCGGCAGCTGCTCGACCTGACGAACCGGATCCGGGAGCTCGACGGCGTCGTCTCGACCGAGAGCTTCCTCTACCTCGAGCTCTGGAAGCAGCTCTACGACTGGGGCGCGAGCGTTGAGAACGGCGCCCGCGCGGGGGTGAGCTGATGGCAGTCACAGAACAGCAGCAGGCACCCGCCGCGCCGGTCACGGCCGACGTCCGGCTCGAGAACGTCACCAAGCAGTTCGACGACGTCACCGCCGTCGACGATCTCTCGCTCGAGATCGAGCGCGGCAGCTTCTTCGCGCTCCTCGGCCCCTCCGGCTGCGGCAAGACGACCACGCTGCGCATGATCGGCGGCTTCGAAGAGCCGACCGAGGGGACGATCTACCTCGGCGACGAGCCCGTCAGCGGCAAGCCGCCGTACAAGCGCGACGTGAACACGGTCTTCCAGTCGTACGCGCTCTTCCCGCACCTGAGCATCTTCGAGAACGTCGCCTTCGGCCTGCGCCGCCGCGGCGTACGGGGCAGCGACGTGCGCGGCCGCGTGCTCTCGATCCTCGGGCTCGTCGGGCTCGAGGGGTACGAGAAGCGCAAGCCGCGGCAGCTCTCCGGTGGCCAGCAGCAGCGCGTCGCGCTCGCCCGCGCGCTCGTGAACAAGCCGCGCGTGCTCCTGCTCGACGAGCCGCTCGGCGCGCTCGACCTCAAGTTGCGAAAGCAGATGCAGCTCGAGCTGAAGGCGATCCAGCACGACGTCGGCATCACCTTCATCCACGTCACGCACGACCAGGAGGAGGCGATGACGATGGCGGACGGGATCGCGATCATGAACGCGGGCAAGATCGAGCAGCTCGGCGCCCCGGCCGACCTGTACGAGAAGCCGCGGACGGCGTTCGTCGCCAGCTTCCTCGGCATCTCGAACCTGCTGTCCGGGACCGTCACCGGCCCGGAGAGCGTGCGCCTCGACGAGGGCACCGAGGTGCGCGTCCCGCGCGAGGTGCTGCAGGGCCGCGCCGGCAAGGTCGCCGTCGGCGTCCGACCCGAGAAGATCCGCGTCGGCCACGCGGAGGAGAACCGCCTCACCGGGCGGCTGCTCGAGACTGCGTACGTCGGCGTCGCGACGCAGTACGTCCTCGAGACGAAGGCCGGCAACGTCAGCGTCTACGTCCAGAACAGCGAGCCCGGCGCCCGCGACCACGCGCCGAGCGAGATCTCGTGGAGCCCCGACTCCACGTTCGTCGTCGACTCAACGGAGGGTGCGGAATGACCGACCAGCTCACCAGGCGGCAGCTGCTCGAGCGGGCAGCCATGGGAGGGGCCGCGATCACGTTTCCGGGGATCCTCGCCGCCTGCGGCAGCAGCGGTTCGAAGGCTTCGAGCGGCACGACCAGCGTCGAGCAGAAGCTCGCGAAGACGCTGAACTTCTCGAACTGGACGCTCTACATCGACGTCAACAACAAGACGAAGGCGCACCCCTCGCTCGACGCGTTCGAGAAGAAGACCGGCGTCCACGTCGACTACGTCGAGGACATCAACGACAACGCGTCGTTCTTCGGGAAGATCCAGGGCCCGCTCTCGCGCGGCCAGTCGATCAACCGGGACATCGTCGTCCTCACCGACAACGACCGTTACCTCGGGCTGATGCTCAAGAAGGGCTGGGCCGAGAAGCTCGACAAGGCAGCGATCCCGAACATCAAGAACCTCGTCGAGGTCCAGCGGCATCCGAACTTCGACCCCAATCGCGACTACACGCTTCCGTGGCAGTCGGGCATGACCGGCATCGCCTACAACGACACGCTCACCGATCCAGTGCTCTCGGTCGACGACCTGCTCCAGAACCCGAAGCTGAAGGGCAAGATCACCTGCCTGAACTCGATGGGCGACGCGCTCACGATCGTGATGCTCGCGAACGGCGACGACCCGACGAAGGTCACCGACAAGTCGTTCAACGCCGCCTTCAACCGGATCAAGAAGGCCGCGGACGACAAGCAGATCCGCGCGTTCACCGGGAACGACTACGCGCCGACGCTCGCGAAGGGCGATCTCGCCGCGGCCATGTCGTGGTCGGGCGACATCGCCCAGATCGGCAACAAGCACATCCACTGGAACGTGCCGACAGCGGGCGGCGCCCTCTGGACGGACAACATGCTCATCCCGAAGGGCGGCAACGTCTACACGGCGTCGGTCTACATGAACTACGTGTACGACCCGAAGGTGCAGGGCCTGATGGAGGCCGGCGACCCGAAGCGAAACATCACCGGCATCTACTACATCCCGCCCGTGATCGGCGCCGGCGTCTATGCCAAGAAGTTCGACCCCTCGGTGGCGAACAACCCCCTCATCTTCCCGACCGCGAAGATGCTCAGCAGCGTCCACATCTTCGACAACGCGGCACTCAACAACCAGAAGTACCTGACGGAGTGGAATAACCTCATCTCTGGGTAGCGAGTGAGCTTCTTTCACCGCCACCGGGGGCTGACCCCCTACCTGCTGCTCGCGCCGGGGATGCTCTGGCTGACGATCTTCTTCGTCGTGCCGCTCGGGTTCCTCGGCTACCAGTCGCTGCAGTCGGGGAACTTCGACATCGGCTACTCCTTCACGTGGGCGTGGGGCAACTACTGGCACGCCGTCCGCGACTACCGCGCCCAGTTCATCCGCTCGCTCGAGTACGCGGGCATCGCGACCGTGCTCGCGCTCGTGGTCAGCTACCCGGTGGCGTACTGGATCGCCTTTCGCGGCGGCCGCTGGAAGAACCTGCTGCTGCTGTTCATCGTCGCGCCGTTCTTCGTCACCTACCTGATCCGGACGCTCGCCTGGCAGACGATCCTCTCGGACAACGGCTTCGTGGTGAACACGCTCCAGCACCTGCACGTGCTGGGGCCGGGCGGGCGGCTGCTCGCGACCTCGACCGCCGTCGTGACCGGGATCACCTACAACTTCCTGCCCTTCATGGCGCTGCCGCTCTACGTCTCGCTCGAGCAGATCGACGAGCGGCTGATCGAGGCGGCCGAGGACCTCTACGCGAGCAAGCTCCATGCCTTCCTGCGGGTGACGCTGCCGCTCTCGCTCCCGGGGATCGTCGCCGGCACGCTGCTCACCTTCATCCCGGCCGCCGGCGACTTCATCAACGCGCAGCTGCTGGGCGGGCCCGACAACCACATGATCGGGAACGTGATCCAGTCGAAGTTCCTCGAGCTCACCGACTACCCGGCCGCGGCCTCGATGTCGTTCATCCTGATGGCCGGGATCCTCGTCGCGGTCGCGATCTACGCCCGCCTCGTCGGCACGGAGCAGCTCACGGGAACGGCGGTATGAGCGCGGTCGCGGTCGAGCGGCGGCCCGCGGGGCGCAACGTGCTCGCTGCAACCTGGGCGTTCGTCCGCAGGCACGTGCTGACGGTCTACTCGATCCTCTTCTTCGCCTACCTGCTGCTGCCGATCGGGGTGGTCGTCGTCTTCTCGTTCAACCACCCGACAGGCAAGTTCAACTACACCTGGCAGGGCTTCACCTGGGACAACTGGCGCTACTGGAACGGTGTGCCCGGGATCCAGAGCGCGATCATGCTCTCGCTGGAGATCGCGCTGATCGCCAGTCTGATCGCCACCGCGCTCGGCACGATGATCGCCCTCGCGCTCGTCCGCTACGGCTTCCGCGGGCGGGGCTCGACGAACATCCTCATCTTCCTGCCGCTCTCGACGCCGGAGATCGTCCTGGGGGCGTCGCTGCTGACGCTGTTCCTGAACATGACGTGGATCAGGGTCCAGTTCGGGTTCTGGACGATCCTGATCGCGCACATCATGTTCTGCATCAGCTTCGCGGTCGTGACGGTGAAGGCGCGCCTGGTGGGGTTCGACCGGCACCTCGAGGAGGCGGCGATGGACCTCGGGGCGAACGAGTGGACGACCTTCCGCAAGGTGACGCTGCCCCTGATCGCGCCCGCGATCCTGGCGGCGCTGCTGCTCTGCTTCGCGATCTCGATCGACGACTTCGTCGTCACCTACTTCAACTCCGGCTCGAGGGTGACCTTCCCGCTCTTCGTGTGGGGGGCTGCCCGGATCGGGGCGCCGCCGCAGGTGAACGTGATCGGGACGGCGATCTTCGTCATCGCCGTGGCGGCGATGCTGATCAACGTCCTCGTCCAGATGCAGCGCGAGAAGCGAGGCGCAGCTTGACGGCCGTCTCGTCGGCGCTGTCCCCGGCCGAGCTGCAGCGGGCCGCCCGCGACCACCTGTGGCTGCACTTCACCCGCATGGGCGGCTACCGCGACGGCGAGGTGCCGGTGATCGTGCGGGGCGAGGGCTGCTACCTGGAGGACGCGCACGGCAAGCGCTACCTCGACGCGCTCGCCGGCCTCTTCGCGGTCCAGATCGGCTACTCGTACGGGGACGAGGTGGGGGAGGCGGCCGCCGCGCAGATGCGTGAGCTGCCCTTCTACACGAACTGGTCGTACGCGCACCCGCGCGCGATCGAGCTCGCCGCCGACGTGGCGAGGCTCGCGCCCGGCGACCTCAACCGCGTCTTCTTCGTCTCCGGGGGCTCGGAGGCGGTCGAGGCGGCGTGGAAGCTTGCGCGTCAGTACTACTCGGCCCGCGGCGAGCACCGCGCCACGCTCGCGCACGTCCCGGCGCACCCGGGCGAGCCGCACATGCGCGTCGACGCCGAGCACGCCGCCCGCATGGCCGGCGAGCGCCGTTGGAAGGCGATCTCGCGCCACGTCGCCTACCACGGCACGACGATGGGCGCGCTCTCGATCAACGGCATCCCCGCGCTGCGGGCACCGTTCGAGCCGCTGGTGCCCGAGGTCCTGCACGTGCGCAACACGAACCGCTACCACCGCCCGCCCGAGGAGACCGAGGAGGAGTTCACGCGTTTCCTGCTGGACGACCTCGAGCAGACGATCGAGGCGACCGGCCCGGAGACAGTGGCGATGGTGATCATGGAGCCGGTGCAGAACGCGGGCGGCGCCTTCACGCCGCCGGCCGGCTACTGGCAGGGCGTGCGCGAGCTCTGCGACCACTACGAGATCCTGCTCTGCGCCGACGAGGTGATCACCGGCTTCGGGCGGCTCGGCACCTGGTTCGGCTCCGAGCGCTACGACATCCGGCCCGACCTCGTCACCTGCGCCAAGGGCCTCTCGTCGGCCTACGCGGCGATCGGCGCGGTGATCGCGACGGACAAGGTGATCGAGCCGTTCCTCGAGGGCCAGCGCATGTACTCGCACGGGATCACCTTCGGCGGCCACCCCGTCCAGGCGGCGATCGCGCTCAAGAACCTCGAGATCATGCGCCGGGAGAGGATCGTCGAGCACGTGGCCGCGGAGGAGGGCTGGGTGCGCGAGACGCTCGGGCAGCTGCTCGAGCTGCCGATCGTCGGCGACCTCCGCGGCACCGGGTTCTTCTACGCGCTCGAGCTCGTCAAGGACAAGGAGACGCGGGAGACGTTCACCGACGACGAGTGCGAGCGACTGCTGCGGGGCTTCCTGACGCCGCGCATGTTCGAGGCCGGGCTGATCTGCCGGGCGGACGACCGCGGCGACCCGGTGATCCAGATCTCGCCGCCGCTCGTGGCGGGCAAGGCCGAGTTCGAGGAGCTCGTCGGCATCCTCGGCGTGGTGCTGTCGGAGGCCTGGGAGCGCGTCTAGGACGCTCGGACCGGTCTGGTGGCTCGAGGAAGCGCTCGCCGCCGGCTTCGGGGGCGAGCCCGCGCCGCCGCTCGAGGGTGACGCCGACGCCGACGTCGCGATCGTCGGCGGCGGCTACACGGGGCTCTGGACGGCGCTGGCGCTGAAGGAGCGCGAACCGGGCCTCGACGTGGTCGTGCTCGAGGCGGACGAGTGCGGGCGCGGGCCGAGCGGGCGCAACGGCGGCTTCCTCCACGGCTACTGGAGCCACCTGCCGCGCCTGCGCGAGCGCTTCGGCGACGCGGGCGCGGTCGACGTCGCCCGCGCCTCGGAGGCGATCGTCCCGGGCGTGCGTGCCTTCTGCGAGCGCGAGGGGGCCGACGTGTGGCTGCGCGAGGGCGGGATCCTGCGCGTCTCGGCGGCGCCGGCGCAGGACGGCGCGGTCGACGAGGAGGTCGCGGCGGCCCGCGAGCTGGGCGTTCCCGAGGAGGCGGTGCCGCTCTCGGCGGAGGAGCTGTCGGCGCGGATCCGTTCGCCGCGCTTTCGCAAGGGCGTCTACCTGCGCGACGGTGCGACCGTGCAGCCGTCGCGGCTCGCGCTCTCCCTGCGCCGGGCCGTGGCGCGGGAGGCGCGCCTGCACGAGCACACGCGCGTGACCGACGTCTCCGACGGCGTGGTCACCACGGCGCGGGGGAGGGTGCGGGCGAAGGAGATCGTCGTCGGAGTCAACGCCGCCGCGGCCGGGTGGAAGCCGCTTCGGCGCCGGCTGACCGTCTTCGGCAGCTACGTCGTCCTCACGGAGCCCGTGCCCGAGCTGCTCGTGCAGATCGGCTGGACCGGGGGCGAGGCCGTGATCGACGGCCGCATGTTCCTGCACTACTTCCGCGCGACGAACGACGGGCGCGTGCTCATGGGCAGCGGGTCGGGCCCTATCGGCTTCGGCGGCAAGATCGACGAGCGCTTCACCCAGGACGAGCCCACCGCCGCCCGCGCCGAGCAGGGACTGAGGCGGCTGCTGCCGGGCCTCGCCGGAGCGAAGGTGACGCATGCCTGGGGCGGGCCGATCGACGTCTCCTCCGACCACCTGCCCTTCTTCGGCACCGTGCCGGGCACGCGCATCCACTACGGCGCCGGCTACTCCGGCCACGGTGCCGGGCCGAGCTGGCTCGGGGGCCGGATCCTGGCCCGGCTCGCGCTCGGCGTCGACGACGAGCTCACCCGCCTGCCGCTCGTGACCCGGAGAGTGCCCAAGCTTCCGCCGGAGCCGTTACGCCGGCTCGGCGGCGGGCTCGTGCGCGCGTCGATCATGGCCTGCGAGCAGGCCGAGGAGGAAGGGCGCCGGGGATCGCTCCCGGCCCGCGCCGGGGCGGCGCTCCCGCGGCTCCTGCGCATGTCTGTCGGCACGCGCTAACCCGGGGTCAGATCTTGCAATGCCATAAACCCGTCAAGACTTGGTGCCAGTCCTTCCCCAGCGGAGGCGCTCCTCTTCGCGTCGCAGCCGTCGGCTCACGGTCGAGTAGTGGCAGCCGAGGTAGGCGGCGATCTCCCGCAGCGAGTAGCCGTGCGACCGGTAACCGCGGGCGATCGGGAGCTCCCCGGCGAACAGCTCTGCGAGCGGCTTCCGCTCCGGCTCGATCTGCACGCGCGGGATCTCCGCCAGCGGCGGCTCGATCCCGAAGCGCCGCCGCAAGAAGCCGTCGCTGCCGATCCGCTCGCCCCGCACCCGCTCAGCGAGCGCGTCGGAGACGCCCGCCGCGACGAACTCCCGATACGCCGCCTGCGCCTCGTGGTAGGTGCCGCCAAACTCCCCGAGGACGATCTCGATGGTGAGAGCTCGTCGCGTCGGTTCCAACCCTGCCGTCGCGCGATAGCTCGACCAGCGCCAGTCCTCGGGGTGCTCGCACACCCCCGCCCGGACGGGGTTGAGGACGATGTAGCGGCAGACCGCCAGGAGGTAACGCTCGTCCTCGATCAGGATCGACCGGTAGCGAGAGCCGAAGAGGTGGCCGTGCCGCCCGTGCCGCTCGTTGACGCTGCTCGCGTGTCCGCCATTCAGCTGCTGCATCCCGATGGGGAGGTTGCCGCGCGGAGTCTCGACGACCAGGTGGTAGTGGCTCGTCATCAGGCAGAACGCGTGGCAGAGCCAGTCGTGGCGGTCGACGACCCGCCGGAGGCGGGCGAGGAACAGCTCGCGGTCGTCGTCGTCGAGGTAGATCGCCGCGCCGCCGTTGCCGCGGGAGATGACGTGGTAGCGGGCGCCTTCGAAGCAGATTCGCAGTGGACGGGCCATGCGGAGACGCTAGGGGAGAGCCGCGTCGGGGAGAGCGGCTGGGGAGAGGTTGTCGCAGCTTCGGCGCACCTGCCGTGGTCGTTAGTGGCCCTGGTGTGTCAATGCAAGACCTGACCCCGGGCTTCTGACCCCGGGCTTCGCGCGCGATAATCAACCCGGGTGGAGATCCTCGTCGGCACGCAGGCGCTCGAGCCGCGCCCGTACCTGGTCACGGTCTGCGAGCACCTGGAGCGGCTCGGCCACGAGGTGCACGTGTTCGCGGCCGAGGAGACGTCGCCCGCGGAGGAGCTCCGCGTCGTCGGCACCGGTCACCGCCTCCCGCTCGCGCCCGACGTCGTCTACGCGCAGGACGCCTACGCGGCGCTGCTCCTCGCCGATCTCTACCCGCTGACGCCGCAGCTCTTCGCCCTGCACGACGACTGGCTGCCGCCTCAGCTCGCGGGCATCGTCGCCCGCGTGGTCGTGTTCGACGAGCGCACCGCCGCGCGCGCCCGCGCGGCCGCCCTACCGCAGGAGCTCGTGCGCCTCCGGCGACCCGTCGACCTCGGCCGCGTCGTCGAGCGGGGGGCGCTGCCGGAGCGGCCGCGCCGCGCGCGCCTGGCCCTCCAGGGGCTCTCGGACTACCGCCTTGGCCTCCTGCAGCGCGCCTGCGCGGACGCGGGCATCGAGGTGGACGGCGACCCCGACCTCGTGATCGGCCGGCGCCTCGCCGTGCTCGAGGCGATGGCGGCCGGCCTCCCCGCCTACGTCTACGGCGACGAGGGCGGCGACGGCTGGGTGACGCCGGAGCGGTACGAGCTGCTCGAGGCCGACGGCTTCTCGGGCCGCGCGGAGCCGGGTGCAACGACCTTCGACCGCCTGCGCGCCGACCTCGACGCCTACGACCCGGCGATGGGCCCGGCGAACCGCGAGCTCGCGGTCGCGCACGACGCGCGCCGCCATGCGGAGGAGCTCGTCGCCGCGCTCGGCGCGATCGAGCCGCACCCGGTCGACGCGCCGCTGCGGGAGCTCGCGCGGCTGGTGCGCCTCGAGGCCCTGGCCTCGCGGCGCGCCGAGGCCGCCACGGCGGAGGCGGCAGCTGCCGGCGCCCGGCGGCTGGAGCTCGAGCGGGAGCTGGCGCAGAGTCGCCAGCGCGGAGACGAGCTGGCCGCGCGCGTGGCCGAGCTCGAGCAGGCGCTCGCCGCCGCCGAGGCGCGCGTCGAGGAGGCCGGCGCCCACCGGGGCCGCGGCGTCCGCGGGCTGCTCGGCCGCGAGGGCCGAGTTCCCTCGTCCGAGGGATGACCTCTTTGCGAGTTACCCCGATGGAGGCTTCGAGACATACGGACGAACTCCGAGCTCTGCGGCCGGGCTCGACTCGCTCGTCTCACCCGACTCCATGGCCTCTGACCGCAGACTTCTCGCCGCCGCCTTTGCCGCCATCGCCTTCCTGACGGCGGGGCCGGCGCGTGGCGCCGTCGCCCGTCCGACGCAGACCGCCCCGGCCGCGGGCGCAACCGTCCAGTTCCTCCCCTCGTTCGCGTGGACGCCGGTCGCCGGAGCCGACAAGTACGAGTTCCAGATCAGCGCCGACGCCGGCATGAACTCGCCGGTCCTGGGCACCGGCAAGGACGACTTCTTCACGCGCAACACACGCGCCACGCTGAAGCAGACCGTTCCCAACGGGACGTACTGGTGGCGCGTGCGCGCGACGAACGCGGCCGGCGAGGCCTCGCCCTGGACGCAGCCGCGCTCGTTCCGGAAGCTCTGGAACCTGCAGCCCGCGTTGCAGTCGCCGGCATCGGGCTCCTCACTGACCTTCCCGAGCAATCCCGTCGTGCTGAAGTGGTCGGGCGTCCCGGGGGCCGCGCACTACCTGGTCTCGGTGGCCAGCGACCCGACGCTGAGCTCCCTCGTCTTCCACTACTCGAACCAGGATGACCCGAAGGGCCCACCGAACGTCGCCGCGACCTCGGCCGCCATCACCTCGGCGCTCGCCCCAGGACCGTACTACTGGAACGTGATGCCGGTCGACCCCGAGGGCAACCGGGGCGTCGGGACGCCGGTGCAGTCGTTCTCGTGGCTCTGGAGCTCGGTGACCGCCGTGCACATGGACGACCTCAACCCGGCGCCCGAGGCCTTCGACCCCCGGTTCTCCTGGAACCCGGTTCCGGGCGCTGCGCGTTACGAGGTCGAGATCAACTCCTCCGTCGACTTCGCGACCGGCTCGAAGGTGTGCTGCGCCGGCACCACGATCGCCACGTCGCTGTCCCCGACGGCGGTCCTGAAGGACAACGTCTACTACTGGCGGATGCGCGCCGTCGACCCCGACGGGAACGCAGGCGTCTGGAACTACGGCGGCTCGTTCACCAAGACGTTCGACAAGGTCGCGCCCGCGGGACCCGTGCCGGGCACGAGCATCAAGAACCTGCGCATGCGGGACAACCTGGCCGACCCCGGCACCGACATCGACCTCGTCACGGCCGGCTACCAGACGGAAGTGCCGGTCGTGCGCTGGGACCCGGTTCCCGGCGCGGCGAGCTACGAGGTTCAGGTCGCAGATTGGACCGGCGCCACCTGCTCGTGGGCGACGGCTACGTACCTCAAGAAGACCGCGGTCCCGGAGTGGACGCCGCTCTCGAGCTCGAACGGCAACCCGGTCGTCTGGCAGGGGACGCTGGCCGAGGACACCCTCCCCCAGATCACGCCCGGCACTTTGTGCTTCCGCGTCCGCGCGCGCGCCGATCGCGCGCCCGGCAGCCAGGAGGTCTGGGGCGACTACACGTACCTCCAGAACGGCAACGTCGACTCGACCGCCCCCGTCGGCCCGGCCTTCACGTGGACGGCCTACCCGAACCCGGCCGACCCGGGCGCCGCTACGCCGTGCTCCTTCGGGTACCCGTGCGCGGGCGACTACCTCCAGCCCGTCACCGGGAGCACGAGCGTCCGCACGCCGCTGTTCACGTGGCACGCGATGTCCGGGGCGAACAGCTACTTCGTCGTCGTCGCCAAGGACGCGAACTTCAGCAACGTGATCGACGAGGGGTTCACGCGCGTGCCCGCGTACGCGCCGCGGAACTCGCTCAAGCCGACGACCTACCCGGACGAGACGACGACGTTCTACTGGGCCGTACTCCCGGCGGCGTCGGCCGACGGCAGCGACGCGCTCCCGCTCGACCTGCCTAACTCGGCCAAGGGGTCCTTCCAGAAGCAGTCGACGCCGCCCTCGCTCGTCTCCCCGGTCGGCGTGCAGGCGTTCCTCGACCAGCCGACGTTCCGTTGGACGCCGACACTCGGCGCGCGCCGCTACCGGCTGCAGGTCTCGGCCGACCCGACCTTCGGCTCGCCGCTCGACGACGTCGTCACCGACGCGACCTCGTACTCGAGCGACACGACCTACCCTGCCGACACGGTCCTCTACTGGCGTGTCCGCGCCGACGACGAGAACCTGACCGGCCTCACCTGGTCGGCGACCGGCACCTTCCAGAAGAAGCTCGCCGCGCCGGTGCCGAGCGCCGCGAACCCGACCAGGGGCGAGTCCCTGCCGGTGTGGTCGTGGAGCGCGGTGCAGGGCGCGGCCTCGTACGACATCTCGGTCGACCAGCCCGACGGCGGCCACCGCGACTTCAACAACTTCCGCACACCGGTCGCGTCCTTCATCAAGATGACCGGCACGGGCGTCTTCCACTGGCGCGTGCGCGCCGAGTTCCCCAAGGACGCGACCGGCACGGTTCCGGGCCCGTACTCGGCCACGCAGTCGTTCACGCGCACGATCGGCGAGCCCGCCGACGCGCGCACCGACAGCGCCAAGGACCACGTCCTGCTCAGCTGGGACCCGCGCCTCGGCGTGAAGGAGTACCGGGTGCAGATCTCCTCGACGCCCGACTTCAGCCGTGTCGTCGAGTCGGCCTCGACCGAGAACCCGAGCTTCGCGCCGACGATGACGCAATACGGCTACCAGGCCGGCGGCACGCTCTACTGGCGCGTGGCCGGCGTGGACGAGGACCGTAACCAGGGCGACTGGACGCAGGCCCAGCAGATCAGGCTGCAGCCGCGCCTGCGGCTCTCGCTGCTCGGAGGGGCCCGCCGGAAGTTCACCACCCGCCTGACGGCCCGCGTGCTCGACGGCCAGGGCCGTCGCGTCGCCGGCGTCCGCGTCCGCATCAAGGGCGCAGGCGTCCGCGCCTCCGTGAAGCGCACGAACAGGCAGGGCCAGGTCGTCTTCAAGGTCCGGCCGAGGAAGCGGGGAAAGCTCGTCTTCAGCGCGACGAAGCCCGGGTACCAGCCCGCGTACAGGTCGCTGCGCGTGCGATGAGGCGCGAGCGGGCGGTCAAGGGCGCGCGTCGCGGGCAGCCGGCCCAGCAGCAGCGGATCTGGCGCGTCTTCGAGTACCGCCGCCCGGTTCCCGTGCGTCGCATCCGCTTCACCACCTAGCGGGCGCCTCCAGGCTTTCCGGCCCGGCCACCTGCGACGATGGGGCCATGACACTGCTCTGGTTCGTGATCTGGCTGGTCTCGAACGTGCTCGGCAACGACGCGCCGCTGCGGTTCGACCCCGTCAACTGGTGGGCTGGCACGCTGCTTCTGGCGGTCGCGCTCGACCTCGCCGGCACGCACGCGACGCGACACTAGCGCGCCGGCGCTGCTGCCGCTCATCGGCCAGCGAGGCCTAGACGGCTGCGGGCACAGCGGCCTCGACGCGCGCCGACCAGGGCGCCGCGCGGAGTCGCTCGAAGATCTCGCGCGCCTCGGCGAGCAGCGGCTCGGGCTCGCCGCGTCCGGTCTCCCCCAGCCACTCGGCGTGCTCGATCAGCGCGACCGCGAGCCAGAAGCGCACGCCGAGCCCCCGCAGCAGCCCGGTCGCCGCGCCGAAGCGCTCCTCGGCTGCCTCCGCGTCCTCCCGTCGCGCGGCGAGAGCGTCGTAGCGGGCGAGCTGGGCCTGGACGAACGGCGAGCACTGCGCCGGCGGCAGGGCGCGGATCCGCTCGAAGACCGCCTCGACGGTCGAGAGATCGTCGACGGCGACGGCCGTCACCAGCGCCCAGGCCACCGCCTGCTTGAACAGCGGGTGGTCCGGGCCGACGGAGCTGCGCGGCGAGTAGGCCTCGGCGGCGTGCTCGAGCGAGTCGGCCCAGCGGCCCTCGCCGACGGCGAGCGCCGTGCGCGCCACGTCTACCGCCGCGCGCTCCTGCGCCTCCGCGCGCGCCTCGGCCGGGACGAACGCCATCACCTGCCGCGCCTGCTCGAGCTCTCCCCTCGCCACGTGGAGCGGCACGATCACGCCGGCGAAGTGGAGGCGCTGCGTCCAGCTGAGCTCGACCCAGCTGCGCGAGCCGACTTCCTCGAGCGGGGCGTCGAGGCCGTCCCAGTCGCCCACGAGGAACCTGCTGCCCCTGATGTGGCCCTCGAACGTCTCCTCCCACTGGCGGTTGCCGCGGCGCCGCGCGAAGTCGAGCCCCTCCTGGTCGTAGCGGATCGCCTCCTCGATCCGGTCGCGCCCCATCGTCAGGTACGAGAGGTTGAAGTAGGCGCGGACTGCGCTCTCGGAGAGGTCGTGCTGCACGGCGATGTCCCGCGCGTGGCGCATGAGCGCGAGGCCCTCCTCGCGCCGGCCCTGCTGCGTGACGATCAGCGCCTTGGTGTTCAGCGCGTCCGAGAGGACGTCCGGGAGGAACAGCGCCTCGGCGATCTCGAGCGCGAAGTCGAGCGGTTCCAGCGCGCCGTCGAAGTCGTCGAGGAGGAAGCGGAAGCGGGCGAGCTGGCCCGCGAGCATCGCCAGGTCGGCGTCGGGCTCGTCGCGCGAGAGGATCTCGTAAGAGCGGCCCATTCGCTCGGTGGCGACGTCGACCTCGCCGTGGTTGAAGCACGCCATCGCGAGGCGCGCCTCGCCGCGCGCGGCGGGGTGGGTCATGCCCTCGCCCTTCCAGAGCTCGATCGCCTGCTCCAGGAGCGCGATCGCCCCGGCTCCACGACCGCTCGCGTCGGCGGCGATCCCGGCGCGCTCGAGCAGCTCGGCCTGCTGCGGCGGCTCGTCCGCCAGCTCGGCCGCCTGCTCGAAGTACCGCTGCGCCTGCTCGTTCGCGGCCAGCGACGCGGCGCGCTTGCCCGCGCGGGCGAGGGCGTCGCGGGCCGCCGCCCGGATCTCGCCGGCGTCCGGGGCAGCCGGGTCGGCGCGGTACGCATCGAGGTAGTGGGACGCGATCACCTCGACGATCTCGGTCTCCTCGGCGCCCCAGCCCCGCTCGAGGTGCCGCGCAGCGGCGAGGTGCCGCGCCTTCTGCTCCTTGCGCGAGAGCGTGTCGTGCGCGATCCGCTGGACGAGCCCTTGCAGGAATCCGTAGTTGCCGCGCTCCGGCGAGCGGGGGTCCGACTGGACGGTGAGCAGGTCCTTGCGCACGAGCGAGACGAGGATCGGCTCGAGCTCGTCCTCGGGCATGCCCGTGAGCGCCGCGAGCCCCGGCTTGGTGAAGGTCTTGCCGAGCACGGCCGCGTCGTCGAGCACCCGGCGCTCGGCCGGCCCGAGGTCGTCGAGACGCGCGGCGATCAGCGCATGCAGCGTCTCGGGCACCTCGAGCGAGCCGACGTCCTCGGCCGCGAGGTAGCAGTCGCCCTCCCGCCGCACGAGCCCGCGGTCGAGCAACATGCGCACCGTCTCGACTGCGTACAGCGGCACGCCCTCGGCGCGCTCGCGGATCCGCGCGTGCAACTCCCCGGGCAGACCCGGGACGAGCCCCGCGAGCAGCGCGTCCATCGCCTCGTCGCGCAGTGGCTCCAGCGTCAGCGAGGTGAAGTCACGCTTCGGGACGCTCCACCCCGGATGCTTCTCGGCGACCTCCGGGCGGGCCAGGGTGAGGACGAAGAGCGGATGCTCACGTGACCAGTCGAGCACGTAGTCGACGAAGTCGAGCAGCGCCGGGTCGGCCCACTGCAGGTCCTCGAAGACGAGCACGACCGGCCCTTGCCCGGCGACGCGCTCGAAGAACATCCGCCAGGCGGCGAAGAGGTCGTCGCGCCCGAACGCCTCCTGCTCGGCCGCGGCCAGCAGCTGCGCGAGCCGCGGCTCGATCCACGCGCGCTCCTGCTCGTCGGGCACGTACGTCTCGAGAGTGGTGCGCAGCTTCCCGGCTGCGGCGTCGGGGCCCTCCTGCTCGGTGATGTCGGCGCGCATCCGCACCATCTCCGCCAGGGCCCAGTAGGCGACGCCGTCGCCGTAGGCGAGGCAGCGGCCGCGGTGCCAGTAGACGTCGCCGGCGAGGCCGTCGAGGTACTTCTCGAACTCCCACGAGAGACGCGTCTTGCCGATTCCGGCGATGCCGACGATCGAGACGAGCCGCGCGCGGCGCTCCTCCGCGGTCGCGTGGAAGAGCTCCTTGACGAGCCGGAGCTCGCGGTCGCGGCCGACGAACGGCGCCTCCAGCCCGGTGGCGCGGCTCTCGCCCCGGCGGGAGGCGATCACGCGGTCGGCCCGCCAGAGCGACACCGGCTCCGCCTTGCCCTTGAGCGCATGCTCGCCGGCGTCCTCGTAGGCGACCGCCGCATCGCTCGCCCGTCGCGTCCGTTCGCCGACGAGCACCGTCCCGGGCTCGGCAACCGACTGGACGCGAGAGGCGGTGTTGACCAGGTCGCCGGCGACCATGCCCTGGCCCTCGGCGCCGACGGTGACCGCGGCCTCGCCCGTGACCACGCCGACGCGCATCGCGAGGTCGGAGGCGCCGACCTCCTCGCCGAGCGCGGCGACGGCGTCCGTGAGCTCGAGGCCCGCCCGGACGGCCCTCTCCGCGTCGTCCTCGCGCGCGACCGGCGTGCCCCAGACGGCCATCACGGCGTCGCCGATGAACTTCTCGACGGTGCCGCCGTAGCGTTCGATCACCCGCCGCGCAGTCTCGAAGTAGCGCGAGAGCAGCTCGCGTACCTCCTCGGCGTCGCGGTCCTCGGAGAGGGTCGTGAATCCCACGAGGTCGCCGAAGAGCACGGACACGAGCCGCCGCTCCGCCTGTGCCGCCTGGGGGCGCGCGCCGGCCTCGAGCGGCGCGCCGCACTCGCCGCAGAAGCGGTCGTCGGGCTCGTTCGCGCCGCCGCAGGCCGGGCAGGCCTGGGCCAGAGGCGCGCCGCAGCTCGAGCAGAACTTCCGGCCGGGGCGGTTGTCGGCTCCGCAGGCTGAGCAGGTCATGTCGTGCTCTAGTCCCGCCAGGTCCAGTCCGGATCGGGCGCGTCGCCGTCGCCGGGCCCGGTGTTCGGCGCCCCGACCGCGATCACCTCCGCGCCCTCGGGCCCGCCCTTGATCCCGCGCATCACGTGCGGCGGGACGCGCACGGCGCTGAACGGCCGCAGCTCGAGGACGTCGTCGCCGACCTTCATCTCGGCCGAGCCGCTGACGAGCACGTAGATCTCCTCCTGCCGCTTGTGCCGGTGCCCGTGGCTCTTCGCGCCCGGGGCGAAGCGGAGGTAGCTGACGCCGCAGTGTTCGCAGTTCAGCGCGACGCGGCCGAAGCGGAGGTTGAACTCCGCCGGGTCGAGCCCGAGGTTGGCCGCCTGGTCGTCGACCTCGGTCAGGTTGACGTGGCTGTATTCCATCGGTCGGTCGCCTCCGTCGTCGTTTCGGGGGTACCTATGCTCGCCTACGGGCCGAGCGCGGGCAACAGGACGTCATCTCGATCGGATGATGCGCCGCCGCCGCGGAGGCAGGATCCTGCGGCGGTCACTCGACCGGGAGGAACCATGTGGTGGGGCATCGGAATCGGCGCGATCCTGTACGTGACCTTGCTGGTCACACTCGGCATCTCGACTGCGAACAGAGGCCACTGGTTCCTGTTCGGCTTCGGGATGCTCTTCCCGATCCTCTGGCTGGTCGGCGTCCTGATCCCGTCGAGGACGACGCAAGAGGCGTAGCCCCGGAGCTTCTTGGCCACCAGACGGAAGGGTGGCTCGTACGCGCCGTTCTGGTGGCGCGCGGCACCCGCTTCAGGCGTGCAGTGGGAACGGGCGGTCGGTGCTGCGGTGCTGACCGCCCTCCGAGAGTGAGTCGGGGCCGGACGCCGTGGCTCTGCGGCTAGCCACCGTCCGCGGCTGGGGAGGATGCCGTTGCCCCGACTCGACCTCATCATCGGCAGCCGGCCAGACGTCGTTGAGTCGCGCGAGAGCGGGAACCGTGGCTACGGCGTCGCCGGCAGCGGCTCGCGAGGACGCCGTCTTGACGCGCAGACCGATCGAAGTCGTCATGCCCGCGGAGCGGCCGGACTTCGATCGAGAGTGGAGCGTACCGGGATCGAACCGGTGACCTCCGGCTTGCAAAGCCGGCGCTCTCCCAGCTGAGCTAACGCCCCGAGTGCCTTCAGTGTAAGGCCGAGCGCCCGCGGGGCGAACGGTCGGCGCTCGTCAGTAGTTTTCGGCGGGGCGCTTCAGTGGTCGCGCGGATGCGTGGGGCGGCCGGACGAGGCAAGGTGCGCCCCTCGGCGAAGGGAGGCTGGGAATGCACGCGCTGATGATGCTCCTCGTGTTCGCGTTCGTCGTCGCGGTCCTCGCTGTGGTCGTCTGGGCGCTCTTCGAGATGAGCCCGTTCGCGCACCACGTCGACCAGTTCCGTGACTCGGCGACGGGCCGACGCCGCGGCGAGAGCCCGCACCTCGAGTAACGGCTCCAGGAACGGAAGAAGCCGGCGGGGCCAGCCGCCGGCTTCTTCGTCACGGAAAGACCTGGTTACGCGGCGCGGGCGAGTCGCTCCTCGTGGCGGGCGCGCTTGATGATCTGCTCGCGGTCGCCGAAGCGGGCGTGAGCGCGGAGCGTACGGTGCTCGTCCCAGAGCGCCGCGATGCGCTCCTCGAGCTCGTGGAGCTCCTCCGTGAGGGCGGAGTCGTGGCCTTTCGAAAGCAGGTGCCAGAGCTCCGACCGCCGCTCGGAGGCGGAGTCGAGCTCGGCGTGGATGTGCTCGAGAGTTCTCATGCGTCTGAGAACGATCTTTCCGCTCTCAACATTCCTAATCCCGGGGCCCGAGCAGGAAGAGGACGATCACGACGAGCCCGACCACTCCCGCGGCGATGGCGATCGCCGTCAGCGCGCCGGAGCTCATCACCAGGTCGGTCGCAGGGGCGGGCGCTCGGCCAGGAGCCGGATCGTCAGGAGCCCGAAGACGAAGCCGCCGACGTGGGCGAAGAACGCCGTGCCGCCGCCGGACTGCGGGTGCAGGAGCTCGAAGCCGCCGTCCCAGAGCTGGAAGAGAAACCAGACGCCGAGGAACAGCACAGCCGGGATCTCGCGCAGGAAGATGAAGAAGACGATGATGAACACGGTCAGCACGCTCGCGCGCGGCAGCAGGACGAAGTAGGCGCCGAGCACGCCAGCGATCGCCCCGGAGGCGCCGACGTTCGGGATGCTCGCGCCCGCGGTGTTGGAGAAGGCGAGCGTCACGACCGTCTGCGCGGCGACCGCGGCGATCCCGGCGACGAGGTACCAGACGAGGAAGCGGCCGCGGCCCAGCGAGTCCTCGACGTTGTTCCCGAAGATCCAGAGGAAGAGCATGTTCCCGGCGACGTGGAGCCAGCCGCCGTGCATGAACATCGAGGTGAAGACGCCCTCGTACCAGGGCAGGTGCGGGACGAGCGATGCCGGCTCGCCGCAAGGCCCCTCCACCGTGCACGGGTAGTAGCCGTAGCGCAGCACCTCGTTGTCAACGCCGGCGCGCACCTGCCACAGCCAGACGGCGACGTTCACCGCGATCAGCGCGACGGTGACGACCGGAAACGACCTCGTGGGGACGTTGTCCCGGATCGGGAGCATCTACGGCTTCGGGCGGTCGTCGGCGGTGGCCATGCGCGTCAGAATGCTACGTTTCGGGAACTTGACAGATACACGCTGAGGTTTTATCCTGCACGTGCAATCAATGAACGGAAGGAGGGAGACCATGACCACGCTGGTTCGCTGGGAGCCGTTTCGTGAGATCGCAACGCTGCAGAACGAGATGAGCCGTCTGATGAACACGTTCACCGGGCTCGGCGGCAACGGCGCGACGTCGCGGACGTGGGTTCCCGCCGTCGACGTCTGGGAGACCGAGAGCGAGCTCGTCTACGCGTTCGACCTGCCCGGGATTCCCGAGGACAAGATCTCGATCGAGCTCGAGGACGGCGCGCTGACCGTCTCGGCGGAGCGCGAGCGGAGCGAGGAGCTCTCGGACGACACGCTCTACCGCTTCGAGCGTCGCTTCGGCACCTACAGCCGCACGATCGCGCTGCCGCAGGGTGTCGACGAGGACAAGGTCACGGCGGACTACCGCGACGGCGTGCTCGAGGTTCGCGTTGCGAAGCCCGAGCAGTCGAAGCCGCGCCGGATCCAGATCGGCGGCAGCGAGCAGAAGACGATCGAGGGCACGGCCACCAAGGCCTAGGCCCCGGTCGCACCCCTCCCCCCGAAGGCGGCCCGCGCGGCCGCCTT
>DATIFC010000030.1:0-44717 GCA_035455445.1 Gaiellaceae bacterium | reverse complement strand
TCTGGTTCGAGAGGATCTTCGCCTCCATCGGCTGGTCGTCCGGCACCTTGAAGCGCTCCATGATGTTGTAGATCCGGTCGCCCGCGAACAGGCGAACGAGGTCGTCCTGGCCCGAGAGGTAGAAGCGCGACTCACCCGGGTCGCCCTGGCGGCCGGAACGGCCGCGGAGCTGGTTGTCGATCCGGCGCGCCTCGTGGCGCTCGGTGCCGAGCACGTAGAGCCCTCCCAGCTCCTTGATCCCCTCGGCGAGCTTGATGTCGACGCCGCGGCCGGCCATGTTGGTCGCGATCGTGACGGCGCCGCGCCGGCCCGCCTCGGCGATGATCCCCGCCTCCTTCTCGTGCTGCTTGGCGTTCAGGACGTTGTGCGGGATGCCCTGGCGGTCGAGCAGCTGCGAGAGGTGCTCCGAGACTTCGACGGAGATCGAGCCCACCAGCACGGGCTGGCCTGCCTCGTGCCGCTCCCTGATGTCGGCGATGACGGCGTCGTACTTCGCCTCCTTGGTCTTGAAGATCAGGTCGTTCTCGTCGGCGCGGGCGACCGCCACGTTCGTCGGGATCTCGACCACGTGCAGGTCGTAGATCTCGACGAACTCCTTCTCCTCGGTCTTCGCCGTGCCGGTCATGCCGGCGAGCTTGTCGTAGAGACGGAAGTAATTCTGCAGGGTGATCGTGGCGAGCGTCTGGTGCTCCTCCTGGATGCGGACGCCCTCCTTTGCCTCGACCGCCTGGTGCAGGCCCTCCGACCAGCGGCGGCCCTCCATGATGCGGCCGGTGAACTCGTCGACGATCTTGACCTCGCCGTCCTGGACGACGTAGTCGACGTCGCGGTGGAAGAGCGCCTGCGCCTTCAGCGCCTGGTTGAGGTGGTTGGCGAGCTGCCCGTTGCGCGGGTCGTAGAGGTTGTCGATCCCGAGCGAGCGCTCGACGGCCTCGATCGCCCCCTGCATCGGCGAGATGGTCTTGTGCTTCTCGTCGTACTCGAAGTCGGCGCCCGAGTCCTCGGCCGCGCCCTTCGGGTCGCCGGGCTTGGAGGCGTAACCGTCGAGCGTGCGCGCGACGCGCGCGAAGTCGTAGTAGACCTGCGCCGCGGTCTCGGGCTCACCGGAGATGATCAGCGGCGTGCGGGCCTCGTCGATCAGGATCGAGTCGACCTCGTCCACGATCGCGAAGTCGTGGCCGCGCTGGACGACGCCGTCGAGCGTGACGGCCATGTTGTCGCGCAGGTAGTCGAAGCCGAACTCGGAGTTCGTGCCGTAGACGACCTCGGCCGCGTAGGCCTCGCGCCGCTCGTCGAAGGGCATCATGTTCTGGATGGAGGAGGCGCGCATGCCGAGCGCCTCCCAGACGGGCTTCGTCCACTCCGGATCGCGCTTGGCGAGGTAGTCGTTGACCGTAACGAGGTGGACGCTCCTCCCGTCGAGCGCGTTCAGGTAGAGCGGCTGCACGGCGACGAACGTCTTGCCCTCGCCCGTCTTCATCTCGGCGATGTCCCCCTCGTGCAGGACGATGCCGCCCATCAGCTGGACGTCGAAGAGGCGGACGCCCATCGTCCGCTTGAACGCCTCGCGCACTGCCGCGAAGGCCTCGAAGATCAGCTCGTCGACCGGCTCGCCGTTCTCGATCCGCTGCCGGAACTCGGCGGTCTTGCCCGCGAGCTCTTCGTCGCTCAGCGCCTCGAACTCGGGCTCGAGGGTGCCGATGTACGCCGCCTGCTCGCCCAGGCGCTTGACGCGGCGGCCCTCGCCGAAGCGGAGGACCTTCTCGAGCGATCCGAGCTGCTGAGCCATTCGTCTTAGGGTAGCGGCACCCGGCGACTACAGCGGATCGGCCTCGACCTCCCAGACGTCGCCGTCCAGGCGCCGCGCGCGCACGACGAAGTGCTCCCCCTCCTCGCGGCCGAGTCGCTCGAGCTCGGGCACGGTGCCGAACTCGCGGGCGCCGTCGACGGTGAGCGTACGGCCGGCTTCGGCGTCGACGAGCTCGAGCTCCTCGCCGGCCGCCTCGAACTCGGCGACGCGGACTCGCCGCGCCGCCACCGCCCAGATGTCGTCGCCCTGGCGGACTGCCTCGGCGCGGTAGGGCGGCTCGACCGTCTGCTCGATCGCGGCCGCGAGCGGGCCGAGCGTGTCCGGCGGCTCGTCCTCGTCCACGACGAGGTCGCCGTTCGGCAGCGCCACGAAGTGGAGCTCGTCGCCGGCGAGCCCGGGCGCCTCGGCGGAGGCGACCGCGTCCCAGCGGCGCGGCCGCGGAACGCCGTGGATGCCGGTCGCCCCCCAGTGCGGGCCCGGGTCGAAGAGCGGCGGCTCCTGCTGCTCCAGCCGCGCCTCGCGCGCGAGCTTCTTGTGGATCGGCTCGCGCCGGAAGATCACTGCGGCTCGATGAGCCCGTAACCGCCGTCGCGGCGGCGGTAGACGACGTTCACGTCGCCGGAGTCGGCGCTCCGGAAGACGAAGAAGTCGTGCCCGACGAGCTCGAGCTGCAGCACGGCCTCCTCGGCGCTCATCGGGCTGAGCGCGAACTGCTTCGTCTTGACGATCTGGGGCTCGGTCTCCTCGGCCATCATCGCCATCGTGTCAGGTGCGGGGCCGTTGGCGCGGGCAGCACGCCGCCGACGGTCGCGGCCGCGGGTGCGATACCGGGAGATCTGGCGCTCGAGCTTGTCCACCAGCTGGTCGATCGAGGCGCGCATGTCGGAGGTCGCCTCGCGCGCTCGGAGAACGGGGCCGTTCGTCCAGATGGTCGCCTCGGCGACCTGGCTCTCCGCGATCGACGGGTTCTTCTCGACGGCCAGCTCGAGCTCGACGCGCGGATCGGTCAGCTGACGCTCGAGCTTCGAGAGCTTCGACTCGGCATAGCTGCGGATCGCGTCGCTGACCTCGAGGTTCCTGCCTTTGACCTGGAACTGCATCGACCCTCCTTCGACGCGTTGCTCCTGCTTTGGAATCTAGCGAACGACCCGCGCGAAGGTGACCACGTCGACGCGCCTCGCGCCGCCCTTGCAGAGCGCGCTGGCGGCGGCGCTCGCGGTCGAGCCGCTCGTGTAGACGTCGTCGACGAGGACGACCCTGATGGGCGATTCGCGAGCAGGGACGAACGCACCGGCGACGTTGCGTCGGCGGTCGGCGAGTGACAGGCCGCGCTGGCGCGAGGCCGTGCGAGCCCGCCTGAGCACCGGCACCACCGGGAGCTCCCAGCGGTCACCCAGCTCGCGCGCCAGCCGCTCGGCCGGGTGGTGGCCTCGCTCGAGGCCGCGCGCACGGTCGGCCGGGACGAACGCGATCGCGGTAGCGCCGGCGACCGGAGAGAGCGCGTAGGCGATCTCGTCCGCAGCGGTCGCCGCGAGCCTGCGCAGGCCGCGCTCCTTCCAGGCGCGGACGAGCCGGCGAACGGCGTCGTCGTAGGCGACCGCGGCACGGGCGGTGGCGAAGGCGAGGCGGCGGCCGGAGCGCTCGCGGCAACGCGACACGGGCCAGGCTGTCGGAGCGCCGCAGCGGTCGCACCAGGGCGGACCGAGCCGCGGGAGGGCGTCGCGGCAGGCCCGGCAGAGCTGCTCACCGGCGGCGTCGCAGACGACGCAGCGCACGGGCAGGATCAGATCGAGGAGCTTCAAGTCACACCACACTCACCTCCTCGGCGAGCGTAGAGAGCAAAGCGTCACGCGTGGGTGACGCCTCTGTGACGGATGTGTGCCCGCCTATCCCGGGGCTGTGAACGCCTCGTCGGCCTCGGCGAGCGTCTCCTTCGAGCCGACGTCGAACCAGCGTCCGGGCACGCGCCAGCCGTAGACCGGCGTTCGCGGATACAGCCACTGCACGAGGCGCCCTGGCTGGTCGGGATTGTTGCCGGCCTCCAGGTACTCGCGGACGAAGCCGAGCGCCGCCCGTGGGTAGAGGTAGAGCGCTATCCCGGCGAGCGTGCTCCGGGGCCGCTCGGGCTTCTCCTCCAGCTTCGTCACCCGGTCGTCCTCGTCGAGCTCGATCGCCGAGTACCGCCGGATCGCATCGAGGTCACCCACGTCGTAGACGCCGAGCGCCGGCCCGCCCTTCGCCAGTGCGAACTGCGGAAAGCCCGCCACACTCTCACTGAAGAGATTGTCACCGGCGAGAACGAGGAGGTCGTCGTCGAGGGACGTTTCCCGGATGGTGAAGTCGAGGTCGCCGATGGCGCCCAGGCGGGAGTCCTCGTCCGTGGTGCCGTCGTCGACGATCTCCACCGGAAGACCGCCTTCACGTTCGGCCTCCCACTCGCCAAAAGCCTCTGCGAACTTCGTATTCGTCACGACGTACACCTCGTCGAGCCCGTCGATTCCCTCGAGCTGCGCCATGAGGTGATCGAGCATCGGCTTGCCGCCGACCGGAAGCAGCGCCTTCGGGCGGTCGAGGGTCAGGGGGTAGAGCCGCGTCGCGTAGCCCGCGGCGAGGATGACCGCCTTCACGCCGGCACCGCCCTCCCGAGCGACTCCGCGTACGGCGCGCGGTGGACTCCGTGCTCGGTCACGATCGCCGTGATCAGCTCGCCCGGGGTCACGTCGAAGGCCGGGTTCCAGGCCGCGAAGCGCGAGCTCACCTCCGCCGGGTCGCGCTGCTCGATCGGGATCTCCGCCCCGCTCGCGATGCCGAGGTCGACCGACGAGCTGGGCACGACGACGTAGAAGGGCACGTCATGCCGCGCAGCGAGCACGGCCAGCGGATAGGTGCCCACCTTGTTCGCCGTGTCGCCGTTGGCCGCGACCCGGTCGGCTCCGACGAGGACGCAGTCGACCTCGCCGGCGGCGAGCAGCGCCCCCGACGCCGAGTCCGCGATCACCGTGTGCGGGACCCCGGCGGCCTCGAGCTCCCACGCCGTCAGCCGCGCCCCCTGGAGCAGGGGCCTCGTCTCGTCGACGAAGACGTGCCGCAGCAGGCCGCGTGCCCAGGCCTCGCGGAGCCCGCCGAGCGCCGTCCCGACCCCGCCGGTCGCCAGGGCGCCGGTGTTGCAGTGCGTCAGCGCGCGCGAGCCCTCGCCGACGAGGGCCGCGGCGTGCTGACTCATCCGGCGGCAGCGCTCGACCTCCTCGGCGTGCAGCTCACGCGCCCGGACGGAGGGATCGTCGGCCGAGCGCACCTCGCGCAGGGCCCACTCCAGGTTGACCGCGGTCGGCCGCGCCGCAGCCAGCACCGCAGCCGCCGCGTCGAGATCCTCACCGCGCGCCGCGGCGAGCGCGTAGCCGTACGCGGCCGCGATCCCGATCGCCGGCGCGCCGCGGATCGCCAGCGAGCGGATCGCCTCGGCGACCTCGGCGGCCGAGGAGCACGTGAGCTCGACCTCCTCGTCCGGAAGCCGCCGCTGGTCGAGCAGGACGACCGCGTCCCGCTCGAGCCGGACTATGCGCTCGGGGGCTAGGTCCCCTCGTCCCAGGAAGCCAGATACTTCGCCTGCTCCTCGGTGAGCCGGTCGATGGAGACGCCCATCGTCTCGAGCTTGAGGCGGGCGATCTCCTGGTCGATCTCCTGCGGCACGGCGTAGACCTTCTTCTCGAGCGTCGCCGCGTTGGCGACCACGTGCTCGGCCGACAGCGCCTGGTTCGCGAACGACATGTCCATCACCTGCGCCGGGTGACCCTCCGCGGCCGAGAGGTTCACCAGCCGGCCATCCGCGATCAGGAAGACACGCCGGCCGTCCTCGAGCGTGAACTCGTCCACGAACTGGCGAAGCGTCCGCGTCTCGGTCGACAGCGCGCGCAGCGCGGGGATCTCGATCTCGACGTTGAAGTGGCCGGTATTCGCGAGGATCGCCCCGTCCTTCATCGCGAGGATGTGCTCACGCGTGATCACCGACTTGTCGCCGGTGGCGGTGACGAAGATGTCGCCGACCTGCGCCGCCCGCTCCATCGGCAGCACCTGGAAGCCGTCCATCACCGCCTCGAGCGCGCGCAGCGGGTCGACCTCGGTCACGACCACGTGCGAGCCCATGCCCTTCGCGCGCATCGCGACGCCGCGCCCGCACCAGCCGTAGCCGGCGACCACGAAGGTACGACCCGCGAGCAGGATGTTGGTCGCGCGCACGATGCCGTCGATCGTCGACTGGCCCGTGCCATAGCGGTTGTCGAACATGTGCTTGGTCAGCGCGTCGTTGACGGCGATCACCGGGAAGCCGAGTGCGCCGTCGCGCTCCAGGGCCTTCAGCCGGATGACGCCGGTGGTCGTCTCCTCGGTGCCGCCGAGGATGTCGCCGAGCTGCTCGCGCCGGTGCGAGTGGAGGACGCCGATCACGTCGGCCCCGTCGTCCATCGTCAGCTGCGGCTTGTGGTCGACCGCGGCCTCGATGTGCTGGTAGTACGTGTCGTTGTCCTCGCCCTTGATCGCGAAGACCGAGATGTCGAACTCCTCGACCAGCGCCGCCGCGACGTCGTCCTGCGTGGAGAGCGGGTTCGAGGCGCAGAGGACGACGTCGGCGCCGCCGTCCTTCAGCGTGCGCATCAGGTTCGCCGTCTCGCTCGTAACGTGCAGGCATGCGGCCACCCGGTAGCCGGCGAGCGGCTGCTCCTGCTCGAAACGCTCGCGGATCGCCGCGAGCACCGGCATCTGCCGGTCGGCCCACTCGATTCGGCTGACCCCGTCGGCCGCCAGCGCCAGGTCCTTCACGTCGTGTCGCCTCGTCGTAGCCATGTCGCTCCTTCGCTCTCGGTTAAGGCGTTCGCTTGCCACGCCGACCAACGAGGCCGTGCCGGCTCCGCCGGCGCGGCCGTCCAACGGACTGTCTGAAGAGTGGAACGATGTTGCCCATCGCCTCTAGGCGGCCAGCAGCCGCTCGTGCTTGCGCTGCTCCCAGTCGAGCGCGCTCAGCTCGGTCCCCGCCAGCCACGTGTCGACTGCGGCGCGGAGGTCCGGCTCGCGCCGCAGCCGGGCGGCGAACGCGAGCTCGCGCAGCTCGACGCGGAATCGACGCCGCAACTCCTGCAACGACCGCAGCTGGTTCAGCTCGAGCAGCCCGTAGAGGCGGTATCCCGAGCGCGTGCGCGGGGGGACGACGAGCCCCGAGCGCTCGAGGTAGCGCAGCATGCGGGGCGACCACCCCGTCTGTGCTGCTGCCTGCCCAACGGTCGACGTGCGCACGGGCGGAACCTTACCACGTGCGTGTCAGGCTTCGCTCGTCCCCTCGCGCCCGTAGCGATCCTCGAGCCGCACGACGTCGTCGAGCTGCGGCGTGGAGACCTCCAGGATCGTCGTGTCGTCGACCGCGGTCAGCCGGTGCACGGTGCCGGGCGGGAAGTGGAAGGCGGCGCCCTCGGCCACGACCTCGCTGTTCAGCATGCGCTCCCCGGGGGCGCCGAGCTCGAGCTCTGCCCGGCCCGAGAGCACGTACCACGCCTCGTCCTTGAGGTTGTGGAACTGCAGGCTGAGCGACTCGCCGGCCTTCACGAACAGGATCTTCCCGGCGTAGCTGTCGGTCTTCGACCAGATGAGCTCGTGACCCCACGGCTTCTCGACCCTCTCGGGCTCGGCGGCGAACCGGTCGAGCCCGCCGAGGTTCGGAGAGGTCAGGTGATCACGCTCCCCCACGGGCCGCGCGAACCTACCACCACGGGGCTACGCAGGCCACCCCGGGTGCTCGGCGAGGTACTCGCTCGCCACCCGCAGGTCCTTGGGCGTGTTGACGGTCAGCCAGACGCCCTCGTGCCGATGGCCGTGCAGACGGCCTTCGCTCGCCAGCTCCGGGAACGTCGTGTCCTCGTGGTCGCCCCGCTCCGGGAAGCGCGCGAGCGCCTCCTCGCCGAGCACGTAGACGCCGCAGCTGACCCACTGTTCGAGCCGCGGCGCCTCCCGGAAGCCGGTCACCCGGTCGCCGTCGAGGTCGACGACCCCGAACGGCGAGCGGAGTGGGACGACCGTGATCGTGGCCGCCGCCGCGCGCTCGCGGTGGAGCGCGAGCAGCTGAGAGAGGTCGACGTCCACGAGCTCGTCGCCGTTCAGAGCGAAGAGGTCGCCCCGCCCGCGCCGCTGCTGCGCCGCGAAGCGGATCCCGCCGCCGCGGCCCAGCGGCTCGCGCTCCGGCACGGCGGCGATCTCGGGGCCGATCCCGCCGAGGGCGGCCTCGAAGAGCTCCTCCTGGCCCGCGGCACAGCTGACGAGCACGCGCTCGACGCCCACCTTCGCGAGCTGGGCCACCTGGTACGCGGCGAGCGGGCGGCCGCCGAGCTCGACCAGCGCCTTGGGGCGCCCGTCCGCGGCGTCGCCGAGGCGCTCGGCCTTCCCGCCCGCCAGGATGACCGCTTCCACTACTCGAGCTCGAGCTCGGGCTCGCGCGAGCCCGGAAGAACCGGAGTTTCGTCGGTCTCCGGGAGCGCCGAGAGCGGCGTGGCGGCGCAGCCGATGCCCTCGTACGTGAAGCCTGCCGAGCGCGCCTGCTCGGGGTCGAGCAGGTTGCGGCCGTCGACGATCAGCGGCCGCCGCATCGCGGCGCGCACCTCCTCCGAGGCCAGCCCGCGCAGCTCGCCCCACTCGGTGACGATCACGGCCGCGTCGGCGCCGGCGACCGCGTCGAGCACGCTGTCGCAGAAGCGGACGCCCTGCAGCAGCGACCTCGCGTCCGCGACCGGGTCCCACGCGCGCACCTCGGCGCCCTCGGCCAGCAGCCGCGAGGCGAGCACGAGCGAGGGCGCCTCGCGCATGTCGTCCGTGTCCGGCTTGAAGGCGAGGCCGAGCAGCGCGACGGACTTCCCGCGCAGCTTGCCGAGGTGCTTCTGCAGCTTCCCGATCACGCGGCGCTTCTGCAGCTCGTTCACCTCGATGACCGCACTCAGGAGCTGGAAGTGGTAGCCGGAGTTCGACGCGAGCTGCTTCAGAGCGACGCCGTCCTTCGGGAAGCACGAGCCTCCCCAGCCGATGCCGGCGCGCAAGAAGTGCGGACCGAGCCGGTGGTCGAGCCCGACGCCCTCCGCGACCGTGACGACGTCGGCGCCGGTCGCCTCGCAGACGTTCGCGATCTCGTTGATGAAGCTGATGCGCGTCATCAGGAACGCGTTCGCGGCGAGCTTGATCATCTCGGCCGAGGCGACGTCGGCCTGGACGACCGTGGTGTGGAGCGGCTCGTAGAGGCCCGAGACGGTCGCCGCGTCGGCCTCGGTGAAGGCGCCGACGACCACGCGGTCGGGGTGCATGAAGTCGTGGACGGCGCTGCCCTCGGCGAGGAACTCGGGATTGGAGACGTAGCCGACGTGCGCGAGGCCGCGGGCGTCCAGCGCCGCCCGCACCTTCTCGCCCGTGCCGACCGGCACCGTGCTCTTCATCACCAGGATCGCGCGCTCCTCGAGCGCCGGCAGCCCCTCGACCACGGTCCAGACCGCGGAGAGGTCGGCGTCGCCGGAGTACGTGGGCGGGGTGCCGACGCAGATGAACATGATCTCGGTGTCCGCGACCTCGTCGACCTCGAGCGTGAAGGCGAGGCGTCGACGGTTGCGCTCGAGCAGCTCGGCGAGCTCCGGCTCGTGCAGCGGCACGCGCCCGGCCTGCAGCGCCGCGATCCGCTCCGGGAGCACGTCGCGCACGACGACCTCGTGGCCGAGCTCGGCGAGGCAGGCCCCCGTGACGAGGCCGACCCAGCCGGCCCCGAAGATCCCGATCCTCGGGTTCACGGGCCGGAGCCTACCGGGGCAGCGGCCGCAACCCGCGGGCGATGGCGAGCATCGTCTCGTTCGAGAGCGAGTTCAGCAGCGTGTTCACGACCCAGTAGGTGGCGCCGTTGTCGCGGAGCACGACCATGTGCAGGCTCGAGCCGCTGTAGTAGAGGTCGAACTCGCGGCCGCCGACGCGCTGCGTGAGGCTCTTGTCCGCGAGCACCGGCGCGTCGGCCCACTTCGTCTCCTGGATCCCCCAGTACTCGTTCGAGCCCGTCCTGAACGTCAGCCGCAGCGCCGGCTCGCCGTTCAGCGGGTAGATCCGCAGCGGCGTCTCGCCGTAGCCGTTGTCGAGGTTCGAGCTGCGCTCCAGCCACGTCGGGTACTCGAGCGTGAACGGCAGCCGCTTGCGCACAGCGAAGAGCTGGGAGCGGGTTGCAGCAGGGTCGCGGCGCACGTTCGCCGGCTGCCGCGTCGGCGCCTGCGGGATCACCACGGGCGCGAGGCGGCCGTGGAAGGTCGACCCGACGACGACCGTGAGGAGCGCGTTGTTCGAGGACTGCTTGAGCTCGAGCGGAAGCGGCTCGACGTCCGCGCTCCCGAGGAGGCGCGCGACCTGCTGCGCCGCCACCTTGCCGTCCTTGGGCCGCGACGGGTCGAAGTAGACCTTGGAGTGGAAGTAGTTCCAGTTCGGCGCGTTGGCGGGCTGGCCGCTCGGCGGCGTCACCGTCGAATACCCCTTCTGGCCGAGCAGGTAGCTGGCGTTGGACGCGGAGCCCGGGACCCCGTTGCCGTTCAGCACCGTCAGCGTCACCTGCTTCGGCGGGATCGTGCGCTTGCGCTTGCGGATCTTGCGGCCGAGCGCGACCTCGGTGGCGGTCGTGGCCGAGCCGACGTCCGGGTTCATGAACTGCTGGACGGCCTGGTCGATCGAGCTCTGCGACGCCGAGAGCTCGTTGTAGCCGGTGACTCCCTGGATCTTCACCTGGTAGACGTGCCCGTGCGGCAGCTGGTAGGCGAAGTTCGCGTACTTGTAGATGTCGCGCAGGTCGAGCTCGCGCCCGCCGCGAGCCACCTCGACGTACTGGTGGTGCGTGATCTCGTTCACCACGCCCGGGATGCTGGTCGGCCCGAACGAGTTCGCCACCTGCTGCCGCATCGCCGACACGAACAGCTGCTGGCGCGCGAGCCGGAACAGGTCGGAGTCGGTGTGGCGGAAGCGCACGAAGTCGAGCGCCCTCTTGCCAGTCAGGTGCTGGTAGCCGGGCTGGAGGTCGATGTTCGCGTAGTTGGTCTCGCTCGAGCCAGTGTTCTTGTTGTAGTAGCGCCGGTCGATGTCGACCCAGACGCCGCCGAGCTTGTTCACCACGCCGATGAAGCCGAGGAAGTTGACGCTGATCAGGTAGTTGATCGGCAGGCCCGTGAGATGCCGCACCGTCTCGAGCGAGCCGCTCAGGCCGCAGAACGCGTAGGCGCTGTTGATCCGGCCGGAGCCGCTCGGAACGGCCGCGCCGCCGTTCCTCCCCGGGCACCAGATCGGGACGACGAGGTCGCGCGGGAACGAGAGCAGCGAGATCGTCTTGGTGACCGGGTCGGCGCGGATCAGCATCATCGTGTCCGAGCGCGAGGGCGAGTTGCCGTCGCCCGCCCGGTGGTCGTAGCCGATCACCATCGCGATCGCGGCCCCCTTCGGGTCGTCCAGCCGCGCCTGGGCCGCCTTCGCCTCCTGGGAGTGCGGCCGCAGCGCGGCGGCGCTCTCGTGGATCCAGAGGTAGAAGCCGCCGACGAGGCCGCAGACGAGCACGAGCACCGTCACCCCGAGCCAGGCGAAGAAGCGGCCGACCTGCGCCGCGAACGACCGCTGCGGAGGCGGCGGCTGCCGGTAGAGCGTCACGGGCGAGAGCGCACCGGGCGGGAAGTGCCCGTTGCCGTTCAGGCCGGCGCCCTGGCCGATTCCTTTCTTGAGCGTCGTCCGCATCGAAAAATGGACGCCCACGAAGGCGCCCGCAGGCGTCAGGATAGCCGACGCCTCGGCGATTACACGCCGGCCACCGTCTCCTCGCACAGCCACTTCGCCACTGCCAGCAGGCTTCCCTCCTCGGCCTGGACGCGGCGCTGCTCCTCGGCCCCGCCGCCGCGGGCGCAGAGCCGCTCGACCTCGTCCAGCTCGTCCTCGCAGCCGAGCCGCCGCGCCGCCGGGAGCGCGAGCTCGGCGAGCTCGAGCACGGCCTCGCGCGCCGGACGCGCCTCGTCGCGGGAGAAGTCGATCAGCTCCGCCTCGAGGCCGTAGCGCGCGGCGCGCCACTTGTTCTCGGCGACGAGCGTCACCGGCTGGATCGGCAGCGCCCCGTCGACGTCGTACTGCTCCGCGAGGGTCGCCACGAGCGCCTGGACCAACGCGACGAGCCCGGCAAGGCTCTCGAGCCGCGTCTGCCCGTCGCAGACCCGCACTTCGATCGTGCCGAGCTTAGGGTGCGGCCGCAGGTCCCACCAGATGTAGGTGTAGTCCGCGAAGGAGCCGGTCTTGATCCCGCGCTCGACGAGCAGCTCGAACTCCTCGAAGGACGGGAACGCCGGCGGCAGGCCGCTGCGCGGGAAGGCGTCGAAGAGCTTCACGCGCGTGGAGGCGAAGCCCGTGTCGCGGCCCTGCCAGAAGGGCGAGTTGGCCGAGAGCGCGAGCAGCTCGGGGAGCCAGGTGCGCAACGCGTTCGCGACCGCGATCGCCTGCTGCGCCGTCTCGAGTCCGACGTGGACGTGCAGGCCGAAGATCAGCCCGCGCTCGGCGACCCACTGCATCGACTCGATCAGGTCCCGGTAGCGCGGCTCGTCGGTGATCTCCTGGTGCTCGTAGCGCGAGAACGGATGCGTGCCGGCGGAGGCGATCAGCGCGCCGCTCTCGGCCGCGGCGTCGCGCAGCCGCGCCCGCAGCGAGCGGGCCTCCTCGACCGCCTCGCCCACCCCGGCCGCGACGTGCGTCGCCACCTCGACCGTCGAGGGCGTCAGCTCGGACTGGATGCGCGGGTCGCCGCCCGCGGCCTCGCAGACCTCGTCGAAGCGCGAGGTGAGCTCGAACGACTCGCCGCTCACGAGCTGGAACTCCTCCTCGACGCCGAGGCTGAACGGGCGGCTCGATCCGTAGTTGACCTCCATCGGGTGGAAGGGCGCCTGGCCCCGTCAGCGCGTGCCCTCGAGCACGGCCGGGCGGTCGGCCTGCTCGCCGGGCTCGTACGCGAGGTTCGGGCGGAGCCAGCGCTCCGTCTCGGGCACGGACCGGCCCTGGCGGGCCGCATACGCCTCGACCTGGTCGCGGCCGATCCGGCCGACCGAGAAGTAGCGCGCGTCCGGGTGATGGAAGTAGAGGCCGGAGACGGCGGCGGCGGGCGAGACGGCGAAGGTCTCCGTGAGCGCGAAGCCGTGCTCCCTCGCGCCGAGCAGCTCGAAGAGCTTCGCCTTCTCCGAGTGGTCCGGGCAGGCCGGGTACCCGAACGCCGGGCGGATGCCGCGGTAGCGCTCGGCGACCAGCTCCTCGTTCGAGCGGCGAGCGCCCTGCTCGTACCAGGAGCGGCGGCTCTCTTCGTGCAGGTACTCGGCGAAGGCCTCGGCGAGCCGGTCGGCGAGCGCCTTGGTGAGGATCGCCCGGTAGTCGTCGTGCTCGGCCTGGAACCGGGCGGCGAGCTCGTCGACGCCGAAGATGCCGACCGCGAACGCTCCGACGTGGTCGCCTGCGCCGGCGGGCGCGACGTAGTCGGCAAGCGAGCGGTTCGGGCGGGAGTCGCCGTGGTCGACCTGCTGCCTGACCATGCAGAACGCCGGCCCGCCGTCCCCGTGGTCGACGGCGACGTCTTCCCCGTCGGACGAGGCCGGCCAGAAGCCGTGCACGCCCCGCGCGACGAGCAGCCGCTCGCGGACGAGCTCGTCGAGGAGCTCCTGCCCGTCGTCGTAGAGCTCCCGCGCCTCGGGCCGCTCGAGGATGGCCGGGAACTTCCCCTTCAGGTCCCACGCGTGGAAGAAGAACTGCCAGTCCACATAGCGGCGGAGCAGGTCGAGCTCCGGCTCGACCAGGCGTGTTCCGAGGAACGCCGGCTCCGGCAGCTCGTCGAAGCCGACCCGGTGGCGGTTCTCCAGCGCGCGCGGATACGGAAGCAGCGGCTTGCGGTCGCGCTCGGCGTGGAGGTCGCGCAGCCGGTCCTGGTCGGCGCGGTTCTCCTCGTCGAGCAGGGCGCGACGGCGGGGATCGAGCAGGTCGGAGACGACGCCGACGACGCGCGAGGCGTCACGGACGTACACCGTCGGCTGCGAATAGGCCGGCGCGATCCGGACCGCCGTGTGCTGCTTCGAGGTCGTGGCGCCGCCGATCAGCAGCGGCAGCTCGAGGCCGCGCCGCTCCATCTCGCGCGCGACGTTCACCATCTCGTCCAGCGACGGCGTGATCAGGCCCGAGAGCCCGACCGCGTCCGCGCCCACCTCCGCAGCCGTATCGAGGATCGTGTCCGCCGGCACCATCACGCCGAGGTCGAGCACCTCGTAGCTGTTGCAGCCGAGGACGACCCCGACGATGTTCTTGCCGATGTCGTGCACGTCGCCCTTGACCGTCGCGAGCACGATCGTGCCCTGGGCGCGTCCGAGGCCGGTCCGCTCCTTCTCGTCCTCCATGAACGGCTCCAGGTACGCGACCGCGCGCTTCATGGCGCGCGCGCTCTTCACGACCTGGGGGAGGAACATCTTCCCGCTGCCGAAGAGGTCGCCGACGATCGACATCCCCGCCATCAGTGGGCCCTCGATCACGTCCAGCGGCCGCTCGAGCTGCTGCCGCGCCTCCTCGGCGTCCTCCTCGATGTAGTCGACGACGCCGTGCACGAGCGCGTAGGCGAGCCGCTCCTCGACCGGCGCCTCGCGCCACGACAGGTCGATCTCGCGCCGGGTCGCCTCCCCCCTGACGCGGCCGGCGTACTCGACGAGCCGCTCGGTCGCGTCGGGCCGGCGGTCGAAGAGCACGTCCTCGACGAGCTCCAGCAGGTCGGCCTCGATGTCCTCGTAGACCATCAGCTGGCCGGCGTTGACGATCCCCATGTCCAGGCCCGCGCGGATCGCGTGGTAGAGGAAGGCGGCGTGCATCGCCTCGCGGACGTGGTCGTTGCCGCGGAAGGCGAAGGAGAGGTTCGAGATCCCGCCCGAGACGAGCGAGCCGGGGCAGCGCTCCTTGATCAGCGGGATCGAGTCGATGAACGCCTTGGCGAAGCCGGCGTGCTCCTCGATCCCCGTCGCGACGGCCAGGACGTTCGGGTCGAAGACGATGTCCTCCGGCGCGAAGTCGAGCCTGTCGACGAGCAGCCGGTACGCGCGCTCGCAGATCGCGCCCTTGCGCTCCACCGTCTCCGCCTGTCCCTGCTCGTCGAACGCCATCACGATCACGGCCGCGCCCAGCTCGCGCACGCGCCGCGCCTGTGCGAGGAACGGCTCCTCGCCCTCCTTGAGCGAGATCGAGTTCGCGATGCCCTTGCCCTGGACACACTCGAGGCCGGCCTCGAGCACCTCGAAGCGCGAGCTGTCGACGACGATCGGAATCTGTGCGACCTCGGGCTCGGACGCGATCAGCCGCAGGAAGGTCGTCATCGCCTCGACCGAGTCGAGCAGGTCGGCGTCCATGTTCACGTCGAGCAGGTTCGCGCCGCCCCGGACCTGCTCGAGCGCCACCTCGGCGGCGGTCGCGTAGTCGCCCGCCTCGATCAGGTCCCTGAAGCGCGACGAGCCGGTCACGTTCGTCCGCTCGCCGATCATCACGAAGCCGGTGTCCGGGCCGATCTCGAACGGCTCGAGGCCGCTGTAGCGGGGCCGCCGGGCCGGCCGCGGGATCCTCCGCGGGGAGAGCCCCTTCACGGCCGCCGCGATCTCCGCGGTGTGCTCCGGCGTCGTCCCGCAGCACCCGCCGACGACGTTCAGGAACCCGTCCTCCGCGAAGCCGCGCAGGAGCGAGCTCGTGTCACCCGGCTGCTCGTCGTACAGCCCGAGCGCGTTCGGCAGGCCCGCGTTGGGGTGGCACGACACCCACGTCGTGGCGACCCGAGAGAGGCCTTCGATCACCGGCCGCATCTCGCGGGCGCCGAGCGAGCAGTTGACGCCCACGATCAACGGCTGCGCGCGCTCGATCGAGATCCAGAACGCCTCGACCGTCTGGCCGGAGAGGTTGCGGCCGCTGCGGTCGATCGCGGTGAACGAGATCCAGAGGGGCAGCTCGGGCACGGCCTCGCGCGCGGCCGCGACGGCCGCCTTCGCGTTGAGCGTGTCGAAGATCGTCTCGATCAGGAGCAGGTCGACCCCGCCCTCCCGCAGGGCCACCATCTGCTCGGCGTAGGCCTCGACGACGTCCTCGAAGCGCACTGCGCGGTACGCCGGGTCCTCGACCTTCGGCGAGAGCGAGAGCGTCACGTTCAGCGGCCCGACGGAGCCCGCGACGAAGCCGCCGTACTCGTCGGCGACCGAGCGCGCGAGCCGCGCGCCCTCGAGGTTCATGTCGCGAACCGCCGCCTGGAGCGCGTAGTCGGCCTGGCCGATGCTGGTGGCGGTGAACGTGTTCGTGGTCGCGATGTCGGCGCCGGCCTCGAAGTAGGCCCGATGGACGCTCTCGACGACCTCCGGACGGGTGAGGTTGAGCAGGTCGGGATCGCCCTTGACGTCCCGCGGGTGGTCGCGGAAGCGCTCGCCGCGCCACTCTTCCTCGCTCAGCCCGCGGTTCTGGAGCAGGACGCCCCACGAGCCGTCGAGGACGGCGATCCGCTCGGCGAGGAGTGCTTCGAGTTTTTCGCGTGTGTTCTGCAAACCGTTCGGCTCCCTGTCCAAGGCCTCGAGAGCCGGGTTGCTCGGGGGCTCTTTAGGCGTTTGGTAACCCGGTCGCCAAGCTGCCTTCAAAGCTTTCCGGGTGCGCTGAGCCTAGCAGCGCGTCAGGGTGCCCGGCCGGCGACCTCGAGCTGGTTCTCGGCGTGGCGGATGCGCTGCTCCAGCTGCCAGCGGTCGGCGTCGGACTCGCCGGACTCGACGCGCTCGAGCTCGGCGCGCGCGGTCTCGAGCTGCTCCTGCGCGCGGGCGGCGTCGATCTCACGCGCATCCACGGCGTCGTCGACCAGCGCCAGCGCGCGGTCCTGCTCGACCTTGAAGAAGCCGGGCCCCGTCGCGAACTCCACCACGTCGTCGGCGGCGCGGTCGAGATAGATCCGCGTCGAGCCCGCCTTGAGCATCGCGACGAGCGGCGCGTGGCGGGCGAGCACGCCGATCTCGCCGGCGTCACCGGGGACGACGAGCATCTCGACCTCGCCCTCGTACACGGCCCCCTCGGGCGTGACGAGGGAGACATCGAACGTCTTTCCCGCCATCTCTAGGCCGGGACCGGCTCGGCCTCTTCGGCCTCGGCCTGAGGCTCGTCGGCTTCGGGCTCGGCCTCTGCGGCCTCGTCCCCACGCGCCTTGGCGACGGCCTCCTCGATCGTGCCGACCATGTAGAAGGCCTGCTCGGCGAGGTCGTCGTGCTTGCCGTCGAGGATCTCGGAGAAGCCGGCGATCGTGTCCTCGAGGCGCACGAACTTTCCGGGCTGGCCCGTGAACGCCTCGGCGACGAACATCGGCTGGGAGAGGAAGCGCTCGATCTTGCGCGCCCGCTGCACGATCAGCCGGTCCTCGTCGGAGAGCTCGTCCATGCCGAGGATGGCGATGATGTCCTGCAGGTCCTTGTAGCGCTGCAGCACCTCCTGGACGCGCGTCGCCGTGTCGTAGTGCTCGGGCGAGACGACGTCCCGCGCCAGCGCGCGCGACGAGGAGTCGAGCGGGTCGATCGCCGGGTAGATGCCCTTCTCCGAGATCGGCCGCGAGAGCGTGATGAACGCGTCGAGGTGGGCGAACGTGTTCGCCGGCGCGGGGTCGGTGAGGTCGTCGGCCGGGACGTAGATCGCCTGCACCGAGGTGACCGAGCCCTGGCGGGTCGAGGTGATGCGCTCCTGCAGCTGGCCCATCTCGGTCGCGAGCGTCGGCTGGTAGCCGACGGCGCTCGGCATGCGGCCGAGCAGCGCCGAGACCTCCGAGCCTGCCTGCACGAAGCGGAAGATGTTGTCGATGAAGAGCAGCACGTCGGCACCCTCGTCGCGGAAGTACTCCGCCATCGTCAGGCCGGTCAGCGCGACCCGCAGGCGCGCGCCCGGCGGCTCGTTCATCTGGCCGAAGACGAGCGCGGTGTCGGCGAGCACGCCCGACTCGCTCATCTCGATCCAGAGGTCGTTGCCCTCGCGCGTCCGCTCGCCCACGCCGGCGAACACCGAGTTCCCCTGGTGCTCGCGCGCGACGTTGCGGATCAGCTCCTGGATCAGGACGGTCTTGCCGAGGCCGGCACCGCCGAAGAGGCCGACCTTGCCGCCGCGCACGAACGGCGCGACGAGGTCGATCACCTTGATACCGGTCTCGAAGATCTCCATCGTCGGCTTCAGCGCGTCGAACGACGGCGGGTCGCGGTGGATCGGCCAGCGCTCCGCGTCGTCCATGCTCGCCTCGCCGTGGTCGATCGTGTCGCCGAGGACGTTGAAGAGGCGTCCCAGCGTCTGCTTGCCGACGGGGACGGTGATGGGCGCTCCGGTGTCGATCACGTCGACCCCGCGCGGGATGCCGTCGGTCGCGTCCATCGCCACCGCGCGGACCCGGTCGTCGCCGAGGTGCTGCTGTACCTCCGCGATCAGCTCGATCGCAGGCTGGCCCTCGCGCTCCGGGAGCTCGATGCGCAAGGCGGTGTAGATCTCGGGGAGCCGCTCGGTGAAGACGGCGTCGATGACGACGCCCTTGATCTCGATCACCTTGCCGACGTTCTGCTTCTGGCCGTTTCGCTGGTCAGGCATGTGTCTCCTGGAGAGGCGGTTCGGGTGCGGTTGTCAGGCCGCGGCGAGGCCGCCTGCCCGGGAAGCGGAGTCTAGCGAAGCGACGCCGCTCCCGATCGGGCCCGGGATGTGCCTTTCCGCCCCCTGTCAGCGCGGCCACCCTGGTCGCGTGGTCGAGGCTTCAGACGTACGAGGTGACGAGCGAAGGGAACACCGACGAACAGTAGCCGCCGGGGGCCCCGGCGTTACCGTTCCTGGAGAACCGGGCCGCCGCGCAACGAGCGGTTGGCGGTCGACACGCGGATCTGCTGGAAGGCGTTCAGGTGCTCGAGCGCCGTCGAAGTGCTCAGGTTCATCGCCTGGATCCCGCCGAGCTCGGCGGTCACCGGGGCAGTCCTCGTGTGGTTCGTCCCGACCGAGCGGACCGCGGACGTCGCGAGGATGCTGCCGATGCCCACGAACAGCATCGCCATCGCGGCCGCCGCCGGCGCGAGCCGCAGCCGCAGGCCCCGGCGCATGCGCCCGATCTCGATCGGCTGCTCGAGCTGCTCGAGCGGCGCCGCACGCAGCGCGTGTGTGAGGCCGGTCGTCTCCGCGCCGAACTCACGGCACGGCGGGCAGTGCGCGAGGTGCGCGCGCAGCAGCACGCGCTCGAAGGTCGACAGCTCGCCGTCGAGCTCGATGGACGCCCACTGGCGGGCGCGCTCGCAATCGCCGTTCATCGGTCGCACACTAGCTTCGACGGCGGGCGGGTGGAGAAGTTAGACGGCCGCACTGGCAGAGCCTGCACGGCCTCTCCGGTCGGCGCCGCCGAGTCGGCGCCTTAGCCCTCAGACGAGGGAGTGCTTGCTGTCCACGAGCACCCCGATCAGCACCAGGATCAGGCCGAGCACGATGAAGACCGCCGAGTTGTTGATGGTCTCGTACTGCTCCTGGGCGGTCGCCCAGCGCAGCCGCCGCCCCCCGAACGGGAGGATCGCCGAGCCGCCGGAGGCCTCCTCGGACTTCACGCGCGCCGGACCGCGGTTCCCGACGAAGAAGCCCGCGACCATCAGGAAGCAGCCGAGCGCGTAGAACCCGAGCGCGACGGACCGGTCGAGCGACGCCCCCACCAGCAGGCCGAGCAAGACCGAAACCACGACCGTCAGAGCCGAGCAGAGGGCGACGAGAAGCACGAGACGGCGGACCGCCGCAAGCATGCTGCTACGCCGGCAGCTGCTCGGGCTGCCCGGACTCGGGCTGCTGGGTCGTGCGCGAGCCGGCGCGGCGCATCTCCTCCGCGCTCATCGGCCAACGCTCGAGCGCGTAGTGGCAGGCGGCGACGTGGGTCCCGCCGAACGAGAAGAGCGGCGGCTCCTCGACGTCGCAGTGACCCTCGACGAAGCGTGGGCAGCGAGGGTGGAAGCGGCAGGCGCTCGGCGGGTTGACGGGGCTCGGGACGTCGCCCTCGAGCACGATCGCCTCCCGCTGGCGGCCGATGTCCGGGTTCGCGATCGGCACCGCCGAGAGCAGCGCGCCGGTGTAGGGGTGCTTCGGCTCGCGGTAGAGAACGTCGCGTGAGGCGACCTCGGCGACCTTGCCGAGGTACATCACCATCACGCGGTCGGAGATGTGGCGGACGACGTTCAGGTCGTGCGCGATGAAGATGTAGGTGAGGCCGAAGTCGTCCTGCAGGTCCTTGAGCAGGTTGAGGATCTGCGCCTGCACCGAGACGTCCAGCGCCGAGACGGGCTCGTCGCAGACGATCAGCTTCGGATTGACCGCGAGCGCCCGGGCGACGCCGATGCGCTGGCGCTGGCCGCCCGAGAACTCGTGCGGGAAGCGGTTGTAGTGCTCGGGGTTGAGGCCGACGACTTCGAGCAGCTCTTGCACGCGGCGCTTGATCTCGGCGTCGGTGCCGAGCTTGTGCACCTCGAGCGGCTCGCCGATGATGAAGCCGACGCGCTTGCGCGGGTTCAGCGAGGCGTACGGATCCTGGAAGATCATCGTCATCTCGCGGCGGATCGGGCGCATGGCCGGCCGGGAGAGTCTCGTGATGTCGCGACCGTCGAACACGATCCGCCCGTCGGTCGCATCGAGCAGCCGCGTGATACAGCGGGCCAGCGTCGATTTTCCACAGCCGGACTCGCCGACGATCCCCAGCGTCTCGCCGGGCTTGATGCTGAAGGTGACGCCGTCGACCGCCTTCACCGAGGCGATCTCCTTCTGGAAGATGATCCCGCGCGTGATCGGGAAGTACTTGCGGACGTTCTCGACGACGAGCAGCTCGTCGCCGCTCGGCTGGACCTCCGGAACCGTCGCCGCCTCCATCTAGCCGGCCTCCGCCATCGTCACCGCGAGCAGCTTCGCCGCCTCGCGCTCCTTCGTCTCCTGGTCGAGATGGCAGCGCTGCAGGTGGTCGGGGTCACCCTGTGTCGGCGCCAGCTCCGGCGCCGTCGTCTTGCAGACCTCCATCACGTAGGGACAGCGCGGATGGAAGCGGCAGCCGTTGGGAGGACGCAGCAGCGAGGGCGGCTGGCCCGGGATCTGCGTCAGGCGCTCGACGTCCGTCTCGAGGCGCGGCAGCGAGCCCATCAGCCCCCAGGAGTACGGGTGCTGAGGCCGACCGAAGAGGTCGTGCACCTCCGCCTGCTCGACGACGTTGGCCGCGTACATCACGAGCACGTCGTCCGCGATCTCGGCGACGACTCCGAGGTCGTGCGTGATCATGATGATCGCGCTGCCGAAGTCCTCCTGGAGGCGCTTCATCAGCGAGAGGATCTGGGCCTGGGTGGTCACGTCGAGGGCGGTCGTCGGCTCGTCGGCGATCAGCAGGTCGGGGTCGTTGATGAGCGCCATGGCGATCATCACGCGCTGGCGCATGCCGCCCGAGAACTGGTGCGGGTAGTCGTCGACACGCGCCTCGGCCTTCGGGATCCCGACCGCCTTCAGCAGCTCGAGCGCGCGTGCGCGCGCGACGCGCTTCGTGACGTCGCGGTGGAGCAGGATCGCCTCGACGAGCTGACGCCCGATCGTGTGCACCGGGTTCAGCGACGTCATGGGATCCTGGAAGATCATCGAGATCTCGCCGCCGCGAATCTGGCGGAGCTCGTTGGGCTTCATCGTCAGCAGATCGCGCCCCTTCCAGAGCGCCTCGCCACTCGAAACCGTGTTGCGCTTGGGATTGAGCCCCATGATCGTGAGGCAGGTGACGCTCTTGCCGCAGCCGGACTCACCGACGATCCCGAGCGTCTGCCCCTTCTCGACGGTGAACGAGACCCCCTCGACGGCCTTGACGACGCCGTCTTCCGTTCTGAAGGACGTGTGAAGGTCCTTGACTTCAAGGAGCGCCATTGATGTCAGCTTAGGTTAGCCGGATCCGAGGATCGATCCAGGCGTACAAGAGGTCGACTATCAGGTTGAAGACGATGATCGCGAGGGTCGCGAACACGATCACCCCCTGCACGATCGCCAGATCCTGGTTCGAGATGCCGATGATGGCCGTCTGGCCGAGGCCCGGGAGGTTGTAGACGCTCTCGGTGAAGATCGCGCCGCCGAGCGCGATGCCGATGTCCATGCCCAGCATGGTCACCACGGGCAGGAGCGCGTTGCGCAACACGTGCGAGAGGAGCACTTGCCGCTCGGGCGCGCCCTTGGCGCGCGCCGTGCGCACGAAGTCCTCGTTGAGCGTCTCCATCACGTTGGCCCGGATCATGCGCACGTAGAGGGCGGCGAAGAGGATCGCGAAGGTGATCCAGGGCAGGATCAGGTGGTAGAACCACTGCCAGGGGCCGCCGGGCTGACCGGTGTCGGTGGCCGCCCCGAAGAAGTTGGCGTAGCCCGCGATCGGCGTCCACCCGAGCTTGACGCCGAAGACGTATTCGAAGATGAGACCGATCCAGACGGGGTGTGCCGAGACCCCGATCAGGACGAACACCATCGCCATCCTGTCGATCAGGGATCGAGGCTTCAGGGCCGAGAAGATCCCGACCGAGAGCCCGATGATCATCCAGAGGACGGCGCCGCCGAAGACGAGCGACGCGGTCACGGGAGCGGCCTCCTTGATCCGCGCGTTGACGCTCTGGCTGGTGGCGAACGACGTCCCTAGATCCTGGTGGACGACCAGCTTCTTGAGGAAGCGGTAGTACTGCACCGGCATCGGCTTGTCGAGGCCGAGCTTCTCGGTCGCCGTCACGAGGCAATCGCGCCTCGCCTGCTCACCACCGCAGACTGCGCGTGCCGGATCGTTCGGCCCGATGTAGAAGATCACGAACGTGACGAACGTGATCACGATGAAAAGAAACATCGCCCAGAGGATGCGCCTGACGAGGTATCGGAACACGTCGCTCTCCAGAAAGGTTGCGTTGCCGGGGCCTGGCTTGCTGCTGGATCCTATCCGTTGCCGCTGAAAAGACGTGAGGCGCCGGTCGTCGCCGGCGCCTCACGTGTTCGTGCTTCGTTCCTCTGAAGCCTCCTACTTGAGCGCCATCGCGGGGATGCTGAAGTCCTGGTAGATCCCCTGGTAGACGAGGCTCTTCGGGTTGACGCGATTCGAGAAGACGTACCGGTTGTTGTACGTCCGCTCGATGGCCATCGGGGCGGCCTGGTTCATGATGTCCAGGTCGAGCTGCCCGTAGACCGCGAGCCGCTTCGGGCCGACGAGGCGGGCCGCAGCAGCCATCTTCCTGTTCCACTTCGCTTCGTTGAAGTAGGAGTAGTTGTTGTTGTTCTCCGCCTGGATGGAACCGCCGTACAGGAGGATGTTCAGCCAGTCGTACGGATCCGGGTAGTCCGAGCACCAGCCCATCGACACGCCCATGTCGATGTCGGTGCCACGCTTGCCCATGGCGGTGTAGATGTCGGCACCCGAGAACGGCTTCATGTTGATGTTGCCGGGCTTGAAGCCGAGGCGGATGAGGTCACGCCGGACGATCTGGGCCTGGGCCGGGTTGATCGTGCCCGAGGACCGGTAGCCGACGTTGATCTTGCCGCTCTTGAAGTGACCCTTCGCGAGCTTCTTCGCCTTGCTGAGGTTCTGCTTGTAGATGCTCACGTTGCGCCAACCGGGGACGCCCGGGTTGAAGATGTGCGTCCACGGGTCACCCGCGTACGGACCCGCCTGGGAGACGTAGTCCTTCCGGTTGATCACGTAGTTGACCGCCTGCCGCAGGGCGAGGTTGCCCTTGAACAGCGAGCGTGCGACGTTCATGGGCAGGTAGCCCGTGCAGTTGATCGGCTTCGACCAGAAGCGGGTCCTGTTGACGCCGTACTTCTTCGCCACGCCGGAGACCTCGGCCGCCGGCATCGCGGGGTCTTCGTCGATCTGGTTCGCGATCGTCTGGTTGAAGAGCGTCTGCTCGTTCAGGTTCCACTGGACGTCGAGGCCCGCGAGGTTCCGGGGCCGCGTGCGGCCAGGGCCCTTCTTCCAGTACGGGTTCTGACGAAGCTGCGTCAGCTTGTCCGGGTCGTTCCGCGTCATGTAGTACGGACCGGCCGACGGCATGTTCGTCTTGGTGACGTTCACGACTTCCTTGGCGAGCGGAATCTTCAGGGAAGTCGCCTGGAAGAACGGCATCGTGATCTTCGCCATGAAGGTGCCGTCGGGCTTCGACAGCCGGATGATCAGCTTGTTGCCCTTGACCACGGCACCGCGGACGCTCGTGGCCGCGCCGTTGTGCACCTTGTTGGCACCGACGATGTTCGTCCCGTTCGGGTCGGTGATGAACGCGGCGCCCGGCGAGCCGAGAGCCTTGTTCGCGGTCCGGTCGATCGCCCGCTTGAAGTTCTTCGCGGTCACCTTCGACCCGTCGCTGAACCGGAAGCCGGGGCGGATCGTGAAGGTGTAGACCTTCCCGTTCTTCGACACGGTGAACTTCGAAGCGACCTCGGGGACGAGCTTGCTGCCCGCCGGCCCCTGCTTGTCCGGATAGTTGTAGAGCTTCGCTGCGGTCGCGTACTCGAGCCACCACGCCGTGGTGACGTAGGCGAGCTGCTGGTCGACCTGGACGGACGCGCCCGTGACGCCGTACCGCCAGATGCCACCCTTCTTGAACGCGTGCGACGACCCGCCGCTCGCGCTCGCGAAACTCGCTGCGACCAGAAGGCTTGCCCCGGCCACGAGCATCGCGACCGCGAGCCATACCCTTCTGTGCATGTCTCTCCTTTCCGTGAGTTCGAGCCGGCGCATTCCCCGACCCGGAACGGGCGCCTGCCCCGTTCATCGATCTGAGACGGCGAAGTTACGAGTTGGTTAGTGCTCGGGAAAGAGGATGTAACTACTGGCTGGAGCGCGGATCGAAGGCGTCGCGCAGGCCGTCGCCGAGGAGGTTGAAGGCGAGGGTCGTCAGCAGCACCGCGAGGCCGGGCCAGAGCATCAGCAGCGGACGCGTCGTGTAGTACTCGGGCGCGGATGCGAGCAGGTTCCCCCAACTGGCGTCGAACTTGATCCCGAGCCCGAGGAACGAGAGGCCCGCCTCGAAGAGCACGTAGCTCGCGACGATCAGCGTCGAGTAGACGATCATCGGCGCGACCATGTGCGGCAGCACGTGCGAGCGGATGATCCGGGCGTCGCTTGCGCCGATCATCCGCGCCGCCTCGACGTATTCCTTCTCCCGGATCGAGAGCACCTGGGCGCGGATGATCCTGGCGGGATAGAACCAGCCGAAGAGGGTGAAGATGAGAACGAGCGTAACCACGCCCTTCGGGAAGAACCCCAGCGTGATGGCATCCAGCTGCGGGCCGATCGTCGCAGCGAGCGCGACGACGAAGAGCAGCAGCGGGAATGCCATCGTCACCTCGGTGATGCGCGAGACCACCGTGTCGACCCAACCGCGGAAGTAGCCCGCGATCGAGCCCAGGATCACCCCGATGATCATCACGCCCAACGTCGAGAGGATGGCAACCTCGAGCGAGACGCGCGCACCGTAGAGAAGCCTCAGGAACTCGTCCTGGCCGAGGCGGTTTGCCGCGCCGAGGACGAGGATGTCGGTCTTGTTCGTGTAGTAGTTGTCGATGTGGGTCCAGGGGTTCGCCGGCAGGAGGCTGGTCGTCTCGACTGCGGCCGTTCCCGTGAAGATGTCGTTCGGGCCGTGCCCGACGTAGTGCTTGGCGATCGGCGCGCCGCCGAACGCGACGAGCAGCAGGAAGATGATGAAGATGCCGCTCGCGATCGCGACCTTGTCGCGTCGAAAGCGCCGCCAGACGAGCTCCCAGTACCCTCGGGCTCGGACGTCCTCCTCTTGGCCGAACTCGGGGCCGCTCTCGACCCCGACCGCAGCGCCGAGACCGGCGCCGCTGGAGACGAGAACCTCTTGTTCCTTCTGAGCCATGTGTAAGGGGGTCGTTAACGACCTGCGGGGACTATAGACGAGCGATACGCGCGGGAGTTGGCGCGGACCGCTACGCCGTCAGGGCGTCGGCCCCGGCCACGACCTCCAGGATCTCTTGGGTGATCTCGGCCTGCCGGGCCCGGTTCATCTCGAGGGTGAGGCTCGAGATCAGGTCGGCGGCGTTGCCCGAGGCGTTGCGCATCGCCGTCATCCGCGCGCCCTGCTCCGAGGCGGCCGACTCCAGCAGCGCGCGGTAGAGCTCGGTCTCGACGTAGACGGGCAGCAGCCGGCGCAGGATCTCCTCCGGCTCCGGCTCGTAGATGAAGTCGCCGAGCAGCGCCTGCTGGTGCTCCTCCTCGGGGCCGCGCTCCAGGAGCTGCTCCGGGATCGGCAGCACGTCGCGCTCGACCACGCGCTGCACGAGCGCGGAGACGAACTGGTTGTAGACGAGCACGACCCGGTCGACCTCCCCGCTCTCGTACAGCTCGGCCGCCCGGTGGGCGATCGCCTGGGCGTCCGCGTAGGCGGGCCGGTCGCTGAAGCCGGTCCAGCTGGCCTCGAGCTCGTAGTTGCGGAAGGCGAGCGTCGAGCGGCCCTTCTTCCCGGCGACGAGCCAGCGCACGGCGACGCCCTCGCCGCGAAGCTGCCGCTCGAGCGCGAAGGCGTGCCGGAGCACCTGCGCGTTGAAGGCGCCGGCCAGCCCGCGGTCGCCGGTGAGCGGAACGATCGCGGCGGCCTGCACCTCGCGCCGCTGCAGCAGCGTCAGGCCCTGCAGCGACGTGCTCGCGCGGGCGGTGCCGATCATCAGCTCCAGCATCCGGTCCGCGTACGGGCGCATCGCCTCGATCCGCGCCTGGGCGCGGCGCAGCCGGGCCGAGGCGACCAGCTCCATCGCCTTCGTGATCTTGCGCGTGTTACGGATCGAGCGGATCCGCCGCTTGAGGTCCTGGACGGTCGCCATCAGGGGCCGCTCCGAGCGAAAGGCGGCTTGGTTGTCAGCCCGGACCGTGTGAGAGACGGCCGCGCCGGCGATGCCGGCCCGACCTCTCTGGTCGGCGTCGCAAGCGAGCGCCTCATGCCGCGGGGGTCTCCTCGGAGGCCTTGAAGCCCTTGGCGAAGCGCTGCAGCTCGGCGTCGAGCCTCTCGCGCAGCTCGTCGGGCAGGTCCTTCGACTCCCGGATCTCCTTCAGCACCGTCTCCTCGGCCTTCAGGTGCTCCCGCAGCTCCTGCAGGTAGCGCGGCACGTCGGCCGTCGGGATCGGGTCGAGGTAGCCGGTGACGCCGGCGAAGACCCCGGCCACCTGCTCCTCGACCGGCCACGGGTCGTACTGCGGCTGGTTCAGGAGGGCGACGAGGCGCTCGCCGCGGCCGAGGATCTTCTGCGTCGACTGGTCGAGCTCGGAGCCGAACTGGGCGAAGGCCTCCAGCTCGCGGTACTGCGAGAGGTCGAGCTTAAGGCTCCCGGCGACCTTGTTCATGGCCTTGATCCGGGCCGAGCCGCCGACGCGCGAGACGGAGATGCCGACGTTGATCGCCGGCCGCACGCCCGAGTGGAAGAGCTCCGACTCGAGGAAGATCTGGCCGTCGGTGATCGAGATGACGTTCGTCGGGATGTAGGCCGAGACGTCGCCGGCCTGGGTCTCGACGACGGGCAGCGCCGTCAGCGAGCCGCCGCCCAGCTCGTCGGAGAGCTTGCACGCCCGCTCGAGCAGCCGCGAGTGCAGGTAGAAAACGTCGCCGGGGTAGGCCTCTCGGCCGGGCGGGCGGCGCAGCAGCAGCGACATCTGCCGGTAGGCGTCCGCATGCTTGGAGAGGTCGTCGTACATCACGAGCGCGTGCTTGCCGCCGAACATGAAGTACTCGCCCATCGCGCAGCCGGCGTACGGCGCCATCCACTTGATCGGGGCGGCCTCCGCGGCGCCGGCGTTGACGATGATCGTGTAGTCCATCGCCCCCTCGTCCTTCAGCTTCTCGTGCACCTGCGCGACCGTCGAGCCCTTCTGGCCGATCGCGACGTAGACGCAGATCAGGTCCTGGTCGCGCTGGTTGAGGATCGTGTCGACGAGGATCGCCGTCTTGCCCGTGGTGCGGTCGCCGATGATCAGCTCGCGCTGGCCGCGCCCGATCGGGATCATCGAGTCGATCGCCTTGAGGCCGGTCTGCACCGGCTCCTTCACCGGCTGGCGCTCGATCACGCCCGGCGCCTTGAACTCCAGCTGGCGGCGCTCGCTCGCCTGGATCGGGCCTGCTCCGTCGAGCGGCTGGCCGAGCGGGTTGACGATGCGGCCGATCAGCTCCGGCCCGACGGGGACGCTGGCGACGGTGCCGGTCCGGTTGACCGGTTCGCCCTCCTTGACGTGCTCCCACTCGCCGAACAGGGCCGTGCCGACATTGTCCTCCTCGAGGTTGAAGGCGAGGCCGGTGACGCCGTGCTCGAACTCGAGCATCTCCATCGAGACACAGTTCTCGAGCCCGTAGACGCGGGCGATCCCGTCGCCGACCTGCAGGACCGAGCCGACTTCGGCGAGGTCGCTCTCGACGTCGTACTCCTCGATCCGCTGCTTCAGGATCGAGGTGATCTCTTCGGGGCGAAGCTTCACTGAGTCTCCTCTCTAGGCCGTGACCAGCTCGCGGCGCAAGCGCTCCAGGCGGCCGCGCACGCTCGCGTCGAGACGGTGGGAACCAACTTGCAGGACGATGCCGCCGATCAGCCCCGGGTCGACGCTGCGCGTGGCCTCGACCTTGCGCCCCGAGGCGTGCTCGATCAGCCGCAGCAGCGCCGTCGCCTCCTCGTCGGAGAGCTCGACTGCGGTCGTCACCTCGGCGTGTATCACCCCTTCGTGCTGGGCGATCAGCCGCTCGAACTCGCGCGCGATCTCCTCGAGGGATCCCGTACGGCCCTTGTCGACGAGGACGAGCAGGAAGTTCCGCAGCAGCTGCTCGCCGCCGGCGAGCACGTCCTCCAGTGCGCTCGCGCGCGCGCGCGGGTCGAGCTGCGGATTGCGCAGCAGCTCGCGCAGCTCGGGCACCGCGGCCTCGGCGGCGACGACCTGCGCCAGCTCCTCGCGCACCGGGTCGAGCCGGCCCCGGTCGCGCGCGGCCTCGAACAGCGCGTTGGCGTAGACGCGATCGACGACACTCATTGGTCGCCGCGCTCCAGGACGGAGAAGTCCAGCTCGCCCACGGCCTCTTCGATCAGCCGCTTGTGGTCGGCGTCGTCGAGGGCCTTCCGGGTCACTTTCGTCGCCGCGAGCAGGCTCAGGTCGACGACCTCGAGGCGGATCTGCTCGAGCGCGCGACGCGTCTCGGCGTCGATTTGCTTGCGCGTCTCCTCGAGCCGCCGCTGACGGTCCGCCTCCAGCTCCTCGCGCATCCGCCGTTCGTTCGCGTCGGCAACGCGGCGCGCCTCGCTGAGAATCTGCTCCGCGTCGGTCTGGGCGCGGCTGATCAGCTGACGGTGCTCCTCGAGTAGGCGCTTGGCCTCCTCGCGCGCGTGGTCGGCCTCGTCCAGCGAGGCGCGGATCCGGTCACGCCGCTCGTCGATCGCCTTCTGGATCGGGCCGAACGCGTAGCGCTTCAGCACGAAGAGCGTGATCAGGAAGCAGACGATCGTCCAGATCATCAGCCCCGGCGTGACCTGGATCAGCGGATTGGAGCCGAGGAGCATCGCGGCTAGACCAGGACGAAGGCGAGGATCGAGCCGAGCAGGCCGTAGAACACGACCGCCTCGGTCAGCGCGAAGCCGAGCCACTGGATGCCGGTGAGCTCACCGCGGAGCTCGGGCTGCCGCGCGACGGACTGGATCATCGACGAGAAGATGAGGCCGATGCCGACGCCGGCGCCGGCGGCGCCGAGGCCGACGCCGAGCGCGAGGCCGATCGCCTTCCCGGCCTTGGTGACATCGCCGCTCGTCGCGGCGAGAACGGTTGCGATCACGTGAGACCTCCTAGTGCTCCGGCTCGATTGCCGAGCCGATGTAGATGGCGGACAGGGCGGCGAAGATGAACGCCTGGATCGAGATCACGATCACGACCTCGAAGAGGTAGAAGGCGACCGCGACGGGCACGGTCAGCACGGCCAGCACGACGGACTCGAGGATGAACATCAGGCCGAGGAAGGTGAGGATCAGGATGTGGCCGGCGAGCATGTTCGCGAAGAGCCGGACGCTGAGCGAGATCAGGCGCATGAACTGGCCGAGGATCTCGAGCGGCACGATCAGCAGCAAGAGCGGCTTCGGCGCCTCGGGGATCCAGCTCTTGAAGTAGCGCACCGGCCCGTTCCAGCGGATGCCCTCGACGTGCGTGAAGACGAAGGTGAGCAGCGCGAGCGCTAGGGTGACCGAGATCGACGAGGTGGCCGCGTAGATGCCCCACGTCGGCACGCCGTGCCACGTCTCGCCGGTGAGCGGCAGCGGGATGAAGCCGATCAGGTTGATCACGAAGATGAACAGCAGCAGCGTGGCCACGTAGGGGAACCAGAGCCCGATCGCCTTGGACGGGAGCCCCTGCTCGGCGATCTGCACCTGCGCGATCTCGTAGATCTGCTCGCCCACCGTCTGGCGGCGGTTGAGCGTCTTGCCGCGCATCAGGAAGAGGCCGAGCAGGATCGTCAGCACCGTGCCGAGGAGGAGGTACGCGACCGCCTTGGTGATCGAGAGGTTGAGCCCGCCGAGGTGGATCGAGACCCACTCGTGCTGCTCGAACTCGGTCGTCGGGTCGAACTCGCCCCGCGCAAGCGCCTGCGCCGGCAGCGCCAGGGCGAAGACCGACGCTGCAAGGAGCGCGCGCCTCACGCCCGCGGCTCCTGGACGTAGTAGCCGAGCAGCGAGACCGCGAGCTCGGCCGTGTAGGCGGCGCCGTAGGTGAGGGCGGCGGCGAGGCCGGCCTCGCGGTCGGAGGCGGCGAGGGCGAGCATGACGGCGAGCACGGCGAGCAGCCGGAACATCATCCCGAAGGCGAGCGCCCCGGACGCCGCGAGGTTGTCCGGAGAGGGCTTCACGCGCCCGAGCAGCAGCCCGAGCGCCTGCACGCCGACCCAGAGCAGCGCGGCGACCGCCCACCCTGCGAGCGGCCAGCCGGCGACGAGGAAGAGCGGCAGGGCGAGCACGATCACGAGCGCGCCGGCCGCGGGGGCGAGCAGGCGCTGCTGCGGGATCGGCCGCGGGGCGCCGAGGATCCCGACGCGCGTCAAAGGGCGTTCCGGTAGCGGACGTAGACGGCGAGCACGCCGGCGGGCACACCGACGAAGGCGCCGCCGAGGATGCCGAGCCCGACCGAGCCCGCGGCCCAGCCGACGAGCGCACCCGCCCCCACTCCCGCGGCGGTCACGCCCCCCAACAGCGCGCCGGCTCCGGCCGGTTCGAAGCTCGAACGGGGACCGGTCTCCATGCGCGGGCGAGCATACCAAACCTTGTGACAGCCAAATCCGGCTCGCCAGCGGCATTTTCCGGCCACTTTGTACGATCCGCGCGTGCGGGTCGTGCTCATCCACGGCAGCGTCGGCAACGCGAGTGTGTGGGCTCCGGTGGTGCCCGTGCTGGAAGCGCGCTTCGAGGTCGTGACGCCGACGCGCGGGGGCTATCCGCCCGGGCCGCTGCTCGAGCGCATCGACTTCGAGCAGCAGGCCGACGAGCTCGCGCCGTGCCTCGGCGAGGGCGCGCACCTCGTCGGGCACTCGTACGGCGGGGTGATCTCGCTGCTGATCGCGGCCCGGGACCCGGAGCGCATTCGGTCGCTCGTCGTGAGCGAGCCGCCGGCGTTCGCGCTCGCGCGCGGAAATCCCGAGGTGGACGCGCTCGTGGAGGGGCTCGCCGAGCACTTTGCCCACGGTCCGCGCGAGCCGCGGGCGTTCGTCGAGGGCTTCCTCCAGCGCATCGGCAGCACGCCGCAGCTGCCGGAGCGGCTACCGCCCGAGCTCGAGCAGGGCGTCCGCGCGACCATGCGCGAGCGGCCGCCGTGGGAGGCGCAGGTCCCGCTGGAGGAGCTCGCGGCGACCGACTTCCCGAAGCTGGTCGTCTCCGGAGGACACAGCGCGGCCTTCGACGCGGTCTGCGACGTCCTGGAGGCACGCCTTCCCGCGCGCCGCGAGGTGCTCCCCGGCGCCGGCCACAGCATTCAGCGCGCACCGGGATACCCCGAGCTGCTCGCGGCCTTCCTAGACGATTCGGCCTAGACCGGCCCTAGCGCTCTCGGAGCGCGCCGACGTTCCGCCCCCACATCTCCTCGTGGCCCCATCCGAGGAAGCGCGCCGGCAGCTCAGGCTCGGGCTCGTGGCTCCGGGCCGCCTCGTCGAGCGCGAGCAGGTAGTCGCGGAGCGGCGGCAGCGCCTCGCGCCCGCAGACGGGACCGTGACCGGGCACGCAGGCATCCCAGTCGAGCTCGAGCAGCCGCTCCAGGATCGTCGCCCACTCCCGCGGGTCGCCGTGGCCGGCCCAGGGCGGCAGGCCCGCGAAGACGAGGTCGCCGGCGACCAGAACGCGCGCCCCGGGCGCGAGCACGAACGCGTCGCTCTCGGTGTGGCCGCCGCCGAGGGTGAGGGCACGGGCGCCGCCGAGCTCCCACCCGTCCTCGAAGGTCTCGTCGGGTAGGCGGTGCTTCACGGCCCGCTGCTCGTCCGCGCCCTGCCCGAGCAGCGCCGCGCCCTCCTCGTCGCCCTCGGCACGCAGCCGCTCGAGCTCGGCGTCGAGACCCGCGTCGAATGCCTCCTTCTGCAGGGCGAGACGCTCGACGCCCACAGTCGCCATCAACCCGCGCGTCCGCGCGGTCGAGACGATCGTCGCGGCGGCGAACTGGGCGTTGCCGAGCACGTGGTCGCTGTGCCAGTGCGTGTTCAGCACGTGTGAGACCGGCAGGCCGGTGACCTCTTCCGCCGCACCGCGCAGCTCGCGCGCCGCGGCCGGCGAGTAGTGGGTGTCGACCACCAGCGTCTCGCCGCCGGCGGCGACGATCGCGGCGTTGCCGACGGCTCCGCGGTCCTCCTTCGCGATCGCCGCGTGCACGCCGGGCGCGACCTCGACGAGGTCGGCGTGGTTCACGCGGTGCGGCGGCGCTCGGCTGCGGTGCGGGCCTCCTGCTCGCGGCGGCGCACGCGCGGGTTCGCGAGCTTCACGATCTCCAGCAGGTAGACCATGTAGATCGACGCGCCGAGCGCGGCCGCGCCGATCAGCGCCACGGCGATCGTCGGCCCGGTCTGCCAGTCGCCGTGCGCGTGCGGGTGGATGAAGCGCGTCGCGAGCGCCGCGCCCGCGAGCACCGCGCACCAGCCCCACATCGTCAGCGCGGCCCGGCGCTGCGAGAAGCCGATGTTCAGGAAGCGGTGGTGCAGGTGCGTCCGGTCCGCCGCGTAGACCGGCTGGCCGTACTTGATCCGCTTCGCGACCACGAACGAGGTGTCGAGGATCGGCACCGCCAGCACGAGCAGCGGGAAGAGCAGCGTCGCGACGGCCGCCGTTTTCAGGAGGCCCTGGACGGCGAGCGCGCCGAGCGTGAAGCCGAGCAGCAGCGCTCCGGAGTCGCCCATGAAGATCCGCGCCGGGTAGAAGTTGTGGCGCAGGAAGCCGAGGCAGGCGCCGAGCACGATCGCCGCGAGGATCGCCGGCTCGGGCCGCCCGAGCGAGAGCGCGATCACACAGAAGGTCGCGCCCGAGATCGCGCACACGCCCGCGGCGAGGCCGTCCAGCCCGTCCAGGAAGTTGACCATGTTCATGATCGCGACGATCCAGAAGATCGTCAGCGGTATGCCGACCCACTCCGGCAGCGAGTGCACGCCGAGGATCGGGAAGGTGAAGCGGTGCACCCAGATCCCGAAGCCGGTCGGGATCGCGGCCGCCGCGATCTGGCCGCCGAGCTTCTCCCACCAGACGAGGCCGCGGAAGTCGTCGATCGCGCCGACGGTGGTCGCGACGGCCATCCCCAGCAGCAGGCCCTTCGTCTCACGGCCGAGCGGCAGGAAGGCCAGCGCCGGGACGAAGATCCCGAAGAAGAGCGCGAGCCCGCCGAGCCGCGGCACGGTCGCGCGGTTGACCCGCCGCGAACCGGGCCGGTCGACCACGCCGAGCAGCCGGGCCATCCCGCCGACGGCCGGGGTGAGCAGCACGACGATCGACGCGGCGAGAACCGCCCCCCACACGACCTCGAGGTTGTCGGTCAGGGTGGACCAGAGCATCTACTTCGTCCCGTAGAGCCGGTCGCCCGCGTCACCGAGGCCCGGCAGGATGTAGCCGCGCTCGTTCAGCTCCCGGTCGACGGCGGCGGTGACGATGCGGACGTCGGGGTGCTCGTCGCGCATGAGCTCGATCCCCTCGGGGGCGGCCACCAGACAGACGAGGGTGACCGAGCGGGCGCCGGCCGCCTTGACCGCCGCCACCGCGGCGGCGCTCGAGCGCCCGGTCGCGAGCATCGGGTCGAGCACGATCGCGTCGCGCTCGCCGTCGCCCAGGTCCGGCAGCTTCATGTAGTACTCGACCGGCTGCAGCGTCTCCTCGTCGCGGTAGAGGCCGATGAAGCCGACGCGCGCGCTCGAGACCAGCGAGAGCACGCCGTCGAGCATCCCGAGCCCCGCCCGCAGCACCGGGCAGACGGCCACCTTCTTGCCCGCGATCCGCTGCACCTCCGTCCGCTCGAGCGGCGTCTCGACCTCGTCGGGCTCCGTCGGGAAATCCTTCGTCGCCTCGTAGGTAAGCAGCAGCGTCAGCTCGTTCGCGAGCTTGCGGAAGTGGACCGTCGGCGTGTCCTTGTCGCGCAGATACGAGAGCTTGTGCTGGACGAGCGGGTGCGTGACGACGGTCACGCCCGTGAGCGTCTCGGTCACGTCGCGTACGTGGTGAAGCCGCGGAAGCCGGGGTACAGGGGCCGTTTCTCGCAGAGCGCCTCGCTCCGCGCCGCGAGCGAGCCAACGCTCTCCTTTCCAGAATCACGGAGCGCAGCGCAGATGATCGAGCCGACCTCGCGGAAATCCTCCTCGTCGAAGCCGCGCATGGTCGCCGCCGGCGTGCCGATCCGGATCCCGGAGGCGACCGTCGGCGGGCGCTCGTCGAAGGGAACCGTGTTGCGGTTGACGGTGATCCTCACCTCGGCGAGCCGCTCCTCGGCATCCTTGCCGCTCCAGTCGGTGGCGCGCAGGTCGACCTGCAGCAGGTGCGTGTCGGTGCCGCCCGTGAGCACGTCCAGGTCGCCCTCCTGCAGCGTCGTCGCGAGCGTGTCGGCGTTCGCGCGCACCTGCGTCTGGTACTCGCGGAAGGCGTCGGTCGCCGCGATCCGGAAGCAGGTCGCCTTCGCCGCGATCGTGTGCACGAGCGGGCCGCCCTGCATCCCCGGGAAGACGGCGCGGTCGACGGCCTGCGCGTGCTCCTCCCGGCAGAGCACGAACCCGGAGCGCGGGCCGGCGAGCGTCTTGTGCGTGGTCGAGGTGACGAAGTCGCAGTCGGCGACGGGGTTCGGGTGCAGCCCGGCCGCGACGAGCCCGGCGAAGTGCGCCATGTCGCAGAGGAGGAGCGCGCCGACCTCGTCGGCGATCTCCCTGAAGCGGTCGGTCTCGACGGTGCGCGGGTACGCCGAGCCGCCGCAGACGATCAGCTTCGGCCGGTGCTGCTTGGCGAGCGCGAGCACCTCGCCGTAGTCGACCACGTTCGTCTCGCGCGAGACGCCGTAGTGGGCGATCGAGTAGAGCCGCCCGGAGAAGTTGACCTTGAGCCCGTGCGTGAGGTGGCCGCCGTGAGAGAGCTCGAGCGAGAGAATCGTGTCGCCCGGGTCGAGCGCGGCCATGTAGACGGCCATGTTCGTCTGGGCACCGGCGTGCGGCTGCACGTTGGCGTGCTCGGCGCCGAAGAGCTCCTTCGCGCGGTCGATCGCAGTCTGCTCGATCTCGTCGACGACCTCGCAGCCGCCGTAGTAGCGGCGGCCGGGGTAGCCCTCGGCGTACTTGTTCGTCGGCACCGAGCCGACGGCCTCGAGCACCGACGGCCAGGTGAAGTTCTCGGAGGCGATCAGCTCGATCTGCCCGCGCTGCCGCTCGAGCTCGCGGCCGAGCAGCTCGGCGATCGCCGGGTCGACCTCGGCGAGCCCCGCCGTGCGGAGGTGCTGGACGGTCTCCTGCGCGATCGCCACTGCCCGGGATGGTACTGCCGTCACCTGTCGAAGGCGGCCGCGGCGCGCTCGAGCGCCTCGGCGGCCGGGACGGCGCCCTCGCGTACGACCCTCGGCTCGCTGCCCGTCAGGTCGAGCACCGTGGACGGCGTGCCCGGCAGCTCGCCACCGTCCACGACCGCGGCCGCGCCGGCCCGGATCTCGACCGGCACCTCCTCGAGCATGCGCGCCTCGGAGCCGCCGTGCAGGTTCGCGCTCGTCGCGACCACCGCGCCGACACGCTCGACGACCTCTGCGCCGGGGCCGGTGAGCTCCGGGACGCGCACGCCGATCGTCTCCGGCGAGGAGCCCGTCAGCCAGCGGTAGCGCCTGCCGGGATTCGGCAGGATCAGCGTGTACGCGCCCGGCAGCAGCGCCCGAGCCAGGGTCGCCGGACGCCCGTGCAGCTCGGGCACCAGCTCGAGCAGGTACTCGACGTCCTTCGCCAGGAGGGCGCACGGCTGCCCGACCGGCCGCCCCTTCATGCGGTAGATCTCCAGCACCGGCGCCTCCCGGTCAGGGTCGGCGCAGAGGCCGTAGACGGTGTCGGTCGGCAGAACCACCGGACGCCCGTCGCGAATCGCCTCGACCGCGGTCGGGATCAGGCCGGCGCTCCGACTCCGAGAAACGACGCCACCGCCCGCCGGAACGCGTCCGGCGCCTCCACGAAGACGAAGTGGCCGGCGCCCGGCACGACGACGAGCTCGGCCTCCGGGATCGCTTCCGCGATCGCCCGCGCGGCCGCAGGCGGGGCGACGAAGTCACGCTCGCCGGCGACGACGAGGGTCGGCGCCTCGACGCGCGCGAGCGCCGGCCGCAGGTCGAGCGACGGCCAGACCGCGCTGTTGAAGCGGCGGAGCGCGTCGGCGTTGGGCACGAGCCCCGCGAGCGTCTGCACGAACGCCTGCTCGCGCTCGCCGTAGCGGCCGAAGTAGAGCGGCCACTGGCGCGAGAGGTTCTCCGCCAGCGCCTGCTCGTCCTCGAAGTGACCCGCTTCCTCCTCGGCGAGCGCCGCACGGGCGTCGGCGAACCACGGCTCGTCCTGCCGCTCGGCGAGGCCTCGCTCCAGCTCGCCGTCCAGCGACTCGTCCCGGTGCGCGAGCGTCCCCACGAGCAGGAGGCGCCCGATCCGCTTCGGATGGGCGGCCGCGTATGCCATCGCCACCATGCCGCCGTGGGAGAAGCCGAGCAGGTCGATCCTCTCCTGCCCCAGGTGCACCCGCAGCTCCTCGAGATCGGCGACGTAGTGCTCGAAGTCGTACGCCGCGGCGTCGGCCGGCCGCGTGGAGGTGCCCGTTCCGCGCGGATCGAGGATCACGAGCTCGAGCGCGTCGTCGAGCCCGCCCAGGTCCGCGAGCTCGGCCCCGGGCAGCCCCGGGCCGCCGGGATGGCAGACGAGCGCCGGCCCGCTGCCCCTGCGCTCGTACGCCAGCGTCCTGCCGTCCCCGGTCGTCAGCCTCCCCATCGGCCCTCCGCGACGCGATCCCTGCCTGCGAGGTCGGGCGTGATCGTAACGTCGCGGAAGCCGAGCCCTGCGAGCATCTGCTCCACCCGGTCGCCCGCGCCGGCAGCGACCTCGAGCACGAGCCAGCCGCCCGGACGCAGCGCCTCGGTCGCGGCCGCCGCGAGCTTCTCCGTCGCGCCGGAGTCGACGAGCGCGACGTGCGGCTCCCAGTCGCGCACCTCCGGCTGCAGGGTGGGCAGCTCCTCGGGCTCGACGTACGGCGGGTTGGAGACCACGAGGTCGAAGTCGCCGTGGCCGAGGCCGCTCGTGAGGTCGTGCTCGACGACGCGCACGCGGCCGTCGACGCCGGTCAGCTCCAGGTTCTCGCGCGCGAGCGAGAGGGCGTCCTGCGAGACGTCGATCGCGGTGACGCGCGCGGCCGGCAGCTCGTCGGCGATCGCCAGCGCGATCGCGCCGGTGCCGGTGCCGACGTCGAGCACCTTCGGCTCCTCGAGGCCCCGCACGTGCTCGAGCGCGCGCTCGACCACCACCTCCGTCTCCGGCCGCGGGATCAGCGCGCGCCGGTCGGTCTTCAGCGTCAGGCGCCGGAAGCCCCACTCGCCGAGGATGTAAGCGAGCGGCTCGCGGCGCTCGCGCCGGACGACGTTGGCCTCGAACGCCTCCTCCTGCCCGGGCGTCAGCTCCCGGTCGAGCTCGGCGTAGAGCAGCGCGCGGGCGCAGTCGTCGCAGGCCCTCGCGAGCAGCAGCTCGGCCTCGAGCCGCGCCGACTCCACGCCTGCCTCGGCGAGCCGGGCGGTCGCCCGGGCGAGCGCGCCGCCCAGGGTCACGCCGACGCTGTTTCCAGCGCCCGGCGTCGGTCGTCGGCGGCCAGGGCCTCGGTGAACTCGTCCAGCTCCCCCTCGAGGATCTTGTCCAGGCGGTGCACGGTCAGGTGCACGCGGTGGTCGGTGAGCCGGTTCTCCGGGAAGTTGTAGGTGCGGATCTTCTCCGCGCGCTGCCCGGAGCCGATCTGCGAGCGCCGCGCCGCGGCCTCCTCGGCCTGCTGGCGCTCGCGCTCGGCCTCGTACAGCCGCGCCCGCAGCACGCGCAGGGCCTTCGTCTTGTTCTGGAGCTGCGACTTCTCGTCCTGCATCGCGACGACGATGCCCGTCGGCAGGTGCGTGATCCGCACCGCCGAGTCGGTCGTGTTCACGCTCTGGCCGCCGGGGCCGGTCGAGCGGTAGACGTCGATCTTGAGGTCGTTTTGGTCGAGGTCGACCTCGACCTCCTCGGCCTCGGGCATCACCGCCACGGTGGCAGTCGAGGTGTGGATGCGGCCCTGCGACTCGGTCTCGGGCACGCGCTGGACCCGGTGCGTCCCGGCCTCCCACTTGAAGACCGAGTACGCCCCGTCGCCCTTGACCGCGAAGACGACCTCCTTGAAGCCGCCGGCCTCGTTGCCGCTCACCTCGAGCTGCTCGACGCCGAAGCCTCGCCGCTCCGCGTAGCGCGTGAGCATGCGGTGGACATCGACCGCCCAGAGCGCCGCCTCGTCGCCGCCGACGCCCTGTCGGATCTCGACGATCACGTCCTTGCGGTCGGCCGGGTCGGTCTCGACGAGCGCGAGGCGCAGCTCCTCCTCCAGGCTCGCCAGCCGCTCCTCGAGCTCCGGCACCAGCTCGCGCAGGTCGCCGTCACCGCGGGCGTCCTCGAGGTCGTCGCGGGTGGAGCGCCACTCCTGCGCCAGCTTGTACGGGCCCTCGAGCTCCTTCAGGCGCCGCCCGACCTCCGCCGCCTCGCGGTGGTCGTTGTAGACGGACGGCTCGCTCAGCCGCCCCTGCGTCTCGCGGTACGAGCGCTCGACCTCCTCGACGAGCTCCTGAACGGCCATGGGGTCAAGGGTAGCGCTGGCTCCCGCGACTCCCGGGTTGTCGCGGACCGAAGACGGGGAATTCCCGGAGGACACGCCGGGGCGGCGGGTCTACGCTCGGGCCGTGGCCGGTTCGCGGCTTGTCGAACGTGCCTTTGAGGATCACGTTTACGTGCACGGCGATGTGATCGTTCGCACAAGCCGCACGTGCGACCGAAAGGACGATGGCTGAACAGGCCTGGACACCTTCGACCGGCGGGCAGAACACCAACCTCGCCGTCGCGCTCGCCGTCCACTACGGCGTCGGGCTCGTCTGGCTGCTCGCGCTCGGGAGCATTACCGGCGCGCTGTTCGGGCTCATCACGGGCGCGGCCTTCTCCGGCGACCTCGTCGTGGGCACGGCCTGGGCCCTCTGCGCGACGGCCCTCTGGATCGCCGACTCCGTCCGCATGATTCGAGCCCGCAGGCAACCGAGCCACGTGTGGGGCCTCACGTTCGGGTGGTGGCTGAAGAGCCTGGCCGCACCACTCGTCCTGCTCCTGGAGGTGCTGACCTGGCGGCGAGAGGAGGACGAGGCGAAGCCGACCCCGCCGGCTGAGGATCCCGGGTTGCCCTCAACGCCGGCGCCTACGTCGGATCCGCCGCCTGGGAGCCCGGGCCCGGCGACCCCTGGCCCCGAGACGAGCGCGGTCCTGCGCATGCTCGAGGACTTCGCCCGCCGGCTCGGCGCTCTCGAGCGAGAGGTTGCAGACCTCAGCCGCGTCGTCCGGGGCGCGCCCTATTCGACGGTGGCGTCCCGCGTCCCCCTGCCGCCGCCCGAGCCCGTTATGGCGCGGCCCGCGCAAGTCGCCCCGCCCACAGCTCCGCCGCGCCCGACGGCTACGCCCAGTCCGGCGGCCCCGCCGCCGGCGCGGAAGCCGCCCGAGCCGGCCTGGTGGAGCGGGCTCACGTTCGCGGATCTCTTCGGCGCCAAGGTGCTGGCCTGGCTCGGCGGCGTCGTGACACTGCTGGGGATCGTCTTCTTCTTCGTACTCGCCGTGAACAGGGGCTGGATCGGCCCCGTCGCGCGCGTCTCGCTCGGCGCGATCGCCTCGGTGGTCGTGTTCTCCGGCGGCCTCTACCTCCACCGCCGGTTCGGTCGCGTCTACTCCGCTTACGCGGCGGTGGGCGCCGGGATCGCCGGCGGCTACGCGACGCTACTCGCCGCGACGCTGCTCTACGACCTCCTCGCCGACTGGGCCGCCCTGCTCGTCGCCGCCGCGATCGCGGGCATCGCCGTCGCAGCCGCCCTGGCCTGGTCGTCGGAGCTGGTCGCGGGGCTCGGGCTCGTGGGCGCGACCCTCGCGCCCGCGGCCGTCGGCCTGGAGCACGGCGAGCTGACCGCCGCGGGGACGGCGTTCGCCGCGCTCGTCTTCGCGGGCACGGCGATCGTCGCCCTCGACCGGAACTGGCAGCCGCTGCTCGCGGCCGGGGTCGTCGCGAGCCTCCCCCAGGCCGCGGTCCTCCTCGCGCAGGCGCACGCGACCGAGTGGGATGTGGTCGCCGTCTCGGCGATCTTCTGGCTCCTCTACCTCGCGTCGGCAATCGCGCTCCAGGTCAGGCTGCGAACCGCCGACCTCGCGCCGTTGCCCGCCACGCTCGTCCTCGTCGGAGCCGTGTTCGCAGGTGCGGCGAGCGTCGCCCAGTTCACCGGGAGCGGGCAAGGCTTCGCGCTGGTCACGGTGGCCGCGGTCTACGGAGCGGCGGCGTCGCTCCTCTTCCGCCGCGCGCGCGACCGCGATCTCAGCGCCCTCCTCGCGGTCGCGGGTCTCGCACTCGCCGCCTTCGGCCTCGCGGCCCTCCTCTCCGGCCCGGCGCTGGCGATCGCCTGGGCGGCGGAGGCTGCGGTGCTCGCCTGGCTCGCCCGGCGCGCCGGCGAGCTCCGCTACCAGCTCGCGGCGCACGCCTACCTCACGGCCGCCCTCGTCCACGCGCTCGCCTTGGACGCTCCGCTCCGGCAGCTCTACGAGGCGAGCCCCCACCCGGCGAGCGGCGCCCTGGCCTTCGTCGGGGTCGCCCTCGCGGGCGCGGTCGTCGCCCTTTACTGCCGCCCTTGGGGGCCGCAGAAGCCCTCCGCGGGGATCCTGTCCCCGCTCCAGCCGGCGCTGGCCGCCTTCCGGGAGAGCCAGCGGGTGTGGCGCTCGCTAACCGGCTGGGCGGCCGCGCTCGCGGCCCTGTACGCGGCGTCGCTGGGGGTGCTGGGCGCCGCGCAGTGGCTCATCACAGGCACGGTCGGACACGTCTTCGAGTGGGGCCAGGTCGCAGTCGCAGGCCTCTGGGGGCTCGCGGCTCTGACGGTGCTCTACGCAGGACTGCGCCGATCGTCGGGCGAGCTCCGCGCCGCCGGCCTCGTCTGGCTCGGCGCGACACTGGCGCAGGCGCTGCTGTTCTACTCGGGCTTCCTCTCCGGCTCTCCGCGGGCCGTCGCCTTCCTCGTCGTCGCGGCCGCGCTCCTGAGCGGCTCGCTCGTCGACCGGCTGCGGCGGGTGGACGCAGTCGCCTTCCCGGCGATCGTCGTCTACGTCGTCTCGAGCCTCGGCCTCGCGGTCGCCGGGCTCGCGCTGCTCGTGGGCGGTCGCGTGGCCGAAGGCCTCGCCCTGCTCGCGCTCGCCGGCTTCTACTGCTCGATCGCGACGCTCGTCTTCGGGCGCGATCGCGACCTGGCGACGCTCCTCTGGGCACCCGCGCTCGGAGTCGCCTGCGTCGCCTTCACGGAGGCGCTCAGCGGGACCTGGCTCGTGCTCGCCTGGACGGCGGTGGCGGTGGCGCTGGCCGCGCTCGCCGACCGGGCGGCGGAGCGCCGGCTCCAGCTCGCCGCCCTGGCCTACCTGGTGGCGGCGACGGCGCACGTGCTCTCTCTCGACGCTCCCCCCGGTGACTTCTTCGAGGCGAGCCGACATCCCGAGAACGGGGTTCCGGCGGTCCTCGTCGTCGCCCTCGGCTGGGCCGGCGTCGCCTTCTTCGCGCGCGTGCGCCGGACGCGCGGCGATCGCGACGCGCTGGACCTTGCCATCGAGAAGCGGCAGCACACGCTGTTGCGCTCGGCCGTCGGCGTCACGACCGTCCTGGGCCTGTACGCGGTGTCGCTCTCGATCCTCGGCCTCGCCGAGGCGATCGGCGGCGGGAGCGTCGCCGCGAGGTTCCACGGAGGGCACGCCGCGGTGAGCGCAGTCTGGGGCCTGTTCGGCCTGGTCGCCCTCTACGCCGGGCTGACGAGGCGCCTGGGCTGGCTGCAGGCTCTGGGCTTCGGCCTGTTCGCGGTCGCCCTGGCGAAGATCTTCCTCTACGACCTCACGTTCCTGAGCTCGATCACGAGGGCGCTCTCGTTCCTCGCCGTGGGCGCGGTGCTGCTGCTGGGCGGCTTCTTCGTGCAGAGGCTCGGTGCCCAGCACCGAGGCCCGCGGCCGGTCTGAGCCGCTAGGCCATGACCTCGACGCGCTCGCCCGCGGCTGCGCCTTCGCGTCCCTCGAGCGCGAGCACCTCGCGCAGGGCGCGGATCGAGACCTCGAGCTGGTCGAGCGTCGGCTCGCGCGTCGTCAGCCGCTGCAGCCAGAGCCCGGGCGCGAGCAGCGTCATCAGCACGCGGTTGTCCGTGTGCTTCCCGGCGAAGCGGATCAGCTCGTAGGCGATCCCGGCGATCACCGGCAGCAGCAGGATCCGCGTCGCGACCAGCCAGTACCACGACGGCCGGCCGAAGAAGGCGAAGACGAAGATCGCGATCACCATCACCCAGAGCAGGAAGGCCGTGCCGCAGCGCGGGTGGATCAGGCTGTAGCGCTGGACGGTCTGCGGCTCGAGCTCCTCGCCGGCCTCGTAGGCGTTGATCGCCTTGTGCTCGGCCGCGTGGTACTGGAACACGCGCCGCAGGTCGGGCAGCAGCGAGATCAGGAACAGGTACGTGACGAAGACGGTGACGCGGATCAGGCCCTCGACGAGCACGAACCAGAAGCCGTTGGAGATCGGCAGCAGGTCGGCAAGGAGCGCGGGCCCCACCTTGAAGACCGAGATCGCGAAGCCGATCGCGATCAGGAACGCGAACACGATCGCGCCGCGCGAGAGCTCCGCCTCCGCTTCCTCGTCGTCGGCTGCCGCCGCGTAGTTGGCGGAGATGGAGAGCGCGCGGAAGCCGATCGCGAGCGACTCGCCCAGGGCGATCACGCCCCGGACGATCGGCAGCCGGAAGAACCAGTGCCGCTTCATCACCGACTCGATCGGGCGACAGACCTCGGCGATCTGGCCGTTCGGCCTGCGGACGGCGACGGCCCAGTTCGACGGGCCGCGCATCATCACGCCCTCGAGGACCGCCTGGCCACCTATGGGCTGCGACATGATCCCCTAGGCCTTGCGGCCGGCCTTCTCCAAGCGGCGCTGGAAGCGCTCCACGCGGCCGCCGCTGTCCATCAGCTTCTGCTTGCCCGTGTAGAACGGGTGGCAGTTCGAGCACACCTCGACGTGCAGCTCGGGCTTCGTCGAGCGCGTCTGGAACTCGTTGCCGCAGGCGCAGCGAACGGTCGCGAGGACGTACTCGGGATGGATGTCGGCCTTCATCGCCCGGCCAGGATAGCAGCGGCGGTCTCGCTGGCCACGTTGCCCCCGGAGACCACCGCGACCACCGTTTCTCCCCGGTCGAGCGGGACTTTTCCGGCCAGCAGCGCCGCCGTCGACGCCGCTCCGGCGGGCTCGCAGGCGAGCTTCGCGCGCGTGTAGAGGAAGCGCATCGCCTCCTCGATCTCGGCCTCGCTCACGAGCACGATCCGCTCGACCCGCTCGCGCACGATCTCCAGGGTGCTCGTGCCCGCGAAGGGCGCGCCGAGGCCGTCCGCGATCGAGCTCGGCGAGACCGGAACCGGCTCGCCGGCGGCCAGCGCCGCGTGCATCGCGGGCGAGAGCTCGGGCTCGACCCCGACCACGCGCGCGCTGCCGGCGACGGCCGTCGCGACGCCGGCGATCAGGCCGCCGCCGCCGACGGGGACGACGACGACGTGGACGTCCGGCACGTCCTCGAGCAGCTCCAGACCGACCGTCCCCTGCCCGGCGATCGTGCGCGGGTGGTCGAACGGGTGGACGAGCGTGCGGCCGGTGCGCTCGACCAGCCCGTCGAGCCGCTCGAACGCCTCGGCGGGGCCGGCGGCCTCGAGGTCGACCTCGGCCCCGTAGCCGCGCGTCGCCGCGATCTTCGCCTCGCTCGCGCCCTGCCACATCACGAGCAGCGCGTCCAGGCCCTCGACCGCCGCGCCCCACGCGAGCGCCTGGGCGTGGTTGCCGGCGGAGATGCCGATCACGCCGCGCTCCCGCTCCTCGGGCGTGAGGGCGGCGAGGTTGGTGAGCACCCCGCGCGGCTTGAAGGAGCCCGTCTTCTGAAAGAGCTCGGCCTTGAGGAAGGCCCGCGCGCGGACGAGCTCGCCGAGCGTGGTCGAGGGAACCGTCGGCGTCCGGTGGAGCCGGCCCGCGATCGCCTCCCGCGCCGCCTCGACGTCGGCGAGCTCGTCCG
>DATIFC010000029.1:0-15785 GCA_035455445.1 Gaiellaceae bacterium | reverse complement strand
CGGCGCGAACGGCGTGCTCCGGCGTGCGCCGGGTTCGGTCCTCCGGCGCAGGTGCGAGGTGCGGCGCTAGCGCGGGCCGCGCGCTGCGCAGGCGGCGCTGCGGCTCGACCACGCTCGCCGCCGCCCGCGGCGCTCCTGCGTTCGCCTGCGGCTCCGTCGGCGTGGGGCGCGTTCGAGCGGCCTGCCCCTGCGGAAGAGGAAGGCGCGGCCGGGCCGGTGTGGGTCGCAACTCAGCGACGCGTCGGACAACGGTCGGCGGTGCCACGACCGCCGGCGAGGTCGGCGGTGGAGCGACGGGCACGCTCCCGGGCACGGGCTGGGGCTCGGGTGGCTCGCCGGGCACGGGCGGCTGCGCGGCCGGCGGCAGGAACAGCAGCGGGTCGACATACCCCTGAGGGTCGGCGACCCGGCGCACGCCGAGGTGCACGTACGGGACGGACTGCTCGGGGACACCGCTCGACCCGGCGGAGCCGATCACCTCGCCTTCGCTCACGGCGGCGCCGCGCTCGACGGCCAGAGCTCCCAGATGGAGGAGCGTCACGGAATAGCCGTCGGGCGTCTCGACCGCCAGCGTCCGCCCTCCCGTCGGCACGGATCCGGCGAAGAAGACGACGCCGCTCGCCGGCGCGACCACGGGCGCGTCTGCGCCGGCCCCGATGTCGACGCCGCGGTGGAGGCCGGCCGCGTACGGGTCGGAGCCGAACTCGAAGGTGCGGAGGACCGGTCCCTGTACCGGCCACGCCCAGCCACGTGCGCCGGCGGGCGCGGCGAGCGCGACCAGGGCCCCGCAGGTCGCGAGCCGAAGGAGGAGGGAACCGGTTCGTTGCCAGTTCTGCAAACCGCAGGCACGCTAGCAAGCGGCTGCGCGCGTTGTCAAATCTGCCTACAGAGTCGCCCGGTAGAGACGGTTTCGAGGCACGCCGGTCAGCCGCGAGACGAGCTCGGCCGCCCGTCGGCGTGCCAGCCCGGCCGCCACCAGCTCCGCCACCGCGGCGGCCGCCCCCTCCTCGTCGCGCTCGACGGCCGCCTCTCCGAGCACGAGCGTGATCTCGCCCCGCGCAGGCGTCGCGAAGCGCTCCGCCAGCTCGGCGACACTGCCGCGAGCGACCTCCTCGAAGCGCTTCGTCAGCTCGCGGCACACGGCGGCCGGTCGGTCGGGGAACACGCGCGCGAGAAGAGCGAGCGAGCGCGGCAGCCGCTGCGGGGACTCGAACGCGACCACCGTCCAAGGCCTCCGGGCCAGCTCCTCCCCCAGCGCGAGCAACGCCCGCTCGCCGCGCGGGAGGTAGCCGAGGAAGTGGTACTGCTCGCCGACCAGGCCGCTGGCGACGAGCGCAGTCTCGACCGCGGAGGGGCCCGGCAGCACGGTCACCGGCGCCCCCGCCTCGAGCGCGGCCCGCACCAGGCGCGCGCCCGGGTCGCTGACGCCCGGCAGGCCCGCGTCGCTGACGAGCGCCATCCGCTCACCGGCCCGGAGGCGCGGCAGCAGCTCCGCCGTCCGCTTGGCCTCGTTGTGCTCGTGGTAGGAGAGCAGCCGCGCCCGGATCCCGTGCCGCTCGAGCAGCGCGCGGGTGTGCCGCGTGTCCTCGGCGAGCACGAGCTCGGCCTCGGCGAGCTCCCTCAACACGCGCAGCGTGACGTCCTCGAGGTTCCCGATCGGCGTCGCGCAGACGGCGAGCGGCACTACGCTCCCAGCGCCTCGAACGCGAGCATCCCGGCGCCGATCACGCCGGCCTCGGCGCCGAGCTGCGCTTCCACGATCCGCAGCGTCTCGCTGCCCGGGGGAAGCCCGTCCTGGGCCAGGACCTCCCGGGCCGAGCCGAGCATGAACTCACCTGCGGCCTCGCCGAAGCCGCCGCCGATCACGACCAGCTCGGGCTCGAGGGCGTTGACGAAGCTGGCGATCGCGGCGCCGACGTACCGGCCGATCCCGGCGAGCAGCGAGACGGCGACGGCCTCGCCCGCCCGCGCGCGCCGCACGAGGTCGTGAGCGTCCGATTCGGGCCCGATGTGCTCGCGCGCGAGGGCGCGGGCCGCGAGGCCCGTCGCGTACGACTCGAGATGCCCGCGACCGCCGCAGCGGCACGGCCGCCCGTCGAGCTCGACGACGACGTGGCCGAGCTCGGCACCGCTGCCGGTCGCGCCACGGTACGGCTTGCCCTCGAGGATCAGCCCGCCGCCCACGCCCGTGCCCAGCGTCAGCATCACGACGTCGCGCGCCCCGCGCGCCGCCCCGGCGTGCCACTCCGCGATCGCGGCGGCGTTCGCGTCGTTGTCGATACCGACCGGCATCCCGTGCCGCTCGCGCATCCGGTCGCGGAAGTCCACGTCCACGAGCGGCACGTTCACCGAGGCGACCGCCCGCCCGCGGCGCTGGTCGATCCGCGACGGCAGGCCGAAGCCGAGCGCCGAGACGTCCGCGCTCCGACGCAGCTCTTCGACGAGGCCGTCGAGCTGCGAGAGCAGGGCCACCTCGGACTCCACCTCGGTCGGGTGCTCCACACGGGCGCCGACCGTCCCGTCCTGGGCGACGACCGCAGCGGCGACCTTGGTCCCACCGACGTCGACGCCGATGACCCGATTCGTGGTGCGCTGCGGTTCGAGCGTGGTCATCGTCGGGTCTCGTAGCCCGCGGTCTCCCGTGATCCGGGAACCGCGTGGCGTGTCAGTACCATACGCCGCCGGATGGCGTCCTCCGGCGGAGAGAAGCCCTACCGCCTCTACCGCGGCGGGCGCACGAAGGGGCGCGTCCCGACCGTCGGGCGCCCCGAGAAGCCACCGCGTGAGCGGGCCGCGCGCGACGGGCGTAGCCGCTACCGCGGGCCGGGCCCGAAGACGACGGCGCGCCGGCCCCGGCAGATCCGCTGGGGTCGCGAGATCGCGATCGCCCTCGTCCTGATCGCCCTCTTCTTCATCGTCTGGGCGGCGATCGGGTACCTCGTCTTCCGCGGCGGGGTGAAGGACGCGAACAAGCGGCTGCCGCAGGCGGCGAGGCGCGCGCTCGCGCCCCAGACGGGCAGCATGCTCTCGAACCCGTCCGCGATCCTGCTGCTCGGCACCGACCACTCCGCCGCCGCATCGCGCGCAGGCGACCGCCACTCGGACTCGATCACGATCCTCCGCACCGACCCCGACCACCACCGGCTCTACTACCTCTCGATCCCGCGCGACCTGCGGGCCGACATCCCCGGCTACGGCAACGCCAAGATCAACACCGCCTTCCAGGTCGGCGGGCCGCGGCTCGCGATCCAGGCCGTCGCCAACGCGACCGGGCACGCGATTCCGATCAACCACGTCGTGCTCGTCAACTTCGCGCAGTTCAAAGACCTGATCGACGCCGTCGGCGGAATCGACATCGTCGTCCCCGGGAGGATCCAGTCGAAGTTCGACTGCCCCTACGGGACCCAGGCACGGTGCGCGCGCTGGCCGGGATGGCGCTTCCAGCCGGGGAAGCAGCACATGAACGGCCAGCGGGCGCTGATCTACTCGCGCGTGCGCAAGAACCTGCTCAACCCGGCGGAGAGCGACATCACGCGCAGCGAGCGCAACCAGCAGGTGCTGCAGGCGCTGATGAGCAAGCTCGCGAGCTTCAGCACCTTCATGCGGCTGCCCTTGATCGGCGGAGACCTGATGAAGCCGCTCGCGACCGACCTGTCGGCGAACGACTTCGCCGCGCTCGGCTGGGCGAAGTTCCGCGCCGGGCGCACCCTCCACTGCCGGCTGGGCGGCACCTCGACCGGCGGCGACATCGCGCCGAGCGAGGACAACGCCAAGGTGATCCTGATGGTGCTGGGGAAGTCCGCGGCGCAGCCGCCGGGCCCGACCGGCGACACGTATCCGCCCGGCTGCCTGATCGGGAACCGAGGCTAGAAACGCGCGGCGGCCGGGAGTAGGGTCGCCGGCTCAGGGTCCTCCGACGCGAGGAGCTGCCGATGCGCCAGCGACGCCGACCGCGAGCCGTCTCCTACTCCCCCGTCACGCGCCGCTTCCGGGAGCTGTTCGCCGCCCATGCCGAGGCGGAGCGGCGCAAGCTGCCCGTCGACGAGGTCGCCGGCGAGCGACGCGAGCGGCTCGAGCTGCAGCAGCACCTCCGCGGCCTGGAGCGCGAGCAGTCCGAGGAGCGCCGCCTCACCCGGCGCAGGCTGCTGGCGGAGGCGGGCATCGCAGGCGCGACCCTGGCCGGGGCGGGGGTGCTGGCGCGGTCGGCCCGCGCCGCCTCGACCGCCCGCATCGCGATCGTCGGGGCCGGCCTCGCGGGGATCCGCTGCGCCCACCTGCTCTGGAACGGCGGCTCGCGGGTCGCCTCGAACGTCTACGAGGCCGACACGACGCACGTCGGCGGCCGCTGCTGGAGCCTGCGCGGCTACTTCGAGAGCGGGCTCGTCGGCGAGCACGGCGGGGCCTTCATCAACCACGACGAGACGGCCATCCGCGGCCTCGCCAAGAACCTGGGCCTGAGGGAGGAGGTCGTCAACGGCGGCGACCTGCCGGGCGGCGAGGAGATCTACTGGTTCGACGGCAGTGCGTACACCTACGCCGAGGCGAATGCCGACTGGGACGAGATCGGCTACCGGGTGTTCCGCGACGCGTACCGGGCCGCGCCCTGGCCGCAGCGCTAGGACAGCCACACGGCGGAGGGCGCGCGCCTGGACTCGATCCCGGTTCCGGAGTGGCTCGACGAGACCGGGATCTCGTCCGGGAGCCGCTTCGGGCGCCTGCTCCTGGCCGACGTGGTCTCGGAGTACGGCGGCGACCCGGGCGACCAGCCCGCCCTGAACCTGCTCTACCTGCTGGCCTGGAACAACCAGAACTCGCTCGAGCCGCTGCCCGGCTACGACGAGAAGTACCACGTCGTCGGCGGCAACGACCAGATCGTCTCGCGGATGGTCGCGCAGCTCCCCTCGGGCACGATCAAGCAGGGGTACGAGCTGGTCGCGGTCAGGGACGACGGCGACGGCACGTACACGCTGACGTTCAGCGTCGGAAACAGGTCACGGGACGTGACCGCCGACCACGTCGTGCTCGCGCTGCCCTTCTCGACCCTGCGCGACGTCGACCTCTCGCGCTCGGGCCTCTCGCCGCTCAAGCTGCAGGCGATCCAGCAGCTCGGGATGGGCCAGAACGCCAAGCTCCACCTGCAGGTGCAGGAGAAGACGTGGCCGGCGCTCGGCTACAGCGGCGTCGGCTACACGGACTGGGACGCCTTCTGCGTGTGCTGGGACGACTCGGTTCCGCTCGGGGGGTCGGGCCCGGCGATCCTGCTGGCGTTCCCGGGCGGGTCGACCGGCCGGGACGTGCTCACCGGCGCGGCCCACGGCCGGGCGCCGGCGCGGGACGTCAACTGGTTCCTGAGCCAGGTGGAGCCGATCTTCCCCGGCACCGCGGCGGCGTACTCGGGGCTGGCCTACGAGGACCACTGGTCGGTCGACCGCTGGCACCGCGGCGCCTACTCCTACTGGCGGCTCGGCCAGTACACCGCGTTCTCGGGCTACGAGGGCGTGCAGGAGGGGAACATCCACTTCGCCGGCGAGCACACCGACCCGGAAGAGCAGGGGTTCCTGAACGGCGCCGTCGCCTCCGGCGAGCGCGCCGCGGCCGAGGTGCTGCACCAGATCTGAGCCGCGCTCAGGCCTCGGCGGCCTTCTTCTCTTCCGTCTTCTTGGGCTCGCCGCCGCCGTCGCCGGCCGAGCTGTCCTTCGCGGGCTCCTTCTTGCGCGAGCCGCGACCGTAGTCGGTCGTGTAGAAGCCCGAGCCCTTGAAGTGCACCGCCACCGGGTAGAGCACGCGCTCCACCGGGCCCTCGCCGCAGGCCTCGCAGGCATCGGGCGGCGCCTCGCCGATCCGCTGGAACAGCTCGAACACGTGGCCGTTCGGGCAGCGGTACTCGTAGATCGGCATCGTCTAAGGATAGTGAGGCCGGTGGCTGCGGCTACGGCCGGCGCTCGCGCTCCAGGGTCTCGCGGTAGCAGGGCGCGTCCTCGAAGCCGGCGAGTCCCGGCTGCACCGCCCGGCGGCGCGGCCGGCGGCGGCGCAGGGCGGCGAGCGTCGCCGAGGCGCCCACGAGCCCGCCGATCACGAAGGAGCGGATGCGGTCGGCCTGGGTCTCGCGGTCCACGCGTCGATTGTAGGTGTGCCGCCCACTAGGATCGGCGCGTGTCGGGCTGGGTGGTCGAGCGGATCCTGCGCTTCGAGCCGGGCGACTTCGTCAACGACGGCCTCGCCCACTTCGGCTTTCACCTCCGGGACGGCCGCTACGTCGCGATCGCTCACCGGCGGCACTACCTCGCCCTCGTGGGCGAAAGCGGGCGTGTGGAATGGACCGTGGCAGCCGCGCCCCCGCTCCCGGGCGTACCCAACGTCTCGGCCGACCTGGAGTACCCGATCTACGCGGACGCGCTGCCCGACCGGACCCTCGTCGTGTCGAGCTTCGGAAACGCCCTTCTCCACCGCATCGACCCGGCGACGACGAGCGCGCAGGTTCTCGTCGACGGCGGGGCGCTCGGCCTGGCCGACATGGGCAACTGCGTCGTCGACGGCGAGGGGCTCGTGTGGGTGAACGAGGTGACGGGCTGCCGTCTCTGGCGGTTCGATCTCGCCGGCCGGGCGATCGAGACGCTCGGCGACGGGTCTCGGGGGTTCGACGCCGAGCCCGTCGGCTTCGACGCCGTCAGGTTCGGCTGGATCTACGACGTGCGCCGCGGGCCGGGAGAGGCGATCTACGTCCTCGACAGCGGGAACTACGCGCTGCGGGCCGTCGACCCCGGCACGCGCACAGTTCGCACGATCGCAGGGAGCGGCGCCCCGGGCTACTCGGGCGACAGCGGGGACGCGCGGGCCGCCACCTTCGGCAGCGACCCGGAGGCAGCGTTCGACGGCCCGATCTCGCTCTCCGTCGACGAGGCCGGGAACGCCTACGTCGGCGACCGCTTCAACCACGTCGTCCGGATGATCGATGGCGAAAGCGGGGTCGTCTCGACGATCGCGGGGCGCAGCGACGCCGACGAGTCAGGGAACGACCTCGCCGAGCGCGACCCGCTGCGGCTCAGCCTGCCGAAGATCAGCAGCCTGGACTACCACCGCGGCCGCCTGTTCGTCCCCACGGACGTCGCGGGCGACGCGGGGGAGCTCGCCGTCCTACGGAGGGCAGCGTGATCTGCACCATCGGCGACGTGCTGCTCGACGTGGTCGTACGCACACCCGGTGCGCTGGCCCGGGGAGCGGACACCCCGGTCGAGACACGCCTCGCGACCGGCGGCCAGGCGGCGAACGTGGCCGCGTGGGTGGTGGAGCTCGGCGGCGGAGCCCGCTGCATCGCCAAGCGCGCGGACGACGACGCGGGAGAGCTGGCGCGCGCGCTGCTCGAGGCACGCGGAGTCGAGCTCGTCGGGCCGCGTGTCCCCGGCTCGACCGGGGTCGTGGTCGCGCTCGTGGCCGCGGACGGCGAGCGGACGATGGCCACCGACCGCGGCGTCTCCACCGAGCTGCGCGCAGACGAGCTCGACGCCCGCTGGCTCGAGGGCTGCGAATGGCTGCATCTCTCGGGCTACGCCCTGCTGGCGGAGCCGATCGCGGAGGCGGCCCTGGGGGCGGCGCGGCTCGCGCGGGGCCGCGGGGCAAGGGTCGCCGTCGACCTCTCGTCGTGGAGCGCGATACGCGCCTACGGTGCCGAGGCCTTCCGCGCGAACCTGGACGCTGTGGCGCCCGACGTCGTCTTCGCGAACGAGCCCGAGTGGGAGATGGTCGGCGGCGCCTACGCGCTCGCGGAGACGGCGGTGGTGAAGCGCGGCTCCCGCGGGGTCGAGGTGCGGAAGGCGTCGGGCGTCGAAGAGCACGAGCCGCTCGGCGCCGAGGTCGTGGACACGACGGGCGCGGGCGACGCGCTGGCGGCCGGGTTCCTCGTCGGCGGGATCGGGCTGGGGCTCGAGGCCGCCGCGCGCTGCGTGGGACAGCTCGGGGCGGTGCCTTCGTGACACGCTACGCGTCTGGCTTGATCCCCGGCCCGCGCGCCGCATCGAGTGCGGGCGAGCCCAAGCGCAAGGAAGCGCCTGCCTGTGCCTGAGCTGCTACGACTCGCGCCGGAAGTGCAACAAGCGCTCCACGACGGGGGCCCGGTCGTCGCGCTCGAGACTACGCTCGTCGCACACGGGTTCCCACCCGGGGTGGGGGTGGAGGTGGGACAGGCGGCGGAGGCGGCGGTCAGGTCCGAAGGAGCCGTGGCCGCCACGGTCGGCGTCCTCGACGGCGCGGTGGTCGTGGGGCTGGACGCGGACGAGCTGCGACGCTTCGGCGAGGCGGGCCCCGAGGCGCGGAAAGCCGGCCCGCGCGACCTCGCGTCGTGCGCCGCGAGCGGCGAGCTCGGGGCGACCACCGTCGGCGGCACGCTCGCCGCCGCCCGCCTCGCGGGGATCCGCTTCGTGGGCACCGGCGGGATCGGCGGCGTCCACCGCGGCTACGCGAACCGTCCGGACATCTCGGCCGACCTGGCGCAGCTCGCGCGCACGCCCGCGGTGGTCGTCTCGTCAGGAGTCAAGTCCCTGCTCGACGTGCCGGCGACCGCCGAGCTCCTGGAGACGCTCGGCATCCCGGTGCTCGGCTACCGCACCACAGAGCTGCCGCTCTTCTACCAGGCCGGCGGCGGGCCCCCCGTCTCTGCGCGCGTCGACTCGGCCGGCGAGGCAGCGCGCGTGGCCGCCGCCCACTGGGAGCTCGGCGGCGCGGCGCTCCTCCTCGCACGCGATCCGGATCACGGGATCGACGTCGCGCCGCTCGTCGAGGAGGCGCTCGCGCAGGCCGCGGCCCGGCGCATCGAGGGCCAGGCCGTGACACCCTTCGTTCTCTCGTACCTCCACGAGAGCACCGGCGGCCGCACGCTCGAGGTCAACCGCGAGCTGATCGTCGCGAACGCGCGCCTGGCGGCGCAGGTCGCCGTCGCGGCTACCGGCTGAACGAGCCCAGGAACTCGTCCACCGAGAGCGCCGTCAACGTCTGCAGCTTGGCGCTGCCGCGCGCCCCGAGCGCCACGGACACACGCGCGATCGTCTCCGCGTCGGGCGCCTCGACGACGTTGACGAAGTCGAATGGCCCGAGCGTCGCCCACTGGTGCACGACCTTCGCGCCGAGCTCCTCGACGTCACGGTTGACCTCCCGCAGCCGGTCGGGGTTCGCCTTCAGCGTCTGCACGCCCTGGGCGGTCAGGCTCGTCAGCATGATGTAGGTCGGCATCGCGGCTCCTCCTCGATCGCGGACCGCCCGACTCTAATCGCGCCGCCTGGTCGAAGTAGAGGAGGCTCGCCCCGAGCACGACGACCGGCCAGAGCGCGCCCTCGGCGAGCGGACGCGCGATCTCGGCCGCCTGCCCGCTGCCCGCGTTGATCGCCACCGCGAGAACACGGGTGCTGAGGTAGAAGGCGATCCCGAGCGCCGCCATCGCGCCGAGCGAGTGCACGTAGTCGGCGCGGCCGAGCTGCAGGCCGCGCCTCAGCGAGGCGAGGACGCTCGTCCCTTCCATCACCGCGGCGGGCACCGCGAGCCCCACGAGCGCGAGCCACGCGATCGCGGGCAGCACGTAGCCGAGCACGAGCACCGGGAACGGCAGGAAGACGATCAGCCCCGCGGCGAACCCGACCGCCACCCGCCGCCGCGGCACGGGCCGATCCGACGCGATCGCCGCGGCCCCGACGTACGTCAGCGTCAGCAGCACCGCGCCGGGAACGAGCGCGTAGAGCAGGTAGTCGCGGCCGTGCAGCCCGTTGGTGAGCGCCCCGAAGACCCCGATCGGGATGCCCAGCGCGAGCGCCGCCCAGAAGCGCCGGCCGTAGAGCCGGATGGCCTCGGCGATCAGCTGCCCGACCGGCCGCGTCTCAGGCGGCAGGGCCGGCGGCAGCGGCTCCTTCGACCGCCCTTGGCGCGCCATCAGGCGGCGGCCGGCTCGGCGGCCCCGGCCTTCTCGAAGACGAGCCCGCCGTCGCCGGCGTCCACGCGCACGGTGTCGCCGTCGGCGAACTCGCCCTCCAGCAGCCGCAGCGCGAGCGGGTTCTCGAGCAGGCGCTGGATCGCGCGCTTGAGCGGGCGGGCGCCGTAGGTGGGATCCCAGCCGGCCTCGGCGAGCGTCTCGCGCGCGGCGTCGGTGAGCTCCAGCCGCAGGCCGCGCTCTGCGAGCCGCTGCTCGACCCGGTGCAGCTGCAGGCCCACGATCTCGCCGATCTGCTCCTTCGAGAGCGGGTGGAACTCCACGATCTCGTCGATCCGGTTCAGGAACTCCGGCCGGAAGACGTCGCGCATCGCCTCGGCGGAGCGCACGTTCGAGGTCATGATCAGGACCGTGTTGCGGAAGTCGACCGTACGGCCCTGGCCGTCGGTCAGCCGCCCGTCGTCGAGGATCTGCAGGAGCACGTTGAAGACGTCCGGGTGCGCCTTCTCGATCTCGTCGAGAAGGACGACGGAGTACGGGCGCCGCCGTACCGCCTCGGTGAGCTGGCCCCCCTCGTCGTAGCCGACGTAGCCGGGCGGCGCGCCGACGAGGCGGGAGACTGTGTGCTTCTCCATGTACTCGCTCATGTCGAGCCGCACCATCGCGCGCTCGTCGTCGAACATGAACTCCGCCAGCGCGCGGGCGAGCTCGGTCTTCCCCACGCCGGTCGGGCCGAGGAAGACGAACGAGCCGATCGGGCGGTTCGGGTCCTGCAGGCCCGAGCGCGCGCGCCGGAGCGCGTTGGCGACCGCCTCGACGGCCTCGTCCTGCCCCACGACGCGCTCGTGCAGGCGCTCCTCCATGTGGATCAGCTTCTCGGTCTCGCCCTCCAGCAGCCGGTCGACGGGGATGCCCGTCCAGCGCGCGACCACGGCGGCGACGTCGTCCTCGTCCACCTCCTCCTTGACCATCGGCTGCGCGGCATCCGTCCTGTCTTCGTCCTCGCGCTCGGCCAGCTCCTTCTCGAGCGCGGGCAGCTCGCCGTAGCGGATCTCCGCGACGCGCTGGAGCTCGCCGTTGCGCTCGGCCCGCTCGGCTTCCATGCGCAGCTCGTCGATCCGCCGCGTGATCTCCTTGACGCGCTCGAGCTGCTCCTTCTCGCGCGCCCAGCGCGCGGCCAGCTCGTTGCGCAGCTCCTGCGCCTCGGCGAGGTCGCGCTCCAGCGGCTCGCGCACCTCCTTCGACTCCTTCCCCATCGCGGCGAGCTCGATCTCGAGCTGGCGCACGCGGCGCTCGGCCTCGTCGAGCTCGAGCGGCGAGGAGTCGATCTCCATCCGCAGCCGCGAGGCGGACTCGTCGACGAGGTCGATCGCCTTGTCGGGCAGGAAGCGGTCGGCGATGTAACGGTCGGAGAGCACCGCCGCCGCGACCAGCGCCGCGTCGCGGATGCGCACGCCGTGGTGGGCCTCGTAGCGCTCCTTCAGCCCGCGCAGGATCGCGATCGTGTCCGCCACGGACGGCTCCCCGACGTAGACCGGCTGGAAGCGCCGCTCGAGCGCCGCATCCTTCTCGACGTGCTTGCGGTACTCGTCGAGCGTGGTCGCGCCGATCGCGCGCAGCTCGCCGCGCACCAGCATCGGCTTGAGCATGTTCGCGGCGTCGACCGCGCCCTCGGCCGCGCCCGCGCCCACGATCGTGTGCAGCTCGTCGATGAAGAGGATCAGCTCGCCGGCCGCGTTCTGCACCTCCGTGAGTACGGCCTTCAGCCGCTCCTCGAACTCGCCGCGGTACTTCGAGCCGGCCAGCATCGCGCCGATGTCGAGCGCCCAGACGCGCTTGCCCTTCAGGCCCTCGGGCACGTCCCCGGCGACGATCCGCTGCGCGAGCCCCTCGACGATCGCGGTCTTGCCGACCCCGGGGTCGCCGATCAGGACCGGGTTGTTCTTGGTGCGTCGGGAGAGCACCTGGATGACGCGGCGGATCTCCTCGTCGCGGCCGATGACCGGGTCGAGCTTGCCCTCCTCGGCGAGCTCGGTCAGGTCGCGCCCGAACTTCTCGAGGGCCTGGTAGGTGCCCTCCGGGTCCTGCGAGGTGACGCGCTGACCGCCGCGAACCGCCGCGATCTTCGCTTCGAGCTGGTCGCGCGGCACGACGTCGAGGGCGAGCAGCAGGTGCTCGGTCGAGACGTACTCGTCCTCCAGGCGGCGCGCCTCGTCGAAGGCCCGGTCGAGCATGCGCGAGACCGCGGCGCTCACGGCCGGCTGCTGCTGGGCGCCCTGCGTCGAGGGCTTCGTGCGCAGCGTCGCCTCGGCCTGTGCGCGGAGGCCGGCGGGGTCCGGCACGAGCTGCTGCGGCAGCTCCTGGTCGAGCAGCGCCAGCAGCAGGTGCTCCGGGTAGAGCTCGGGGTTGCCCATGCGGCGCGCCAGCTCCTGCGCGGCTGCGACCGCCTCCTGGGACTTGAGGGTCAGCTTGTTGAAGTCCACCTTCGCTCCGGTAGTTGCGTCGGGTCGTAGGGCACGAGGTCGCGGCGATACTGCCTGTGCACCTGCGCGATCGCCTCGCGCATCTCGCGCTCGAGCCGCTCCATGCGCGCCTGCATCCGCTGCAGCTGCTCCTCGAGGTCGAGCACCGCCTCGACGCCGGCGAGGTTGAGCCCCAGCTGCGTCGTCAGCCGCTGGATCAGCCGCAGCCGATCGAGGTCCGCCTCCGAGTAGAGGCGTGTGTTCCCCGCGGTGCGCCCCGGCCGGACGAGGCCCTTCTGCTCGTACATGCGCAGCGTCTGGGGGTGCATGCCGACGAGCTCGGCCGCGACCGAGATCATGTAGCGCGGGCGATCGTCCCTCGGCTCGCTCATCACGCGCCCGCCTTCTGCAGCTCCTCGAGCAGCTCGCGCTGCTTCTTGTTCAGCTTCTTCGGCACGGCCAGCTTCACGCGCGCGAGCACGTCGCCGCGGCCGGAGCCCTTCAGCTTCGGCGCGCCCTTGCTCTTCACGCGCAGGAGCGTCCCGTCGGTCGTGCCCGGCTTGACCTTCACGGTCACGCTGCCGTCCGGCGTCGGGACCTCGACCTGCGCGCCCAGCGCGGCCTGGGAGTAGGCGACTGCGACGTCGACGACGAGGTCGTCGCCGCGGCGGGTGTACGTCTTCGACGGCTCCACGCGCGTGACGACGTACAGGTCGCCCGCCTCGGCGCCGCCGTAGCCGGCCTCGCCCTTGCCGCGCAGCTTGATCCGCGAGCCGTCCTTGACCCCGGCCGGGATCTTGACCGTGTAGCGCTTCGTGCGCCGCTCGCGGCCGCTGCCCTTGCAGCGCGGGCAGGGATCCTCGATCACGGTCCCGTTCCCGCGGCAGCGCGGGCACGGCTGCTGGAGCGCGAACAGCCCCTGGCTCTCGGCCTTCACGCCCCGGCCCTTGCACTCCGGGCAGAGGATCGGGGCCGTGCCCGGCTTCGCGCCCGAGCCGCCGCACTCGCGGCAGGCGGTCTCGAGCTGCACGGGGATCGTCGTCTCGACGCCCTTCAGCGAGTCCTCGAACGAGAGCCGAACCTCGACCTCGAGGTCGTTCCCGCGCCGCCCGCGCTGCTGCTGCGCGCGGCCACGGCCGCCGAAGAGCCCGCCGAAGATGTCGCCGAGGTCGCCGAGGTCGGAGATGTCGAAGCCCTCGAAGTTGAAGCCGCCGGCCTCCGGGCCGCGCCCGTTCGGCGTGCCGAAGCGGTCGTACTGCTTGCGCTTCTCCGGGTCGGAGAGCACGTCGTAGGCGTGCTGGACCTCCTTGAAACGTTCCTCCGCGGCGGCGTCGCCCGGGTTCGCGTCCGGATGGTGCTGCCGCGCGAGCTTGCGGTACGCCTTCTTGATCTCGTCGGCACTCGCGTTCCTGGAGACTCCGAGGGTCTCGTACAGGTCAGTCGCCGTCGCCATCGCCCTCCTGCTTGGGCGCAGCGACGACCACCCGGGCCGGGCGGACGACGCGGTCGCCCAGCCTGTACCCCTTCTGGACGACCTCGATCACCGTCCCCTCGTCCGCGTCGGAGGGCTGTGAGAGCAGCGCCTCGTGGACGTGGGGGTCGAAGGGCCCGTCGGTGTCGATCTCGGCGAGACCCTCGCGCTCGAGCGCGGCGGCGAGCTCGCGGTGCACGAGGCGAACGCCTTCCTCCAGCTTTGCCTCCTCGTGCTCCTCGGCGGCCGCGAGGGCCCGCTCGAGGTCGTCGAGCACGGGCAGCAGCTCCTTCACGAGCCGCTCGTGGGCCCGCGCGACCAGGCTCTCCTGGTCGCGCGCGACCCGCTTGCGGTAGTTCTCGAACTCGGCCGCCACCCGCTTGAGGTCGTTCAGGTGCTCGTCGCGCTCGGCCTCGAGCGCCGCCACCTGCTCCTCCGGGGTCGGCTCCTCGACCGGGGCCTGCTCCCTCTCCGCCTCGGTCACGAGGTCTTGGCCTCCTCGTCGACGACCTCGGCGTCCTCGATCACCTCGTGGTCGGGCTCGCCGGGCTCGCCGTTGCCGGAGGACTCCGCCTGCTGCGCCGAGGCCTGCGCATAGACCGCCTCGGCCAGCTTCTGCGAGGCCTCCTGGAGCGCGTCCGTCTTCGAGCGGATCTCGCCCAGGTTGTCGGTCTCGAGCGCCTGCTTCAGCTCCATCACGCGGCCCTCGATCGTCGAGGCCTCCGCCTCGTCGAGCTTCTCGCGATGCTCCTTCAGGCTCTTCTCGGTCGCGTAGGCGAGCGACTCGGCCTGGTTCTTGGCGTCGGCCAGCTCGCGCAGGCGGTGCGCCTCCTCGGCGTGCCCCTCTGCCGCGGCGATCATCTGCTCGACCTCCTCCGGCTTCAGGCCCGAGCCGCCCTCGATCTTGATCTGCTGCTCGTTCCCGGTGCCGAGGTCCTTGGCCGAGACGTTGATGATGCCGTTCGCGTCGATGTCGAAGGTGACCTCGATCTGCGGCATGCCCCGCGGCGCCGGCGGGATCCCGACGAGCTGGAACTTGCCGAGCGTCTTGTTGTACAGCGCCATCTCCGACTCGCCCTGGAGGACGTGCACCTCGACCGAGGGCTGGTTGTCCTCGGCGGTCGTGAACGTCTCCGACTTCTTCGTCGGGATGGTCGTGTTGCGCTCGATCAGCCGCGTGAAGACGCCGCCCTTCGTCTCGATCCCCAGCGAGAGCGGGGTGACGTCGAGCAGCAGCACGTCCTTGACCTCGCCCTTCAGCACGCCGCCCTGGATGGCCGCGCCGACGGCGACGACCTCGTCCGGGTTGACGCCCTTGTGCGGATCCTTGCCGATCAGCTCCTTGACCTTCTCCTGCACGGCCGGCATGCGGGTCATGCCGCCCACGAGCACGACGTGGTCGATCTTCGAAGCGTCGATCCCCGCGTCCGCGAGAACCTGCTTCGTCGGGCCGACAGTGCGCTCGAGCAGCTCGGCGGAGAGCTCGTCGAGCTTCGCGCGCGTCAGCTGCAGGTCGAGGTGCTTCGGGCCCTCCGGCGTGGCGGTGACGAACGGCAGGTTGATCTGCGTCGTCATCGTCGAGGAGAGCTCGATCTTCGCCTTCTCGGCGGCCTCGTAGAGGCGCTGCAGGGCCATCCGGTCCTGCGAGAGGTCGATGCCCTGGTCGCGCTTGAACTCGGCGACCATCCAGTCGACGATCGCCTTGTCGAAGTTGTCGCCGCCGAGGTGGTTGTCGCCGTTCGTGGCCTTCACCTCGAAGACGCCCTCGCCCAGCTCGAGCACCGACACGTCGAAGGTGCCCCCGCCGAGGTCGAAGACGAGGATCGTGTGGTCGGAGGCCTCCTTGTCGAGGCCGTACGCGAGCGCCGCGGCGGTCGGCTCGTTGATGATCCGCAGGACGTTGAGCCCGGCGATCTTGCCGGCGTCCTTCGTCGCCTCGCGC
>DATIFC010000028.1:0-7515 GCA_035455445.1 Gaiellaceae bacterium | reverse complement strand
CTCGCCTCGGCGCCGGAGACCGCGACCGAGGTGCGCCTCCTTGGCTAGCACCGGCACGCGGCAGCCGCGCACGGGCTCCGACCGCTTCCTGCCGCCCGACCCGCGGGTCGAGGGGCCGTACCGCTTCACGCCGCAGCTCGCGCTGCGAATCGGGATCCTCGGCGCCGTGGCGCTGGCGGTGTTCGGCGTCCTCTTCTTCCGCCTCTGGGCGCTGCAGGTGCTCTCCGGGCCGCAGTACCTGCGCGCGGCGCTCGACAACCAGCTGCGCTCGGTGCGCGTCGAGGCCCCGCGCGGGCAGATCCTCGACCGCGACGGCCGCCCGCTCGTGACCAACGTCGGCGGCACGGCGGTCGAGATCCACCCGGCCGACCTGCCCGACACCTGGGCCGCCAGGCTCGACGAGCTGCGGCGCCTGTCCAGGGTCGTGCACGTGCCCGTGCTGCAGATGCTGCGCGGGATCGCGGCGCGCAAGGACGACCCCGTCACGCCGGTCGTCGTGCGCGAGGACGTCAAGCGCACCGCGCCGATCAGCTACCTCTACGAGCATCAGGACGAGTTCCCCGGCGTGACGGTCGCGGACACGTTCCTCCGCGGCTACCCGCAGGGCGACGTCGCGGCACACCTGCTCGGCTACGTCAACGAGATCTCGGCGGCGCAGCTGAAGCGCCTGCAGCGGAAGGGTTACGCGGCGGGGGACAAGATCGGCGAGGCGGGCGTCGAGGGGACGTACGACTCGTACCTCCGCGGCCGCGCCGGCCTCGCCCAGCTGCGCGTCGACTCGCTCGGCCGGCCCCGCAGCCCGCTCGAGGAGAAGCGGCCCGCCGTCCAGGGCGAGTCGATCAAGCTGACGATCGACTCCAACCTGCAGCGCGCCGCGGAGGACGCGATCCGCTACGGGATCAACCGTGCGCTCCTGAACCACCATTGGCAGGCCGACGGCGGCGCGATCGTGGCGCTCGACCCGCGCGACGGCGCGATCCGCGCCCTGGCCTCGTACCCCACCTACAACCCGCGCGTCTACTCGGGGCACGTCACGATGAAGCGGCTCGCCGCCGCCGGCCTCACGGAGGCGACGGCGCGGCAGCGCAACTTCCCCGGCCTCGACCGGGCGACGAGCGGCCTCTATCCCGCCGGCTCGACGTTCAAGCCGGTCACGGCGCTCGCGGCGCTCGAGACGCACACGCTGCCCTCGCCCTCGACCGAGCTGCCGTGCACGGGCTCGTACACCGTCCCGAGCGAGTTCGCCGGCAGCCCGCCGCAGACCTTCCACAACGTCGATCCGTCCGTGAACGCGTCGATGACGCTGCCGACCGCGCTCGCCGTCTCCTGCGACACGTGGTTCTACGAACTCGGCTACCGCTTCTACAAGGCGCCGCCGAGCGAGGGGCATCCGCTCCAGGCGTGGGCGGCGAGGTTCGGCTTCGGTCGCAAGACGGGCGTCGACGTCGGGCCGGAGTCGAGCGGCCTGCTGCCAACGCCCGAGTGGCGCAAGCGCGCCTTCACGGCGAGGACCGATCCCGGCAACTGGCAGATCGACAGCCAGTGGAAGCCCGGCGACTCGGTCCAGCTCGCGATCGGCCAGAAGGACCTGCTCGTGACGCCGCTGCAGATGGCGCGTTTCTACGCGCTGATCGCGAACGGCGGCAAGCTCGTGCGCCCGCACGTCGTCCAGGACGTCGAGGAGGGGGGCGGCAACCCGCACTCGCCGCCGCGGATCGTGCACACGTTCACGCCGCCGGCCCCGCAGCCGGTCGGACTCGACCCGTACTACCTCCAGGCCGTCCAGGACGGCCTCTACCAGGCGACGCACTCGACGGGCGGGACGTCGACGAGCGTCTTCGGGAACTTCCCGATCGCGATCGCCGGCAAGACGGGCACGGCCCAGAAGAACCCGAACACCGACCAGCTCGACCAGTCGTGGTGGTGCGGCTACGGGCCGGTCAGCGGGGAGACGCCCGAGCTCGTCGTCTGCGCGCTGATCGAGAACGGCGGCTTCGGGGCCGACGCCGCCGCGCCCGCGGCGCTGCAGGTCTTCAAGGAGTACTTCAAGAACCGGCTGAACCCGACCGGGACGGTGCCGACCGGATGATCGAGGCCGTCGACACCCGCGCACGAGGGCCGAGGGCACAGCGCGCCGAGGCCGTCGGCGCGGCGTCCGCGGTGCGGCGCCTCGACTGGTGGCTGCTCGGCGCGACCGCCGCGCTGCTCGCGTTCGGGCTCTGGGCGATCGGAGGCATCACCGCCCACGACATCCCCGGCAACGCCAACTACTACCTCGTCCGCCAGGGGATCTACGCCGCGGTCGGGTGCGCCGGCTTCGTCGCGCTGCTCTTCGTCGAGCCGCAGATCTACCGCCGCTACAAGCGCTGGATCTTCGGCTGCACCGCCGGGCTGATGCTGCTCGTGCTGCTCGGCGGCACCGTCTCCCGCCACTCCAAGCGCTGGCTCGACATCGGCTTCTTCCGCTTCCAGCCCTCCGAGTTCGGGAAGCTGCTGTTCGTCCTCTTCCTCGCCGGCTTCCTCGCCGACCGCGCGAAGCGGCTGGGGGAGCCGCGGACGGTGCTGGAGGCGATCGGGCTCGGTTGCCTGCCGATCCTGCTCGTCTTCGTCCAGCCGGACGTCGGCACCGCGATGGTCTACATGGCCGCGCTCGCCGCGGTGCTCTTCGTCGCGGGCGTGCGCTGGACCCACCTCGCCGCCCTCGGGGCGGGGACGCTGGTCGCGATCCTCGCCGTGCTCTGGCTGCTGCCCGCCGGCGGGGTGCACGTGCTCAAGCCCTACCAGGAGAAGCGCCTCACCGGGTTCACGCACCCGGACTCCGACCCCGCCGGGGCGACCTACAACGTCGCACAGGCCCGCAACGCCGTTGGCGCGGGGGGCGTCAGGGGCCGGGGCGTCGCGGGAGCGACGCAGACGAAGCTGAACTTCCTCCCCGAGCACGCGACCGACTTCGCGTTCGCCTCCCTCGCCGAGCAGCGCGGCTTCGTCGGGGTCTCGGTGCTGCTCCTGCTCTACCTGCTCGTCGTCTGGCGCGGGCTGAAGGTGATCGCGATCGCGCGCGACGCCTTCTCGGCGATCGCGGCGGGCGGGATCGTGTTCGCGTTCCTGTTCCAGGTCTTCGTCAACGTCGGCATGAACATCGGCGTCGCCCCGGTGACCGGCATCCCGCTTCCGTTCGTCAGCGTCGGCGGCTCGGCGCTGATTGCGAACCTGCTCGCCCTCGGCGTGCTGCAGGCCATCCACATCCGCGGCGCCGCGCGCCCGAAGGCGTACCGCTAGTACCCCGCCGTCTACTCGTTCGCCGTGGCCTGAAGCCGGGTGGCGAGCAGGTGAAACGAGCGCTGCGAGGCCACGACGAGGCCCATGAGCAGGTCATTCATCTCGTCCACCGGTGGCGCGACCCCGGAGCCCCCCGCAGCCTGCGCCTTCGCGTACGCGGGAAGCGACTTCACTTCGCGCCGAAAGATCTCGTCGATTTCGTCTCTTAGGGCCACTTCGGTCTCCTCATTCGATTGCCACGACATTAGAGCAGGGAGCCTGAGCCGGCTCCTGTAGGCCGGGACGCTTCCAAAAGCGCCCGCTTCATGCGTACGATGCGAGCGTGGAAGCAGCGCAGGGGCTCGTGAAGCCGAGACTACGCGGCGTCTTTCACGAGATCGGCTTCTATGCGGCGGCCGCGACCGGTGCGGCCATGGTCGTCACGGCCCAACCCGGAAGAGCGCAGATCGCCGGCGCGATCTTCGCGAGCTGCGTCGCCATCTGCTTCGGCGCGAGCGCGATCTACCACCGGCCGACGTGGCGCCCGCGGGTGCGTGCCTGGCTTGCGCGGCTCGACCACGCCGGCGTCTACTTGCTGATCGCCGGCAGCTACGCACCGTTCGGGTTGATCGTGATGTCTCGGGGCTGGGCGATCCCGATCCTTGCGATCGTCTGGGGCGGTGCGCTCCTCGCAATCCTCTTCAAGCTGTTCTGGGTGCAGGCGCCGAAGTGGCTCTCGGCTGCGTTCGGCCTGATGCTCGGCTGGGTCGGAGCCGCCGCGTTCCCGCAGCTGCTGCGCCTCTCCCTGGTAGCCGTCCTGCTCGTCGTCGTCAGCGGGATGCTCTACACCGCCGGGGCCGTCATCTATGCGCGACGCCGGCCCGACCCGCATCCGCACGTCTTCGGATACCACGAGCTCTTCCACGTGCTCACGGTCGCTGCGGCAGCGTGTCAATACGTTGTCGTCGCCTTCTACGTGCTTCCGCGGGCGTAGGGGCGGACGACCCAGCACAAGCCGGAACGCTGACGCTCAGGCGGGCCAGAAGCTCGACGTGCGAGCGCAGGGTGCCCGGGATCTGGGCTATGCTCGTCTGGCGCGTTGGGCTTAGCGCGGAAGCCGCCGAGGCTCGAACCCTCTTCGACTGTCACATTTGGCCTGGGTGCACCAGGAGCGCTCGCCTCGAGCTTTCCAGATCGACGAGAGAGGGATCCAATCTTGGCGAGTGGCACCGTGCGGTGGTTCAACGAGGAGAGCGGCTACGGCTACATCGTTGCGGACGACGGCGGCGAGGACCTCTTCGTGCACCGGGGGAGCATCGTGGGCAACGACTGGCGTACGAGAACGTTGTTCGAGGGCGCGAGAGTCGGCTTCGACCTGCGCGAGGGCGGCATGTGTCGAGAGGCGATCCACGTTCTGCAACTTGCCGCGAAGGGGAGTCCGTGACCGATTCGACGCTCGCCTCGAATCCGCGCGACTTTCGTTGCACAGCCTGTGGCTACGGAATCAGCGTGACCGGCGCCCTGCCCACGTGTCCGATGTGTCAGTCGACGAATTGGAGTCGAACGCCAGACGAACCGCGAACGAGAGGAGCCGAAGGTGTCCACGCAACAGACTCGCAATGAAGATGCCGGTGCCGATGATCGAGCCCAGAGAGCGCTGACGAGGAGCGTCGGCACTCCGCTCGTGAGGCCGGAGAAGCCCAGCAGAAGGAAGCTGTTCGGACGCCGCCGTGAGCGGCCGGCGGGAGGCTCGTAACCGGCAACGGGCTTCGCACGCCCGAGACCCAGGCTGCGGGACGCGCGCCAACCGCCGAGAGGGCTCACCGGGGAACCCGGTTCCCCCGTGCCGGGTCCGTCCGGGGGTGGTCCTACCATCCCGCCATGGCCCCGAGACGAGAAGCGGAGGAGCTGCTGCTGATCGAGGAGGCCGACGCCTGGTTCGAGTACCTGGAGGCGACGCGGGGTCAGACCGAACCGCGCTACCGCGAGGTCGAGCCGTGGGCGTGGGCGCGCCTCAGCCAGCGGCTGCGCGCCGTCCGCACGAAGCGCGCGAAGCTCCGCCCGGCCGCGGCTGCGTAAGCGGCCACGCCCGTCCGCGCTGCTAGCCTGTGACGAACGGCTATGCCGACAGGTTTGCCCACATTGCTGCGCGCGCTCCACTCGATTCCGGGTGACGGCAGCGCGCGCGCCCGACAAGGAGATTCCACTTGCTTCGATGGTTCAGGCGGCAGAAGCCGTCTACTGACGAGCGCGCCCGCGACGAGGTCGCGCCACCCGTACCTACCGAGGACGTAACCCCCGAGCCCGCCGAGGCGGGCACAACCGAGCCTGCGAGGAAGAAGCGCCGCCGCGGCAGCCGCGGAGGGCGCGGACGCAAGCGCGCCGGCTCCGGTGCGGAGCCGGCGGCCGAGGCCGAGAAGCCGAAGCCGAAGGCGAAGCCGGCGGCGAAGAAGGACGAGTCGCGGCCGGAGCGCCGTCCCTCGCAGCGGAAACAGCGCGCCACCCGCCGCCGCACGCCGCCGCGCCGCCCGCCGCTCCCGCCCGCCAAGCGCGAGCTGCTGATCGCGGTCGACGTCAGCGAGCAGCGCGTCGCCGTGCTCGAGGACGGCAAGGTCGCCGAGGCGTACCTCGAGCGGCCGGAGCGCCGCTCGATCGCGGGGAACATCTACAAGGGCTCGGTCGACAACGTCCTGCCGGGGATGGAGGCCGCGTTCATCGAGATCGGCCTCGAGAAGAACGGCTTCCTCTACGTCGACGAGGTGATCGCCCCCGAGCTGGAGGGCCGCGCGCACGGCCGCAAGATCCAGGACCTGCTCAGCCGCGGCCAGGAGGTGCTCGTCCAGGCCGTCAAGGATCCGATGAAGTCGAAGGGCGCGCGGCTCACCACCGAGATCTCGCTCCCCGGCCGCTTCGTCGTCTTCGTCCCGCACGGCGAGGGCCTCGGCGTCTCGCGCCGGCTCGAGGACGACGAGCGCACGCGGCTGCGCGACATCGTCAAGAAGCTCGAGGTGAAGAAGGGGGGCGTGATCGTCCGCACCGCCGCCGAGGGAGCCTCGGCCGACGACATCGAGCGCGACCTCGTCTTCCTGCAGCGGCTCTGGAGGACGATCGAGGCCCGGGCGAAGGCGGCCAAGGCGCCGTCGCTCGTCTACCAGGAGGCCGAGCTGCCGCTGCGCGTGATCCGCGACCTCTTCACGGAGGACTTCGAGCGCGCCCTGGTCGACCACGAGCGCACCTACAAGCGCGTCGTCGGCTACCTGAAGAAGACCTCGCCGCACATGGCCGACCGCGTCACCCGCTACCGCGAGAAGACGCCGCTGATGGAGAGCCTCGGCGTCGAGGCCGAGATCCGCTCGACGCTCTCGCGCCGGGTCGACCTGCCCTCGGGCGGATACCTCGTCTTCGACTACGCCGAGGCGTTCACGGTCATCGACGTGAACACCGGCCGCTTCGTCGGCTCGCGCGGCCGCTCGTCCGCCGGACGGCTCGAGGACACGATCACCAAGAACAACCTCGAGGCCGTCAAGGAGGTCGTGCGCCAGCTGCGCCTGCGCGACATCGGCGGGATCATCGTCATCGACTTCATCGACATGGCCCGCGCGCGCAACCGAGACGCGGTGCTCAAGACGCTGCGCCGCGAGCTCGAGCTCGACCGCACGAAGACCTTCACGGCGGAGATCTCCAAGCTCGGCCTCGTCGAGATGACGCGCCAGAACGTCACCGAGGGCGTGCGCGAGATCATGACCCGGCCCTGCCCGGTGTGCGGCGGCGACGGCGTGGTGCTCTCCGAGGAGACGATCGCCATCGAGTTCGAGCGCCGCCTGCGCGAGCTGGCCGCCCGGGCCCCGCGCAAGGTCGAGGCCTTCCTCATCCGCATGCATCCGCACGTGAGCTCGCAGTTCACGGGCAACGGCGCGCGCGTGCTGCACGCGCTCGAGGCCGAGACCGGGCGCCACTTCCACTTCACGGGCTCCGAGGGGCTGCCACACGACCACTTCGACATCGTGCTCGAGGGCTCCGACGCCGACGTGCGCGAGCAGGCGATCCCCTTCCGCGAGGGCGACGAGGTGCTCGTCACCATCATCGAGCCGCACATGTACGAGGTCGACGACGCCGTGGCCAAGGTCGACGGCTACATCATCTCGGTGATCGACGGCGGCGCCCACGTGGGCGAGAAGCGCCTGGTGCGCATCGAGGAGGCCGGGCGCTCGGCGGCCACGGCGGTGCTCGTCGAGGGCCAGCCCATGTCGCCCAACG
>DATIFC010000027.1:0-12064 GCA_035455445.1 Gaiellaceae bacterium | reverse complement strand
GCGCACGGTCACCGTCCACGTCGCCGAGCTCGAGAGGCGCGCGCCGAACCGGATCGGGCCGCCCAGCGCGCCGGACACGACCGGCGAGTAGATCTTCGGCAGCCCGCTCTTCGCCACTGCTGCCCGGATCGACGGCAGCTGCGCGTACAGGCTCCCGCCGGGGCAGCTCGTCGGGTAGACGTCGCGGTGGCCGGAGATCGCGTTCAGCGTCACGGCGCGGCCGGCGGGGTAGCGCGGGTTGCCAGCCGAGACGCGCACGACCTTCGAGAGCGGGTCGACGTGCGCGAGGTCGAGCCGCCACGCGATCAGCGAGACGAGCGCCGCCCGGGCGGCCGGCGTGATCGCCGTCGAGCTGTAGTCCCCTATCAGGGCGATGCCGACCGAGCCGGTGTTGAACCCCATCGCGTGGGCGCCGACGACCGGCCTCGTCATCCCCCCGTAGCGGCCCTCGAAGACCTGGCCGTACTTGTCGACGAGGAAGTTGTAGCCGATGTCGTTCCAGCCGTTCCCCTTCACGTGGTAGAGCTCGATCCCGCGGACGATCGAGGCGGACTGGGCCTTGCTGTACGAGTTCGAGCTGACGGTGTGGTGGACGAAGACGAGGTGGACGCCGTCGGCGTAGTAGGGCCGGCCGCGACGGATCGACTCGTCGGCGTGCCAGCCCGCGCGCGTGACGATCGGAGGGGCCCCGGCGATCTGCGCGCGCTTCAGCGGCGACGCGATCCGCGGCGAGCGGACGAAGTAGGCGCGCACGCGCGTCACGCGGCCGGAGATCCGGTACCGGAGCGCGGTCGAGGCCCCGACCCAGACCGGCTCGCCTATCCGCCAGCCCCGCTGCCGTGGCGTGTCCTCGTCGGAGGAGACCCGCCACGCGCTCCAGCGCCCGCGAAGGTCGCGCGTCCGGAATCGAACCGCGCCCGGCCCGCGCCAGTGGATGCCGACCAGCTCGAAGCGGCCCGGCGTGAGCGCGCGGTTCGGCGCCAGGGGCGTGAGCTCTCGCTGCTGCACGAGCCCGGCGGAGAGGGCGGAACCCGGGAAGGTGAGGGCGAGGGCGGCTGCGGCAAGAAGCTTCCTCATCGAGAACGACCCGCTTCGAGAGTCGCAGACGACCTCCTCGCCCGCAAGGAAAACCGCTGCTCGTCGGTAGAATCTTTACAACAGTGGACCGGCCGTTCCTTCGGGCTCTCCTAGCCTCGCTGGCCGTGGCCCTGGCCGTCCCGGCTCTCGCGTCGGCGGCGAAGCCGCGCGTGCTGGCGATCCACTTCGAGCTCGAGGTCAACCCCGTCACCTCCAGCTACCTCGACCACGAGCTCGAACGAGCGCAGAAGGACGGCTACGACGCGGCGGTGATCGTGATCGACACCCCCGGCGGGCTCTCGGAGTCGATGCGGACGATCGTCAAGACCGAGATCGCCTCGCGCATCCCCGTGATCGCCTACGTCTCGCCGAGCGGAGCCCGCGCCGCCTCGGCCGGGGTCTGGATCACGGAGGCGGCCGACGTCGCCGCGATGGCCCCGGCGACGAACATCGGCTCGTCGACGCCGATCGACTCGAGCGGCCAGAACCTCGGCTCCGACCTGAGACGCAAGGTGATCAACGACGCCGTGGCCTCGCTGACGAGCCTGATGCGCTTCCACCACCGCAACGCGGCGTGGGCGGCGAGAGCGGTGAGGCAGGCCTCGAATCTCGACGAGCGCCGGGCCAAGCGGATCGACGTCGTCGACGTGCTCGCGCCGACGCTGCCGGCCCTGCTGGACAAGATCGACGGGCAGAAGACGGCGGGCAAGGGCTTCACGCTCCACACGGCGGGCGCGGAGATCGTGAACGTCGAGCCAGGGTTCTTCACGCGCCTGCTGAACGCGCTGATCGACCCGAACATCATCCCGCTGCTCTTCCTCGCCGGCATCGCCGGGATCGGCTTCGAGATCTTCCACCCCGGCGTCGTCCTGCCCGGTGCGCTCGGGGCGATCGCGCTGTTGACGGCCCTGTTCGGCTTCGCGGTGCTTCCGATCAGCTGGGCCGGGCTCGCGCTGCTGATCCTCGGCGCGGCCCTGCTCGTGATCGATGCCCACGTCGTCAGCCACGGAGCGCTGACCGTGTCGGGGCTGACGAGCATCGTCGTGGGCGCGCTGATGCTCTTCCACAACGCCCCCTCCCCCTACAACGACGTCAACGTGCCGCTGCTCGTCGGCTTTGCGCTCGCGCTCGGCGGCGCCTGGGCCTTCGCCCTGACCAAGGCCGTGCAGGTCCGGCGGCGACCGGTCTCCGTCGGGCCCCAGACGATCGTCGGCGAGGTCGGCGAGGCGCGCCGCGACGACATGGTCTTCGTGCACGGCGAGCTCTGGCGCGCGCGCTCGATCGCGAACGGTCCGCTGCGTCCGGGCCAGCGCGTGCGCGTCGCCGGCGTCGACCCCGGCCTCGTGCTGGAAGTGGAGCCTGTCGAGCCGGTACCCACGGAGTAGGATTCCGGTCGTGACCGCCGCCCTCATCGTCGTCGTCATCCTCCTCTTCCTCGTCGTGCTCTTCCTGATCTCGGCGATCAAGGTGGCACGCGAGTACGAGCGCGGGATCGTGTTCCGGCTCGGCCGGCTGCTGCCGGAGCCGAAGGGGCCGGGCCTCTTCATCCTGATCCCGGTCGTCGACCGGATGGTGAAGGTCGACCTGCGGACGATCACGCTCAACATCCCGCCCCAGGAGGTCATCACCAAGGACAACGTCCCCGTGCGGGTGAACGCGGTCGCCTACTTCCGCATCGTGGAACCGAAGAACGCGATCGTGCAGGTCGAGAACTTCATGGTCGCGACCTCGCAGATCGCGCAGACGACGCTGCGGTCGGTGCTCGGCCAGCACCTGCTCGACGAGCTGCTCTCCGAGCGCGACAAGATCAACTCGATCCTGCAGGAGATCATCGACGAGGCGACCTCGCCCTGGGGCATCAAGGTCTCGATCGTCGAGGTCAAGGACGTCGAGATCCCGTCGGGGATGCAGCGCGCGATGGCACGCCAGGCCGAGGCCGAGCGCGAGCGCCGCGCCAAGGTGATCAACGCCGAGGGCGAGTTCCAGGCCTCCGAGCGCCTGAAGGACGCCGCCCTCGTGATCGAGGCACACCCGATCGCGCTGCAGCTGCGCTACCTGCAGACGCTGCTCGAGCTCGGCTCGTCGGCGTCGACGACGATCGTCTTCCCGGCACCGCTCGACCTGCTGCGGCCGTTCCTCGAGAAGACCAACTCGGGCTCCTGAGGCAGGACCTCAGGCTCGACCCGCTCTCCGGCCGGCTGGTCGCGGTCGCGCCGGCGCGCTCCGCGCGGCCGGGCGCGGGGCGGGTGCAGCTCGAGCCGCTGAGCGACGGGGAGCTCGAGACGTGCCCATTCTGCGAGGGGCACGAGCACCGGACCCCGCCCGAGGTGCTGGCGCTGCCGCCCGGCGAGCGCGAGCCCGACACGCCGGGATGGTCGGTGCGCGTCGTGCCGAACAAGTACCCGGCGTTCGCGCGGCAGGAGGTCGTCGTCCACTCGCCTCGGCACTCGCGCTCGATCTCCGAGCTCGACGCGGCGCAGCTCGGGCTCGTCGCCGACGCCTGGCGGCTGCGCGGCGCCGCGGCGGACAACCAGGGCAAGACGCTCTTCGCCTGCGTCAACGAGGGACGCGCGGCGGGCGCGAGCCTCCTGCACTCGCACTCCCAGCTCGTCTGGCTCGACGCCGAGCCGCCAATCGCGAAGGCGGAGCGCGGCGAGCGCTGCCGGCTGTGCGAGTACCTCGAGCTCGAGCGCGGCGAGGAGACTCGGGTGGTCGCCGAGCGCGACGGCCTCGTCCTGCTCTGCCCCTACGCGAGCCGCTCGCCGTACGAGTGCCTGGTCGCCCCGCTCGAGCACGAGGAGCACGCCTTCCCGAGCCCGCTGCTCGGGCCGGCCCTGGAGCTGGCGGCCGAGGCGCTACGGCGGATCGCCGCCGCCACGGACGCGCAGCCGCCGATGAACCTCTGGCTGCACGAGGCAGGGCACTGGCACTTCGAGCTGTTGCCGAGGCTGACGGCCCTCGCGTCACTCGAGCTCGGCGCCGGGCACTACATCAACACCCTCGCGCCCGAGCAGGCCGCCGAGACGCTTCGCGTCTAGTCCGCGCCGACGCGAGGGTTCGTCTCGCGGAAGCGGCGGGCCGCCTCGATCGCGGCGCCGAGGTTCAGGCCCTTGTCCTTGGCCTGCTTGATCAGCATCACCGTCTCCAGCGCGTCGATGTCGTAGATGCGCTGCTTCCTTCCCTTGGTGGGGATCTGTGCCTTGTTCGTCCAGTAGTCGAGCTGCATCTTCGAGATCCCGGCGATCTGACATACCTGCCCGAGGTAGAGCTCGATCTTGTCCAGGTGCTCCGCCAGGTCGATCGGCTCGAGGAAGTCTGCTGCCTTGTCGTACGCCATCAATCGCCTCCCGCGCCCGGTGCTTCTCTGTTGAAACTTATAGCGACCTGTTTCCAGCTATGGAAGGGCTGCCGCTGCGAACTTACTCGTTCTTACCGCTTTCTGCAGCGGGAGTCGCCTTGGCGGGAGCCGTCTCGCCCCCGGTCGCAGGCGCGGTCTCGGCCTCGGAAGCCTCCTCCGACTCGGCAACGAGCGCGATGCTGGAGACCTGCTCGTCTCCGCGCAGCCGCATGACGATCACGCCCTGCGTGGCACGGCCGAGCCGCTTGATCTCGTCGACCGGCATGCGAATCACCGTGCCGCCGTCCGAGATCAGCATCACCTGGTAGCCCTCGCGCACAGCGAGAGCGCCGGCCAGCTGGCCGCGGGCCTCGGTCAGCTGAACCGTCTTCACGCCGAGGCCGCCGCGGCCCTTGACCGGGTAGTCGGCCATCCGGGTCCGCTTGCCGTAGCCCTGGTCGGTGACCACGAGCATGTCCAGCTCGTCGTCGGCGATCCCGGCGGCGATCACCTCGTCGCCCTTCCGCAGGCCCATCCCCTTCACGCCCGAGGTCGCGCGGCCCATCGGGCGCACGTTCGTCTCGTGGAAACGAATCGCCTGGCCCTTGCGCGAGACGAGAACGATGTCCTCGCTGCCGGAGGAGTGGAGCACGTCCACGAGCGCGTCCTCGCCGCGGAGCTTGATCGCGATGATCCCATCCGCCCTCAGGGGAGTGTTGTACTCCCCGAAGCGCGTCTTCTTGACCATCCCGTTTCGCGTCGCGAGCACCAGGTACTCGGCCTCCTTGAAGTCGCGCGTCGCGATCACCGCCCGCACCTGCTCGCCCTGGGCGAACGGGAGCAGGTTCACGATCGCGCGGCCCTTCGACTGGCGCGTGCCCAGCGGGAGCTCGTGCACCTTCAGCCGGTAGACCTTGCCGACCGAGGTGAAGAAGAGCAGGTAGTCGTGCGTCGAGGCGACGAACAGGTGCTCGATGTAGTCCTCGTCCTTGAGGTCCATGCCCATCACACCGATCCCGCCGCGGCGCTGCTCGCGATAGGTCGTGACCGGGAGGCGCTTCACGTAGCCGGAGCGCGTGATCGCGATCACCATGTCCTCCTCCGCGATCAGGTCCTCGAGCTCGAGCTCGCCCTCGGCGGCCACGATCTCGGTGCGGCGGTCGTCGCCCTTGCCGTAGACCTGCTTGATCTCGAGCAGCTCCTCGCGGATCAGCGCGTCGATCTTCGCCTCGTCGCCGAGGATCGTCCGCAGCTCGGTGATGCGCTCCATCAGGTCGGCGTACTCCTCCTCGATCCGCTTGCGCTCGAGCCCGGTCAGCCGCTGCAGCCGCAGGTCGAGGATCGCCTGGGCCTGGATCTCCGAGAGGTCGAAGGTCTCCATCAGGCCGGTGCGCGCAGCGTCGGGATCGGCCGAGGCGCGGATCAGCGAGATGACGGCGTCGAGGTTGTCGAGCGCGGTCAGGTAGCCCTGCAGGACGTGCGCACGGGCCTCGGCCTTGCGCAGCTCGAACTTGGAGCGGCGGGTGACGACCTCGCGCTGGAAGTCCAGGTAGTGCAGCAGCAGGTCGCGCAGCGGCAGCGTCCGCGGGACGCCGTCGACGAGGGCGACCGCGTTGTAGCCGAAGGTCGTCTGCAGCGGGGTGTGCTTGAAGAGCCTGTTCTGCGTTACCTGCGGGACCGCGTCGCGCTTGAGCTCGATCTGGATCCGCATCCCCGACTTGTCGGAGAGGTCCTTGACGTCCGCGATCTCGGGGATGACCTTGTCGTTGACGAGCGACGCGATCTTCGTGATCACGCCCTCGTCGCCGCCCTTCTTGACGCCGTAGGGCAGCTCGCTGACGACGATCGCGGTGCGGCCGCCGCGCAGCTCCTCGATGTGGGTGCGCGCGCGGACGACGATCCGCCCGCGGCCCGACCGGTACGCCTCGCGGATCCCTTCGCGGCCGACGATGATCGCGCCGGTCGGGAAGTCCGGGCCCTTGACGTTCTTGACCAGCCGGTCGACGTCGATGGTCGGCTCGTCGATCATCACCACGAGCGCGTCGACGACCTCGCCGAGGTTGTGCGGCGGCATGTTCGTCGCCATTCCGACCGCGATCCCGGCCGACCCGTTCAGGAGCAGGTTCGGCAGGCGTGACGGCAGGACCTCCGGCTCCCGGCGCGACTCGTCGTAGTTCGGCTTGAAGTCGACGGTGTCCGCGTCGATATCGCGCAGCATCTCGGTCGCGACCCGCGTGAGCCGGCACTCCGTGTAGCGCATCGCCGCGGCCGGGTAGCCGTCGATGTTGCCGAAGTTGCCCTGGCCGTCCACCAGCGGGTACCGCATCGAGAACGGCTGCGCGAGGCGGACGAGCGTGTCGTAGATCGCCTGGTCGCCGTGGGGGTGATAGGAGCCCATCACGTCGCCGACCACGCGGGCGCACTTGAGCCGCGCGCGGTTCGGCTGCAGCCCGGCCTCGTGCATCGCGTAGAGCACGCGGCGGTGGACGGGCTTGAGGCCGTCGCGCACGTCCGGGAGCGCACGCGCGACGATCACACTCATCGCGTAGTCGAGGAAGCTCGAGCGCATCTCCTGCTCGAGCTCGCGCGGCTCGATCCGGCCGGGACCGAGGGGCTCTACCGTCGCCATTCCACGCCTCCCCTAGACGTCAAGGAATCTGACGTCCTTCGCGTTCTGCTCGATGAAGAGCCGGCGCGGCTCGACCTGGTCGCCCATCAGCATCGAGAAGACCTGGTCGGCGGCGGCCGCGTCTTCGACCTCGACTCGGATCAGCATCCGGCGGGCCGGGTCCATCGTCGTCTGCGCGAGCTCCTCCGGATCCATCTCCCCGAGGCCCTTGAAGCGCCGCGGCTTCAGGCCCTCCTTGGCGAGGTCGAGCGCGCGTTCGCGGAGCTCGGTGAACGTCTCGGCCTCGGCCGACTTGTTGCCGAGCCGGAGACCGAAGGGGGGCAGGCCGACGATCTCGACCAGCCGCGCGTACGTCTTGCGCAGGTTCGCGTAGACGGGCGAAGCGAGAAGCTCCGCCGGCAGGACGACGTTCGCGGCGGCGCTGGTCTCACGCTCGACGACCCGGATCCTGGCCCCGGCCGCATCGGTCTCGACCAGCGAAACCTCGTAGCCGTTCGGCGCGATCGTGCCCAGCGCCCCCTCGAGGTCGGCGAGTGAGCCGGCCTCGGTCTCGACGAGCCGGTGCGCGGTGACGAAGTTGGCCGGCCCGGCGCCGAAATCGGCGCGCAGACGGGAAACCCAACCCTCGTATTCGTGCAGCGCCCGGCTGAAGCGGGCGTACCTGGCCTCCGTGAACTTCTGCGTGTCACCGCCACGGTCGGTCACCTCGGCGTCCTTCACGCGCTCGCGCACCAGCAGGTCCTCGAAGTGAGCCTCCTTCTCGACGTACTGCTCGCGGCCGTTGATGCGGACCGCGTAGAGCGGCGGGACGGCGATGTAGACGTGCCCGTGGTCGACGAGCTCCGGCATCTGCCGGTAGAGGAACGTGAGGATCAGCGTCCGGATGTGTGAGCCGTCCACGTCAGCGTCGGTCATCACGATCACGCGGTGGTAGCGCAGCTTCGAGATGTCGAACTCGTCCCCGATGCCGGTCCCGATCGCGGTGATCATCGACTGGATCTCCGCGTTCGAGAGCACCTTGTTGATCCGGTTCTTCTCGGAGTTGATCACCTTGCCGCGCAGGGGCAGGATCGCCTGGAAGGTGCGGTCGCGCGCGTCGACCGCGGAGCCACCCGCCGAGTTGCCCTCGACGAGGAAGAGCTCGGCCGACGCCGGGTCGGTGATCTGGCAGTCGGCGAGCTTGCCGGGCAGCGACGAGCTCTCGAGCGCGCTCTTGCGCCGGGTCAGCTCGCGCGCCTTGCGCGCCGCCTGCCGCGCCCGCGCCGCCGAGACCGCCTTGTCGATGATCCGCTTGGCGTCGGCCGGGTGCTCCTCGAGGAACTCGCCGAGGCGCTGGTTGACGGTCTGCTCGACCAGGCCGCGCACCCACGGGTTGCCGAGCTTCGTCTTGGTCTGCCCCTCGAACTGCGGGTCGCGCAGCTTGACCGAGAGCACGGCCGCGAGCCCCTCGCGCACGTCCTCGCCCTCGAGGTTGTCCTCCTTCTCCTTGAGCAGGCCCTTCGCGCGCGCGTAGTCGTTGAGCGTGCGCGTCAGGGCGCCCTTGAAGCCGGAGAGGTGCGAGCCGCCCTCGGTCGTGTTGATGTTGTTGGCGAACGAGAAGACCGACTCCTGGTAGGAGCTGTTCCACTGCATCGCGACCTCGACGGCGCCCTGCTCGTTCGCGCCCTCGAAGTAGACGATCCCCTTGTGGACCGGGTCCTTCGACTTGTTCACGTAGGAGACGAAGTCGCGGATGCCGCCCTCGTAGTGGAACTCGTGCCGCTCGTCGCCCTCTCGCTCGTCGTAGAGGACGATGCGCAGGCCTTTCGTCAGGAACGCGGTCTCGCGCAGCCGCTGGAAGAGGGTCTCCGACGACCACTCGAGCTCGTCGAAGACGTCGCCGTCGGGCAGGAAGGTGATCGTCGTGCCGGTGTCCTTGGCGACACCCGCCTTCTTCAGCTCGGTCGTCGGCTCGCCGCGGGCGAACTCCTGGCGCCAGATCTTGCCGTCGCGCTTGACCTCCACCGTCAGCCACTCGGAGAGCGCGTTCACGACCGAGACGCCGACGCCGTGCAGGCCGCCGGAGACCTTGTAGCCCTGGCCCCCGAACTTCCCGCCGGCGTGGAGCTTCGTCAGCACCACCGTCACCGCGGGCAGCCCCTGCTCGGCCATGACGTCGACGGGGATGCCGGAGCCGTTGTCGCCGACGGTCACCGACGTATCCGGGTGGATGGTCACCTCGATCGTGTCGGCGCGGCCGGCGAGAGCCTCGTCCACGGCGTTGTCGATCACCTCGTAGACGAGTTGGTGCAGGCCGCGGGCGCCGGTCGAGCCGATGTACATGCCGGGCCTCAGACGGACCGGCTCGAGGCCCTCCAGAACGGTGATGTCCTTTGCGGTATAGGAAGCTTTAGCCATAAAAAAAGCCCTGCAACTTACGCATTTCCGGGCTGCGACAAGTCTATCAAACCGAGCGGTCGTCAGCGGCCGCGGCGAGACTCATTCGCGCAGCCTTTTCCACCGTTTTGCGGAGTTCTTCGGAGGCGATCGGCGCCGCCAGCTCGTGTGCCGCGCGCGCGTCGTCGAGAGTGGGCTCGGGCACGGGCCTCCGCGACGCCTCCGCGTCCTCGGCGCCGAGCTCGGGAAGCGGCCCGGGAGCGAAGCGCAGCCGTGCCGGGGCACCCTCTCCGAGCGCGTCGCGGAGGCGCGTCAGGATCTCCGCCTCGAGCTGCTGCAACTCGAACGCCCAGGTCGACGAGGCGGCGTTGACGTGCAGCGTCCCGTCCCGTGCGAAGCGCGCCGGCCACGCGTTGGCGGCGACGGTCTCGCCCACGGCGGCCGGCCAGGCCGCGACCAGGTCGGCCGTCCGCCCGGCCCCTCCGAACCGGTCGAGCTCGCGCCTGATCTCGGGACCGAGCCGCTCCATCAAGCCGCCCGTACCTCGCTCGTGCCGTCCCCGCGCTGCGCGACCTCCAGCAACTGCGAGGGCTCGCCCGGGAGCGCGCCGCGGCTCGCGCTCGTGACGAGCGCCTGGCCCGCCGTGCGCAGCCGCTCCGCGAGGATGCCGCGACGCTCACCGTCCAACTCCGAGAGCACGTCGTCCAGCAGGAGCAACGGCCTCGTGCCACGCCGCTCCTCCAGGAGCTCGGCCTCGCCGAGGAGCAGTGCGAGCACGGCCAGGCGCTGCTCGCCCTGGGACCCGAAGACGCGCAGGTCGCGGCCGGCCGCGAGGATGCCAACGTCATCGAGGTGCGGCCCGAGGCCGGTCGTGCCGCGCTCGAGGTCACGCTCGACCCGGGCCTCCAGCTCCGCCACACTCGGCGCGTCACCCTCGTAGCGCAGCTCGGCCTCCCCCAGCCCGAGCTCACCGGCCCGCTCGGCAAAGCGCGGCTGCAGCGCCGCCGCCGTCTCGTGACGGCCGGCAACCAGCTCGCCTCCGAGCCGGCTCACCTGCTCGTTCCAGGGCGCCAGCGCCTCCCGGGTCGAGTGGCCCTGCGCCACCCGCCGCAGCGCGGCGTTCCGCTGGCCGACCGCGGCCCCGTACTCGGCGGAGAGCCCGGCGCGGGCCGGCGTCAGGCGCCCGAGCACGCGGTCGAAGTACGCGCGCCTGGCGGCGGGGCCACCCTTGACGACCACGAGCCGGTCGGGCGTGAAGACGAGCGTCGTCACCTCGGCGCGCAGCTGCTCGGCCGCGCGCAGACGGGCACCGTTCAGCGTCGCCCGCTTGCCACTGCCCAGCTCGAGCGTGACCTCGAGATCGAGCGGGACGCCGCCCCGCCGCCCGCGGAGCGCGATCCGCGCCGCCTCGCGTCCGAAGCGCACCAGCTGGGCATCGGCGCGTGTCCGCGGCGAGAAGCCCTGCGTCCCGACGTGGAGCGACTCGAGCAAGTTCGTCTTCCCGGCGCCGTTCGGCCCGGTCACGAGCACGAGCCCTCGCTCCAGCTCGAGATCGAGCCTCGCGTACGAGCGGTAGTCCCGAAGAACGACGGCGCTGACGATCAGCCCGCTAGCCGGATGGGCATGATCAGGTACAGGAAGTCGTCGTCCTCGCCCTGGAGCACGGCCGGTCGAAGCGGGCTGATCAGCTTCAGCCGCAGCTGCTCGCCGCCGACGGACTCGATCCCGTCGCGCAGGAACTCGGCGTTGAAGCCGATCTCGAGCGGCTCGCCGGCAAACGACACCGGCAGCGACTCCCGCGCCTCGCCCACGTCCTGGGTCTGCGCGGACACCGTCAGCTCGCCCTCGGCGAAGCGCAGGCGCAGCGGCGAATTGCGCTGGGCCATCACCGCCACCCGGCGAACGACGTCGAGCAGCTCCTCCCTCGGGAGCGAGAGCTCGTGGTCGAAGGTCTCGGGAACGAGCTGCTTGTAGTTCGGGAACTGCCCGTCGATGCGGCGTGTCGTGAGCAGTGCGTCGCCGGTCGAGAAGACGACCTGGTTCTCGTGGACGCCGAGCTCGATCCCCTCGCCGGCCTGCGCGATCCGCGCCAGCTCGCCGAGCGCGCGTGCCGGGACGATCGCCTCGAGCTCCGGCACGGAGCCCTCGGTCGCCGTCTCCTTCACCGAGAGACGGTAGGAGTCGGTTGCCGCCATCACGAGCTTGCCGGGCTCGAACCGCATCAGCACGCCGGTGAGGACCGGGCGCGACTCGTCGCGCGAGGCGGACCGACTCACCCGCGCAACGGTCTCGAGCAGCGTCTCGCGGTCGACCCCGTGCCGGTCGGCGGCCTCGGCGTCGGGCAGCCGCGGAAAGTCCTCGGCGTTGTAGGTGTGCAGCCTGTAGCTCGCCGAGCCGGAGCGGATCTCGACGGCCGCCTCCTCGAGCTTGTGCTCGATCGAGACCTCGGCGTCGGGCAGCAGCCGCGCCAGCTCCAGCAACAGCCGTCCGGGAACGACCACTGACCCACCGGTCTCCACCTGCGCCTCCAGCGAGGTGCGGAGCGAGAGCTCCATGTCGGTCGCGGCGAGGTCGAGCCGCCCCTCAGAGCCCTGCAGCAGGATGCCGGCGAGGATCTGGACGGTGGTGCGCGTCGAGACGCCGCG
>DATIFC010000026.1:0-3215 GCA_035455445.1 Gaiellaceae bacterium | reverse complement strand
CGGCCCGCTTCAGCGGCACCCGCAGTTCCGGGTCGGCCTCCACGAGCGCCCTCGCGATCCCGTGCCGGACGGCGCCTGCCTGGCCGCTCGGCCCGCCGCCGTGGACGCGCACGCGCAGGTCGTACTGGCCCTCGACTCCCGCCACCTTCAACGGCGCCGTCACGAGCGTCCGGTGGACGGCCCGCGGGAAGTAGTCCTCGATCGTGCGTCCGTTGAACCAGGTCGTCCCGTCGCCCGGCCGCAGGATCACGCGGGCGACAGAAGTCTTGCGCTTGCCCGTGCCCTGGTACTGCGCGATCTCGCTCACGCGTTCACCTCCAGCTCCTTCGGCGCCTGCGCCTCGTGCGGATGCTCGGGGCCGGCGTAGATCTTCAGCTTGCGCATCTGCGCGCGCGCGAGGCGGTTGCGGGGGAGCATCCCCTTCACGGCCTTGCGCAGCACCTCGGTCGGGCGCCGCTCGAGCTCCTCGCGCAGCGGCCGGCTCTTGAGGCCGCCCGGGTAGCCCGAGTGGCGGTGGTAGAGCTTGTCGTCGAGCTTCTTGCCGGTGACCGCGATCTTCTCGGCGTTCACGACCACGACGAAGTCGCCGGTGTCCACGTGCGGGGTGTACTGCGGCTTGCCCTTGCCGCGGAGCGTGTCGGCGATCTGCGTGGCGAGACGCCCGAGCGTCTTCCCTTCGGCGTCGACGAGGTACCACGTACGCTCGACCTCGCCCGGCTTTGCGTTCCAGGTCTTCATGTCGTCACAGAAAAGCGGCGGACACGCCGTCCGCCGACGCGGAATCGTAGCAGCCCGGCCCGGAATTCCGCCGCCCCGCCGTGACTCGGGTGGCGCACGTAGGGCGCATCCAGCGCGGCCTCCGCGAGCCGCCCGACGGCGAGCACGTCCCGGCCCCGCGCGAGCTCACGCAGGAACGGCCGCGCCGCCGCGACCTCGGCTCGCGTCGGCCGCCTGTTCGTGTCGGGCCGGCCCGGCAGATGCGGGTGCGTCGGCACGACGTTCCAGCAGAGCGTCTGCTCCTCGAGCCCGAGCTCCGCAAGAGTGCGCCGCACGATCGTCGCCGTCGCCTCCGCCGGGCCCGTGCCGGTCAGCTGCCGCTCCGACGTGAACGGGACGCCCGAGACCCGGGCGCCGCGGTGGCCGGCGGCCTCGCCGACGAGCAGCAGAGGTGCGTCCTCGCGGGCGCGGAGGTAGCGCAGCAGCCGCTCCCTCCGCGCGGCGGCGCCGGCGCCGTCACGATAGAAGTTGAACGTGGCGCCGATCCTCGCGCGCCGCAACCGCTCGATGAGCTCGTCCATCCGCATCCGCACTCTGACCGACGGAGGCCAGCAGGCGCAGGAGATCGCCCGCGAGCTGGCCGGCTTCCTGGCCGCCGCGCGGCGCTCGCTCGACCTGGCGCAGTACGACTTCCACCTCGGCGAGGAGACCGCCGCCGTGGTCTGCGGCGCGCTGCGGGAGGCGCAGGCGCGGGGCGTCGCGGTGCGGATCATCTACAACGTCGACCACGCGAACCCGATCCCGGTGCCGCCCCCGCCCGAGCCCGACGTGCAGCTGATCGCCTCGCTCGGCGTGCCGGCCAAGGCGATCGCCGGGGTGCCGGACCTGATGCACCACAAGTTCGTCGTTCGTGACGGCGAGTCGGTCTGGACGGGCTCGACGAACTGGACGGACGAGTCGTGGTCGCGGCAGGAGAACGTGATCGTGACCGTGGATTCCGCGGAGCTCGCAGAGGCGTTCGCCCTCGACTTCGAGGAGCTCTGGCGGGACGGGGTCGTCGAGCAGAGCGGCCTCGTCGAGCCGCGGCCGGTCGAGGTCGGCGGAGCCAAGGTGCGGCCCTGGTTCACGCCGGGCTTCGCCGACGCGCTCACGCACCGGATCGCGAAGAAGATCGGCCACGCCGAGCGGGTGCGGATCTGCTCGCCCGTGATCACGTCGGCCCCGGTGCTCGGGACGCTTGCACAGCTGATCTCGGACGGGCGCGGCGACATCGCGGGCTGCGTGGACGCGACGCAGGTGGACGAGGTGATCTACCAGTGGAAGGCCGAGGCGGCGGTCTCGTGGAAGCTGCCGCTGCTCGAGCGCGTGCTCGGCGGGGAGTTCTCCGGCAAGCGCTCGGAGCCGTGGGAGCCGATCGGGAGCGTCCACGACTTCATGCACGCGAAGGTCGTCGTCGCCGACGACGTCGTCTTCGTCGGGTCGTTCAACCTCTCCCACTCGGGCGAGAAGAACGCCGAGAACGTGCTGGAGATCAAGGAGCCCGAGCTCGCGCGGCAGCTGAGCGCGTACGTCGACGAGGTGCGCCGACGGTATCCCGCGTTCGGCGCCGGGTCCGATTCTGCCGCCTGAGCCGCCGCCTCGCGGCGCTCCGCCGACCCTTCCGACCGTGCCTGTAGACGAACAGTCACACAGCCGCCACTCCGCCACGCTCCTTCTAGCCATGCCCGGGGACAGTCCCAGGCCATGGCCCTACCGGGAACGCGCGCCGGCTCAACCGACCTAGTAACAGTCTGTTACTTGGAGGCGGCGAGGCCGCGCGGGTGCGCGGTCACTCCCACTCGATCGTCGACGGCGGCTTCGAGGTGATGTCGAGCACGACGCGGTTCACCGCGGGAACCTCGTTGACGATCCGGGAGGAGATCGTCTCGAGCAGGTCGTACGGCAGCCGCGCCCAGTCGGCGGTCATCGCGTCGTCGCTCGTGACCGCGCGGATCACGACCGGGTAGCCGTAGGTGCGCTCGTCGCCCTGCACGCCGACGGAGCGGATCGCCGGCAGCACGGCGAACGACTGCCAGAGTTCGCGGTAGAGCCCTGCGCGGCGGATCTCCTCCTGCAGGATCGCGTCGGCCTCGCGCAGGATCTCCAGCCGCTCGTGCGTCACCTCGCCGATGATCCGGATCGCGAGGCCCGGGCCCGGGAAGGGCTGGCGCCAGACCATCCGCTCCGGCAGGCCGAGCTCCTCACCGACACGGCGGACCTCGTCCTTGAACAGCAGGCGTAGCGGCTCGACGAGCTCCATCTCCATGTCCTCGGGCAACCCGCCGACGTTGTGGTGCGACTTGATCGTCGCCGCGACAGACGCGTCGCCGCCCGACTCGATCACGTCCGAGTACAGCGTCCCCTGCACGAGGTACCTGACCTCGCCGAGCCGGCGAGACTCCTCCTCGAAGAGCCGGATGAACTCCTCGCCGACGCCCTTGCGCTTCGCCTCGGGGTCG
>DATIFC010000025.1:0-22482 GCA_035455445.1 Gaiellaceae bacterium | reverse complement strand
CGTCACGGCCCCAGCTGCCGAAGCGCGGCTTCACGACCACGGGGAAGTCGAGCTCGGGCGCCGGCGCGACGTGCTCCACGAGCGTCGTGCGCGGATGCGGCAACCCGGCCCTTCGCTGCGTGCGGGCGGTGAGCAGCTTGTCGTGGGCGCGCAGGAGCGCTGTGGGCGGATTCAGCACGGTGACGCCCTCGCCGGCGAGGCACTCGACCTGCGGCAGCCCGTCCTCGACACCGCTCAGGTCGTCGCGCACGTCGAGCCGCACAAGGGCGACGTCGTCCCGCCCGAGCCCGACCAGAGCCTCCCGCGGCGAGAGCACCTGGATCCGGGCCCCCTTCCACGGTCGCTCCGCGAGCGCCAGGCTCGTGGGGCTCCGCCGTCCGGCGACGATCGCGACGCGCATGCTCACCGCCACTCTGGGCTGCCGCGACCGCGCCGTGGGCTTCGATCTGGTTACGAAGCCGTGTCGAGGTCGCTACCGGATGCGGGCGATCGTCTTGCGGTCTGCGTCGAGGACCTGGGAGGGCAGCGGCGCGAACTGCAGCTTCGCGCCGAACTTCTGGCCCGGGCCGATCGCGTAGGTGAGAAAGTCCTTCAGCGTCTTCGCCTTGCCCGAGCCCTGCGGGACGAGCGCGTAGGTGAAGGTCGAGATCGGGTAGGCGCCCGGGGCGGAGGCCGGCGGGTTCGTGAGCGAGATCGCGTTGTCCGCCGGGATCGAGGTCACCGCCTTGGCCGCGGCCGTGATCGACGAGGGCGCCGGCACCGGGAACTGCCCGGCCTCGTTGCGGATCAGGGCGTAGTCGAGCTTGTTCGAGGAGACGTAGGAGATCGCCAGGTAGCCGAGCGCGCCGTCGGTGCGCGAGACCACCGCAGCGACGCCGTCGTTGCCCTTGCCGCCGACCCCGGTCGGGAAGCTGACCTGCGTCGAGACGCCCTTCTGCGCCTTCCACGCCGGGCTGGCCTTCGCGAGGAAGTCCGTGAACGCGTAGGTGTCCCCGCTCGAGTCGCTGCGGAAGACCGGCGTGATCTTCGTCGCCGGGAGCGTCGCGCCCGGATTGAGCGCCGCGATGCGCGGGTCGTTCCAGTGCATGATCTTGCCGAGGTAGATGTCCGCGAGCACCGGACCGCTCAGCTTCAGCTTCGCGGGCGCGCCGTTCACGTGGTACGAGACGAGCGTCGCCCCGAGCGCCCACGGGATCTGCAGGCAGCTTTTGCACTCGGAGGCCTGGTCGGGCGAGAAGGGCGCGTCGCTCGCGCCGAAGTCGACCGTGCGCGCGGTGACCTGCGCGATCCCGCCGCCCGAGCCGATCGCGCCGTAGGTGATCGTCACGCCGTGCGTCTTCGAGTAGTCGTTCGACCACTGCGAGAGCAGCGGCGCGACGAGCGTGCTGCCCGCGCCGACGAGCACGGTGCTCTCGCCGCCGCCCTTCGAGCCGCCGCTCGTGCCGGAGCCGCCGCAGCCCGCCAGGAGCGCCGCCAGCGCGGCGCCCACGAGGAGAGCGCGCGTCCTCATCGCTCTTCCGGGTGGGAGGCGTCCGTGAACTCGCGGAACTCGGCCGTCAGCAGGTACGAGACCTGCTCGCCGATGTCCACCGCGTGGTCGCCGATGCGCTCGAGGGTCCGCGAGACGATCACCATCCGCAGCACCCACTCGCGCAGCCCCGGCTCGCCGACGACCTCGACGACGCGCTCGACGAAGCGCCGGTTCGCGCGGTCGATCAGCTCGTCCAGGTCGACGAGCGACTCGGCCGCCGCGAGGTCGCGGTTCGCGAACGCGTCGAGGCCGACGCGGATCATCTCCTCCGCACGGTCGCCCATCTCCTGCAGGGTCTGCATCAGCGTCGGGTCGCCCTCGACGTCGGCGACGAGCTTCGTCAGCTTCGCGATCGTCACCGAGTAGTCGGCCATGCGCTCGAGGTGCAGGTTCATGTGCAGGAGCGCGAGTACGAGCCGCAGATCGGTCGCGACCGGGGTCTGGCGCGCGAGCAGCGACTGGATCGCCTCCTCGATCGCGACGTAGGAGCGGTCGACGTCGTCGTCGAAGGCGATCACGTCGTCGGCGAGCTCGACGTCGCGCTGGCCGAGCGCGTTCAGCGCGCCGCGCAGCACGCGCAGGACGAGCGCGCCCTCCTCCTGGAGCGACGCCTCGAGCTGGTCGAGCTCCTCCTGGAAGGTGACGCGGACGTTCATCCGAACCGCCCCGTGACGTAGTCCTCGGTGCGCTGGTCGGCCGGCGCGGTGAAGATCTTCTCGGTCTCGTCGTACTCGACGAGCACGCCGTAGCGCTGGCCGTCCTCGACCTCCAGGCTGAAGAACGCCGTTCGGTCGGCGACGCGCGCGGCCTGCTGCATGTTGTGCGTCACGATCACGATCGTGTAGTCGCGCTTCAGCTCGCGCATCAGCTCCTCGATCTTCTGCGTCGCGATCGGGTCGAGCGCCGAGGCCGGCTCGTCCAGGAGCAGCACCTCCGGCTCGATCGCGATCGCGCGGGCGATGCAGAGCCGCTGCTGCTGGCCGCCGGAGAGCGAGAGCGCGCTCTTCTTGAGCCGGTCCTTGACGTCGTCCCAGAGTGCGGCGCTCGTCAGCGCCTGCTCGACGCGCTCGTCGAGGTTCTTCTTCAGGCCGAGCACGCGCGGCGCCCAGGCGACGTTGTCGTAGATCGTCTTCGGGAACGGGTTCGGCTTCTGGAAGACCATCCCGATCCGGCGGCGGACCTCGATCGGCTCGACGCCGTCGCCGTAGATGTCCTGACCGTGGTAGAGCACGCGCCCGTGGAGTCGGAAGCCCGGAACCGTGTCGTTCATCCGGTTGAGGCAGCGGATGAAGGTGCTCTTGCCGCAGCCCGACGGGCCGATCACCGCGGTGATCACGTTCCTGTAGATCTCGAGGTTCGCGTCCTTGACCGCCGTGCTGCGGCCGTAGCTCGCGCTCACGTTCTCGACCGAGAAGACGGTCTCGGTCGGGCGAGGCGCGGTCTTCTCGCGCGCGGCGACGTCAACCGACCTCATCGGCGGCATCGTAACCGTCTCGTTCACAGGCTCCTCCTCCGTCACTGGCCCAGTCTCCTCTTGCTTCGCGCGAGCGCGACTCGAGCCAGCACGCTCGCGACGAGGACGAACATCAGCAGCACGAACGCCGTTGCCCAGGCCCGCTTGTGATCCTCGGGATCCGGCGACTCCGACCAGATGAAGATCTGCACGGGCATGTTCGGCAGCGCCTGGCGGGCGTCCCACGACACGGTGTTGATGAAGATCGAGGTCGTGAACAGCAGCGGGGCGGTCTCACCGGCCGCGCGCGCGATCGCGAGCACCGTCCCGGTCACGATCCCGCCGAGAGCGTTCGGCAACACGACGCCGAGCACCGTTCTCCAGCGGCTGACGCCCAGCGCCAGGGCGCCGTCGCGCTGCACCGACGGCACGAGGCGGAGGACCTCCTGCGTCGAGCGCGCGATGAGCGGCAGCATCACGATCGAGAGCGCGAAGCCGCCGGCGTAGCCCTTCTGCGCATGGCCGTAGACGAGCAGGCCGAAGACGAAGACCCCGATGATGATCGACGGCAGGCCGCTCATCAGGTCGAGGGTCAGCTGGATCGGCACGGCCAGGCGTCTCGGGGCGAACTCCGTGAGGAAGAGCGCCGTCAGCACCCCGAGCGGCAAGGCGATCGCGGTGCCGATGCCGACCAGCACCGCGGACCCGACGATGAGCGGCGCGATCCCGCCTCCGGGCTGCCCGAACAGCGGCAGCGACTCCGTCAGGAATCCCCAGCTGAGCACGCCGATGCCGCGCTTCAGCACCGAGAGGACGACGATGGCGAGCACGGCGACGGCGGCGAGCGCCGCGAGACTCGCCCCGATCTCGGCAGCTCGATTCACCGCCCGACGGCGCCTGGAGCGGCCGTCGCCCACGAGCGTCAGCGGCTCGACCGCTGCCATCACGCGGCTCCCTGGCGCTGGGCTCCGTAGCGCCGCACGATGAGGAGCGCGACCAGGTTCGTGCCGAGCCCGATCACGAGCAGGATCGCGGCGAGGTAGAAGAGCGACGAGATCTGCAGACGCGAGACCGCTCCCTGGAACTGCTCGGCGATGCGGGAGGCCAGGGTGTCGCCGGGGGTGAACAGGGATCCGTGGATCGCCGAGCCGGCCCCGATCATCTGCGCCACCGCGATGGCCTCGCCGAGCGCCCGGCCGAGGCCGAGGATCAGCGCAGCGGCGATGCCCGACTTCGACCCGGACAGCACGACCCCCCGGACCATCTCCCAGCGCGTGGCGCCCAGCGCAAGCGCGCCGTCCTCGAGCTCCTGGGGAATGGCGAGGAAGAGCTCGCGGCAGATGCTGGCGACGATCGGGACGATCATGATCGCCAGGATCAGCCCCGCGAGGAAGACGTCGCTCCCGGTCGACGCCTCGCCGAAGAGCGGGACGAACCCGAACCACCGGTGCAGCGCCGGCTCGAGGTGATCCGCGAGGAACGGCCCCATCACGAGGATCCCCCACAGGCCGAGGACGACGCTGGGGATCGCGGCGAGCATCTCCACGAGCGTTCCCACCGCGGCCCGCACGCCGCGCGGGGCCAGCTCGCTGAGGAAGAGGGCGATCGCGATCGCGAACGGGCCCCCGACGAGCAGCGCGATCGCCGACGTCACGGCCGTTCCGAAGAGGAGCGTGGCGGCTCCGAAGACGCCGTTGGTGGCGTCCCAGGTCGTGCTGCTCAGGAACCCGAAGCCGAAGGCGCTGAACGAGAGATGAGCCCCGCGCAACACCTTGTACGCGATTGCGACCATGATCGCGACCGCCGCGAGCGCGGCGAGCAGCGTCAACAGGAAGAGCAGCCGGTCTCCGAGCCGATCCCGGAGCCGTCGGGTGCCCGCGAGCGCATGCGTGGCGGGGATCGAGCTCACGGCGGCCACGCTAACGGCTGATCCGGCTTGCACCGGCGGTTGTCACCGGACCGTTACCGGATCCCTACCGCCTTTCAGCCCACACGGGTCGGCGGCCGCGTCACTCTCGCGCCAGGGAGTACCAGCTGAGAGAGGAGAGAGACAACGTGAATCGGAAACGAGCCACTGCGGCGGTTCTCGCCGTGCTCGCGGTCACGGCGATCACCCTGACGGCATGGACGAGCCTCGCGACCGCCAAGCCTGCGAGGCAGACCGGCACGCTCGTCGGAGCGGGAAGCACGTTCGTGGCCCCGCTTGTCGCGAAGTGGCAGGCGGGCTACAAGCCGTCGAAGGTCGTCTACAGCCCGATCGGCAGCGGCGGCGGCATCTCGGCCATCCAGGCCCGGACCGTCGACTTCGGGGCGAGCGACGCTCCGCTGACCCCGGACCAGTTCTCGGCCTGCCACGGCTGCGTCCAGATCCCGTGGGCGTTCTCGGGCACGTCGATCCCGTACAACGTGAGCGGCGTCGGCTACGGCCTGAAGCTGACGGGGCCGATCCTCGCCGCGATCTACAGCGGCTCGATCAAGTACTGGGACAACGCGAAGATCCAGAAGATCAACAAGGGCGTGAATCTGCCCCATGAGAAGGTCGTCCCGATCTACCGCAGCGACGGCAGCGGCACGAGCTACAACTTCACCGACTACCTCTCGCACGTCAGCAAGGCCTGGAAGAACTCGATCGGCAAGGGCACCCAGCCGAGCTTCCCTGTCGGGGTCGGCGCGAAGGGCAGCTCGGGGGTCGCGGGCAAGCTGAAGAGCACGCCCGGCGGCATCACCTACGTCGACGTCGCCTACTCGCTCAAGAACAAGTTCAAGATCGCGAAGATCCAGAACCGCGCCGGCAACTTCGAGCTGCCCGGGATCCGCCAGATCCGCGCCGCGGCGGCCTCGCTCAAGACGCTGCGCGCCAGGGACAACTCGATCACGGTCGTGAACCCGAACGCGAAGGCGAAGTTCGCCTACCCGATCTGCACCTTCACGTACGTGATCCTGCCGCTGAAGACCGGCAAGGCCGCCGAGCTGAAGAAGTTCGTCGACTGGGCGGTCACGAGGGGTCAGTCGTACGGGCCGAAGCTCCTCTTCGTCCCGCTCCCGCAGATCGTGCAGAAGGCGGCCCGCAAGACGCTGGGCCGGGTCCATAGCTAGCTCAGGTCGGGAGGGCACACCGAACGTCGAGCCCGCGGCCTCGGCCGCCGCGGGCTTCGACGTTCCCGCCCGCGGCCTCGACCACGTGCTTGACGATCGCCAGGCCGAGCCCGGTGCCGCGCGTGGTGCGCGCGCGGTCGGAGCGGAAGAAGCGCTCGAACAGCCGCGGCACGTCCTCGTCGGGGACGCCCGTACCGTCGTCGGCGACCCCGAGCACCACCGTGTCGCCCAGGCGGGCGAGCGTGACCGTGCAGGTCGCGCCCTCGCCGGCGTAGCGCAGGGCGTTCTCGACGAGGTTCTCGACGACGAGCCTCAGCATCCGCCGGCGCAGCGGCACCTCGATCGTCTCGTCCTCGACGCGCAGCTCGAGCGTCAAGCCCGCCATCTCGGCGCGCTCGAGCAGCCCGGAGACGACGTCGCGCAGGACGGGCGCAGCCTCGGTCTCGCCGAGCGCGACCACCTCGCGCCCCTGCTCGAGCTCGCTCAGGAAGAGGATGTCGTCCACGAGCTCCGTCATCTCCCCCACCTCCTCGCGTGCCTGTGCGAGCAGCGCGTGCAGGTCGGCGCCCGGAAGCTCGGCGGAGTCGAGCAGGGCCTGCAGCCGGGCGAGCGGCGTCCGCAGCTCGTGGGAGACCGACGCCGTGAAGGCGGTGCGGAGTGCCTCGTAGTCGGGGTCGGCCACTACCCTTGAGTATCGCGTGACGAAGATCCTCATCGTCGAAGACGACGACACGATCGCGGAGGGCATGGCGCAGCATCTCGACGCAGCCGGCCTCGACCCGGTGCGCGTCGGCGGCGGCGAGGTCGGCCTCGCGCGGCTGCGCTACGAGCGGCCCGACGTGCTGGTGCTCGACCTGATGCTGCCCGGGCTCGACGGCTGGTCGCTGATCGAGCAGGCGCGGGCGGAGGGGATCGGCACGCCCATCCTGGTCGTCTCGGCGCGAGGCACCGAGCACGACCGCGTGCACGCGCTGCAGATCGGGGCCGACGACTACCTCGTCAAGCCGTTCTCGATGAAGGAGCTGGTCGCGCGGGTCCAGGCCGCCGCGCGGCGCGGGGTGCGCGGCGTCCGCGAGGACCGCGGCGAGGAGATCGCGATCGAGGAGCTGCGCATCGATCCACGCTCGGTACGCGCCTACGTCGACGGCGAGGACGCCGGGCTGACGCCGACCGAGTTCCGGCTGCTCTACACGCTGGCGCAGGACCGGGGCCGCGTCGCGAGCCGCGACGAGCTGCTGCAACGGATCTGGGGGCGCCGCGCGACCCACCGCGACCGCACCGTCGACGTCTGCGTGCGCCGGCTGCGGGAGAAGATCGACGCCCGCGCGCCGCGCCACACGTTCATCCAGACGCGCTACGGCGTCGGCTACAGCCTCGAGCCGTTTCCGAAGAGCTAGCTCGCACACGAGCTCCCCGACGAGCCGTCGATGGCATCGCGGATCCAAAGCACCTGCAGCTGGCACACACCGGGCGGGACCGGCTGGACTTCTTCGCTGTAGGTCGACACGGGCGCACCCGCCCTCCCCGTTGCCGAGGGCGTGGGCGGCTGCGAAGCTTCGAGGGATCGCGATGATCTGCGCCAGCTGCGGAAGCGAGAACCGGCCGGGCCGGAAGTTCTGCGCCGAGTGCGGGCTGCCGCTTGCCGTTCCCTGCCCCGCCTGCGGGACGCAGAACGAGCCCGGCGAGCGCTTCTGCGGCGAGTGCGGCTCACCGCTGGCAGCCGACGTCCCGGCGGCCTCACCGCCCGAGCGCGAGGCTCCGGCCGCGGAGCGGCGGCTGGTCTCGGTGCTGTTCGCCGACCTCGTCGGCTTCACGACGCTCTCCGAGCAGAAGGACGCGGAGCAAGTGCGGGAGCTGCTCTCCCGCTACTTCGACACCTCCCGGCGAATCATCTCCCTCTACGGCGGGACGGTCGAGAAGTTCATCGGCGATGCGGTGATGGCGGTCTGGGGGACGCCAACCGCGACCGAGGACGACGCCGAGCGCGCCGTCCGTGCCTCCCTCGACCTGGTCGCCGCCGTCTCCGCCCTCGGCCAGGAGGTCGGCGAGGAGGAGCTGAGGGCGCGCGCCGGGGTGCTCACGGGCGAGGCGGCGGTCACGCTCGGGGCCGAGGGCGAGGGCATGGTCGCCGGCGACCTCGTCAACACCGCCTCGCGCGTGCAGTCGCAGGCGGAGCCCGGCAGCGTCTACGTCGGGGAGTCGACCCGCCGCGCAACCGAGCAGACGGTCGTCTACGAGCCGGCCGGTTCGTTCGAGCTGAAGGGCAAGGAGGGACTCGTGCCGCTGTGGGAGGCACGCCGGGTCGTCTCCGGCCTGCGCGGCGCGCTCAAGTCCGAGGGGCTCGAGGCGCCGTTCGTCGGCCGCGACCGCGAGCTGCGCCAGATCAAGGACCTCTTCCACGCCTCCGCCGAGGAGCGAAGGGCGCACCTCGTCTCGGTCACCGGGATCGGCGGAATCGGCAAGTCCCGGCTCGCCTGGGAGTTCTACAAGTACTTCGACGGCATCGCCGAGACGGTCTACTGGCACCGCGGCCGCTGTCTGCCCTACGGCGAGGGCGTCACCTACTGGGCGCTCGCGGACATGGTGCGCATGCGCTGCCGGATCTCCGAGGAGGAGGAGACGGCCTCGGCCGCGGGCAAGCTGCGGGCGACGCTCGACGAGCACCTCCTCGACCCCGAGGAGCGGGCGTTCGTCGAGCCGCGGCTCGCCCATCTCCTCGGCCTGGCCGAGCACCACGCGAGCGACAGGCACGACCTGTTCGCCGCCTGGCGCCTGTTCTTCGAGCGGCTGGCCGACGGGTACCCGACGGTGCTCGCCTTCGAGGACATGCAGTGGGCCGACGCGAGCCTGCTCGACTTCGTCGAGTACCTGCTCGACTGGTCGCGCAGCCACTCCTTGTTCGTGGTCACCCTCGCGCGGCCCGAGCTGCTCGAGCGCCGCCCGACCTGGGGCGCCGGACAGCGGAGCTTCACCTCGCTCTACCTGGAGCCGCTCTCCCCCGCCGCGATGGAGGAGCTGCTGGCCGGTCTCGTCCCGGGCCTCCCGCAGGGGCTGCGCGACCAGGTGCTGGCGCGGGCCGAGGGCGTGCCGCTCTACGCGGTCGAGACGGTGCGGATGCTGCTCGACCGGGGCCTGCTCGTCCAGGAGGGCGCGACCTACCGGCTCGACGGCGAGATCGAGGCGCTCGAGGTGCCGGAGACGCTCCACGCCCTGATCGCGGCCCGGCTCGACGGCCTCTCGCCCGACGAGCGCCGCGTGCTCCAGGACGCGGCCGTGCTCGGCAAGACGTTCGCCGAGCCCGCGCTGGGGGCGCTCTCGGGGCTGGACGAGGGGCAGGTGGAGCCGTTGCTCACCTCGCTCGTGCGCAAGGAGGTGCTCGGCGTCCAGGCCGACACCCGCTCGCCCGAGCACGGGCAGTACGGCTTCCTCCAGGACCTCGTCAGGCACGTGGCCTACCAGACGCTCTCGAAGCGGGAACGGCGGGCGAAGCACCTCGCCGCCGCCGAGTACCTCGCCTCCGACTTCGCCGGCGAGCAGGACGAGGTCGTCGAGGTCATCGCCTCCCACTACCTCGACGCCTACGAGGCCCTGCCCGACGCCGAGGACGCGCCGGAGATCAAGAGGCAGGCACGCGAGACGCTCGGCCGGGCCGGCGAGCGAGCGGCCTCCCTCGCTGCTGCGGAGGAGGCGCGGCGCTACTTCGAGCAGGCCTGCGAGCTGGCCGACGAGCCGCTGGAGCGGGCGAGCCTCCTCCACCGCGCCGGGGAGATGGCGAGCCGGGCCGCGCAGCCCGATGCGGCCGGGAAGCTGTTCGAGGAGACGATCGCGTTGTACGAGGCCCACGGGGACACGCACGCCGCCGCGCGCGCCGCCGCTGCGCTCGGTCACAGCCTGGCGTTCACGGGCCGCCGCGACGAGGGGCTCGCGCGCATGGAGCGGGCCTTCGACGTCATCTCGGAGGACGAGCCGGACGAGGACCTCGCGTTCCTCGCGGCACACCTGGGCCTCTCGTACTGGTTCAGCGGGGACCTCGAGCGCGCGGCCGAGCACACGGAGTTCGCGCTCGACATCGCGGAGGCCCATCGATTCATGAAGCCGCTCGTGGTCGCCCTGCGAGGCAGGGCCGCGGTCGCCTGGAGCCGTGGGCACAACGAAGAGGCGGGGGCGATCTCGAGACGGGGGCTCGAGCTCGCGCTCGAGCACGACCTCACCGAGGACGCGCAGGTCTCCTACTTCATCCTCTCGGACAACTTCTTTCGGAACGATCGCTACGAGGAGGCGCTCGCCTACCTCGAGCAGGCGCTGGCCCTTTCCCGCAAGCAAGGCCACCGCCCGTTCGAGTGGGGCATCCTCGCGGAGTCGACGTACCCGCTCTACATGCTCGGCCGCTGGGACGAGGCGCTCGGCCTGATCGAGGAGCCGACCGAGGAGCAGACCCGCTCCGGCGGCGTGCTGCTCAGCCTCCTCACCTCGGTCCTCGAGGTCCACCTGCAGCGGGGATGCCTCGATGCAGCGCAGCACGTGTTCTCGCTCTTCGGGCATCTCGATGGCTCCAGCGACGTCCAGGACCGGTCCTGCTTCCTGAGCGCGAGATCGTCGCTCGGCGTGGCCGAGAAGCGGTTCTCCGAGGCGCTCGCCGACGCCGACGCCGCGATCGAGGCCACGCGGACGCTCGGCTGGGGCCAGCAGGCGGCCAAGCAGGCCTTCGTCGCGGGGCTCGAGGCCGCGCTCGCCCTGGGCGAGGACGGGAAGGCCCGCGAGCTGATCGCGTCGGTCCTGGGCGCGCCCCCGGGAAGACGCGCTCCGTTCCTCGACGCCCAGTCGCACCGCTTCCTCGCGCGCCTCGACGGCGAGGAGGCCGAGTTCGAGGCGGCGGAGCGGCTCTTCGCGGAGGCCGGGCTGCCGTTCTGGCTGGCGGTCGTCCGGCTCGAGCACGGCGAGTCGCTCGCCGGGCAGGGCCGCTCCGACGACGCAGCGCCGCTGCTCGCAGACGCACGCGAGACCTTCGAGCGCCTCCAGGCGAGGCCGTGGCTGGCGCGAGCCGGGCACGCCTCGCCGGAAGGGCGCGAGCCCGAGCCCGTCGCCTCCTGAGCTACTCGAGCCGGTACATCGGCACCAGGCTCTTCTCGGCCTCGTTCTCGATCCGGGCCACCACCTCGACGTACGGCTCGAGGCCCGAGCCGTGCAGCTTCGACTTCAGCAGCTCGTCCACCTGGTAAACGCCGGCCGAGTTGTTCATCTTGATCTCGACGGAGACCGGGCGCTCCTCGCCCTCGGAGATGATCACCTCGTCGATCGCCGCCGCCGAGATCGAATGGATCGAGACGCGGCCGCGCTCGAACGGGATGCGCGAGCGCCCCTCCTCGATGTCGAGCGCGTCGGCCACGCGCACGATCCCTGCCTCCAGCGTGAGCGGATGGCCCGACTCGCGGTGCGAGGTGATCGCCTGGAGCACCTCCGAGACGACCACGGTCAGCTCCGGCTCCTCGTAGATCCCCGCCAGCAGCTCGCGCGCCTTCGGCTCGGCGAGGAAGAGGCTCCAGTCCTCGTGCCGGTCGCGGTGGACAGCCATGCCGACGCAGTGCAGCAGCGCGCCGAGCAGGACGACGACCTCGGCGTCCTCCTGCTTCAGGTCGTAGTCGGCGACCATCCCGGGCTCGACGCCGTGCTTGTGCAGGATCCGCAGGAGCCGCAGCGCGATGTTGGCCACGATCTGGATGTGCACCCAGGAGTGGTCGTTGATCCCGAGCCGCTTGACCGCGTTCACGTTCGCGACGTGCCACCAGGCCTTGAGGCCGTCGTCGGCGTTGACTCGCTCGAGCAGGGCGCGCAGCTTGCGGCTGCGCTGCGCGGGCACCTTGATCCGCATCTGCGAGACGGCCTCGGCGGGAGAGAGCCGGGCCTCCCGCTCGGCCTCCTGCGACGCCGGCTCCTCGATCCGCTCGCGGAGCTCCTTGTCGAGCTGCGACACGGCTCCCGACCCTACTCGTTTCCCGCCCGCCTCGTTACGATCTGAGCGAGATGCGCACCATGAACCCGATCCACGATTCCACGTGCGCGGTCGCCGCGTGCGCGGAGATCCTGGGCGCCAAGTGGACGGCCGTCCTCGTCCACGACCTCTCCGAAGGCCCGCGCCGGTTCACCGAGCTCGAGCACTCGTGCCAGGGAATCAGCCCGCGGACGCTCTCCGAGCGCCTCCGCGCGCTCGAGCACGAGGGGATCGTCGTGCGCCGCAGCTACGCCGAGTCGCCGCCGCGGGTCGAGTACGAGCTGACGGAGAAGGGCGGCGCGCTGCTGCCGATCATCGAAGAGATGCGCCGCTTCGGGCACGCCTGGCTCGTCGCGTTCGAACCCGCAGCGTCCTAGGCAACCGCCGAGGACAGCGATCTCAGACGGACGCGCGAGCGAGGCTCACGCGTCCTGATCCGGCACCGCGAGCGGCGCCTCGGCCGGCGCTACCCGCCTAGCGCGGCGAGGCGCCTGAAGAGCTCCTTCGCCGTGTCGATCCCGAGCGGCAGGTACTCGGCGAGCAGCCGCTCGTTCGGCGAGTGGATGTTGCTCTCGGCCGTGCCGAAGCCGGTGACGATCGTCGGGATGCCCTTCGCGACGAGCGCGGGGACGATCGGCAGCGTCCCGCCCGAGCGGACGAGCAGCGGCCGCCGGCCCATCGTGGCCTCGAAGGCGTCCTGTGCCAGCTGCACCGCGGGCGCATCGGGCGAGACGAGGCCTGCCGGGGCCGACGACAGCCGTTGCAGGTCGAGCTCCGCGCCCTCGGGGGTCGCGTCGTGCAGGAGCCGCTCCACGGCCGCGGCGATCGTCTCGACCTCCTGCCCCGGCGCCAGGCGGATCGAGAGGTTCGCCTCGGCGGTGACCGGCAGCACCGTCTTCTGCAGAACCGGCGAGCCGCCGACGAGCCCGTTCACGTCGAGCGCGGGCTCGGCGGTCGTGCGCAGGTAGAACTCCTCCGCGGCCCGCGGGTCGACCCCGTGCGCTTCCGCCTCGTGCAGCATCTGCGCCCCTGGAACGAGCTCGTCCCAGGCCGTGCGCTCCTCGTCCGTCGGCGGGGCGATCCCGGCGCGCAGCGGCTCCGGCAGGCGCCCGTCCCGCTGCTGCACCGCGGCGAGGATCTGCACGAGCGCGTGCGTCGCGTTCAGCGCCGCCCCGCCGAACAGGCCGGAGTGCAGGTCGCGGCCCCCGGTGCGGACGGCGAGGTGGAAGTAGACGAGCCCGCGCGTCGCGACGGCGATCTCCGGAACGCCACGCGTGGTCATGCTGCTGTCGAAGATCAGCGCCGCGTCGGCCCCGCGCCCGTCGGCCGCCAGGAAGTCGACCACCTGGTGTCCGCCCGTCTCCTCCTCCGCGTCGCAGACGAAGCGCACGTTCACCGGCAGCTCGCCGGCGGCGGCGAGCTCCGCGGCGGCCTTCGCGAGCATGTAGAGCTGGCCCTTGTCGTCGACGATGCCGCGGCCGTAGAGCCAGTCGCCGCGCTGCTCGAGCGCGAACGGGTCGGATTCCCAGAGCTCGAGCGGGTCCGGCGGCTGCACGTCGACGTGGCCGTAGACGAGCACGGTCGTCCCGGAGCCGTTCGAGGCCGTCAGATCCCCGACGATCAGCGGCTGCGTCGCGGTGGCGACCACCTCCGCCGAGCCCCCGGCCTCGCGCACGAACTCCGCAAGCCACTCGGCGGAGCGCTCGACGTCTCCTGCGTGCGCCGGGTCGGCGCTGACGCTCGGAATGCGCAGCAGCTCGGAGAGCTCGTCGAACCAACGCTCGACCACGGCGGCGAGTCTACGAGAACGACCGTCGCCTGGAACGCGATCAAGGCGCGTTCCCCGCTTGCCATCGGGAACCGTGTCAGAACCGTTACGCCGCCGTCACAGGCACGTTGCCGAAGGAGCGGAGAGTGGGTGCCGTCAAGACGAAAGGAGGCGTGATGAAGCGGTTGCTTCTCATCCTCATCGCCACCGCGCTCCCGATCGCAGCGATGGCGGGCGCGTCTCGCCTCTCGGCCGCGCCGACATCGGCGGCGGCGGCGCGCCTCGCGCCCGCGGAGCTCCCGCGGGCCACACAGGCCGGCCAGACGACGCAGTGGGGCCACGTCAAGTCACTCACGCGTAAGGGCCGCCACTACGAGATGCGGTTCGATCCCGGTCTGTTCCTGCACGGCGTCACCGCCGAGCGTGCCTGCGGCTGCAAGCCGGTCCCGAACGACTACTACATCGTCGACGAGAGCCATCGCCTGCTCACGTACATCGTTCCGGCGAACGCACCCGTCACCGTCATCACGAGAGGGGTCAGCGCGACGCGGATCACCGTCGCCGAGCTGGCGCAGATCGTCAGGGGTAAGAACCCGAAGCACCGTCGGCTGCTCGAGCCGACCGCCGGCTTCTGGCTCCGGATCGGTGCCAAGTACCCGAACCCCGCCCTCGCTCTCGACCAGCAGTACCAGCCGTGAAAGGAGGCGCCTCTCACCGCTCGCGGTGAGAGGCGCCCGACCGGTCCGGGCTAGGCCACGTCGCGCAGGGCGAGCGCGTCGGCCAGCGCGCGGAGCTTCTTCAGGCTCTGGTTCTCGATCTGCCGGATGCGCTCGCGCGTGACGTTGAAGGTCTTGCCGACCTCGTCCAGCGTGCGCGGGTGCTCGCCGTTGAGCCCGTAGCGGAGCTCGAGCACGCGGCGCTCGCGGGCGCTCAATGTGTCGAGCACGCGCTGGAGCGTCGCCTTGCGCATCTCGACCTCGGCGACCTCCTCCGGCAGGGGCTCGTTCTCGTCGGTGAGGAAGTGGCCGAACTCGGACTCCTCCTCGTCGCCGACCGGCTTCTCCAGCGAGACCGGCGCCTGCGAGCTGCGGCGGATCTGCTCGACCTCGTCCGGGGTCAGCTCGACGTCGCGGGCGATCTCCCCCGAGGTCGGCTCGCGGCCCAGCTCGGCTCGCAGCTTGCGCTCCGAGCGGACGATCTTGTTCAGCTTCTCGACGATGTGGACCGGCATGCGGATCGTGCGCGCCTTGTCGGCCAGCGCGCGGGCGACCGCCTGGCGGATCCACCACGTCGCGTAGGTCGAGAACTTGAAGCCCTTGCGGTGGTCGAACTTCTCGGCCGCGCGCACGAGGCCGATCGTCCCCTCCTGGATCAGGTCGAGGAAGGGCAGCCCCTGATTGCGGTACTTCTTCGCGATCGAGACGACGAGGCGGAGGTTGGCCTCGACCATCTCCTGCTTGGCGCGGTGCTCTCCGCGCTCGATCCGCTTCGCGAGCTCGACCTCCTGCGCCGCCGTCAGCAGGTCGACCTTGCCGATGTCCTTCAGGAAGAGCTGCAGCGAGTCGGTCGTGATCTCGCGCGTCTGAACCTTGACGGGCTCGCGCTCGGGCTCGTCGGCGCCGTCCACGACCTCGATCTGCAGCTCCTCGAGCGCGTGGTAAAAGTCGTCGACCTGCCCCGCGTCGAGCTCGAGCTCGCCCAGCGCGAGCGCGATCTCCTCGGTGCTCAGCGACCCCGCCTCGCGACCCGACTCCAGCAACCCCTTGGCTTCGTCCGTCTCGAGCACCTCCGCGATGCTCGACGGCCTTGCCCGTACCCCCTGCTCGCTCACTTGCCGTTCCCCTCTCTGGGCTCGTGACAACCGCTCGCGGCGCTGGGCACTCTCTCACGGGTCCCGGACAGACGCCATAGGCCGAACGGCCCTAATTTCCTTCAGCTGGTCCCAAGACGGCGGAGGGCCCCGAGATATTCCGTCGCCTGCCGACCGAGGGACGTGTTCGGACCCTCTGCGCGGGCCTTCGTGAGCTGCTTCCGCGCCTCGGCGACCTGCGCCGACCATAGCAGCATCAGGCCTAGGTGGAAGCGTACCGTCTGCGCCTTCGGGAAGACGCGTGTGAGCGGGCCGAGATGGCTGAAGGCGACGGCCGGCCTCGCCTTGTCGAAGAGGCCGACGGCGGCCGCGGTGCGCGCCTCGGGGTCGCCCGGCGCGAGGCGCGCCGCGGCGGCGAACTCCCGCTCAGCCGAGCGGGGGCGGTCGAGCTGTTGCAGCGCGACGCCGTAGAGGATCTTCGCGTGGGCACCGCCGCTCGCCGCGGCGCGGCCGAGCGCGGCGAGCTGCCGGTCCGGCGGCAGCACCCGGATCCGGAGCGGCATCGCGAAGGAGGGCACGAATCGCGGCTGGCCGGGCGCGTACTGCGGGTGGAGGAAGTCGCCGGCCCGGACGGCGTACGGGGTGTCCGGCTGCCCGCGTGCCGCCGCCTGCCACGCGGCGACGGCCTCGTCGTTCCGCCGCAGCCAGTAGAGCGCGAGGCCCAGGTGGAGCGCGACGAGCGAGCTCCGCGGGTGCTCGGTCTGCAGCTGCTCCAGCCGCGGAACCGTCGAGGCCGGCCAGTCCGCGAGCGCCGAGCCGACCTGCGCCTCGAGCGAGCGGTAGCGGGCGAAGATGCGAGCCCCCGCGTCGGCCTTGCCGGCCCGGTAGAGCGTGACCGCGCGCCTGAGGGCCGCGGCCTCCGCGTCGGTGCGGACTCCGAGGTCGAGCGCGAGCGGAGGCCGGCCGGTGCGAGCCTTCCGCGCGGCCGGGACGTGACCGCGCGTGGCCAGAACACCGACCACGACGACGCCCGAGGCGATCACCGCGGCGAGCGCCACGAGCGCGAAGACCCGGCCGCGTGAGCTCATGCGGCGACGATAGCGTCCGCGCTCGCGGCTACCCCGGGTGGTCGCTATACAATCGAAAGCCATGCCGACCTACCGGGAGCTGCTGCAGGCCGCGAAAGCCTCGATCGAGGAGGTCGACGCCCGGCGCGCGACTGAGCTGCTGGAGGCCGAGGAGGCCCCGCTGCTCGTCGACGTGCGCGAGCGCGACGAGTGGGAGCAGGGACGAATCCCCGGCGCCGTGCTCGTGCCGCGGGGCAACCTCGAGTCGCGGATCGAGAACGTCGCTCCGAACCGCTCGCGGCCGGTGCTGCTCTACTGCGCGGCCGGCAACCGCTCCGCCTTCGCGGCGAAGACGCTGGCCGAGCTCGGGTACGAGCGGCCGATCTCGCTCTCGGGCGGCTACACGGACTGGCAGCGCAGCGGCTTCCCCACCGAGCTGCCGCGCTCGCTCGGGCCGGAGCGCTCCACGCGCTACAGCCGCCACCTGCTCATCCCCGAGGTCGGCGAGGAAGGACAGCTGCGGCTGCTCGACTCGCGCATCCTGCTGATCGGGGCCGGCGGCCTCGGCTCCCCGGCCGCGCTCTACCTCGCGGCCGCGGGCGTCGGCCGGCTGGGGATCGTCGACGCGGACGTCGTCGACGAGACGAACCTGCAGCGCCAGATCGCGCACTCGACCAACTCGCTCGGGGAGCCGAAGACCGACTCGGCGCGCCGCACGATCGAGGCGTTGAACCCCGACGTCGAGGTCGTGCCCTTCCGCGAGCGGCTGACCTCCGAGAACGTCGAGCGGATCCTCGAGCCCGGCTGGGACGTGATCGTGGACGGCGCCGACAACTTCCCCACGCGCTACCTCGTCAACGACGCGTCGGTGTGGCACGACACCCCGGTCGTGCACGGCTCGATCTTCCGCTTCGAGGGGCAGGTGACCGTCTTCAAGCCCGGCGCGGGGCCGTGCTACCGGTGCCTCTTTCCGCAGCCGCCGCCGCCGGAGCTGGCGCCGAGCTGCGCCGAGGGCGGCGTCCTCGGCGTGCTGCCCGGCGTGGTCGGCTCGATCCAGGCCGCGGAGGCGCTGAAGCTCGCGCTCGGGATCGGCGACCCGCTCGTCGGGAGGTTGCTCCTCTACGACGCGCTCTCCGGCGAGTTCCAGGAGATGAAGCTGCGGCGCGACCCGGCCTGCCCGGTCTGCGGCGAGTCTCCGACCATCACCGAGTACGTCGACTACGTCGAGTTCTGCGCGGGAGTCGGGCATTGAGCCGCGTCCGCATCCCGCCCACGCTGCGCGGCGAGACCGAGGGGGCGCGCGAGGTCGAGGCGCAGGGACGCACGGTGCGCGAGCTGCTCGACGACCTGATGGGGCGCTTCCCCTCGCTACGCGGACAGCTGCTCGAGGACGACGACCTGGCTCCGTTCGTGAACGTCTACGTCGAGGGCGAGGACGTCCGCACGCGCAACGGCCTCGAGACCGCCGTCGACGACGGCTCCACGGTGATCCTGCTCCCGGCCATGGCCGGAGGGGCCATGCCCCAGGGACAGTCCCTGGGCCATGGCTAGAACGTCTACCGCCCGCACCCTCCTCGACCTGATCGGCAACACCCCGCTCGTCGAGCTCCCGCGGCTTGCGCCGAAATCGGACGTGCGGCTGTACGCCAAGCTCGAGGGGCAGAACCCGACCGGGTCGATCAAGGACCGCGTCGCGCTCGCGATGGTCGAAGCCGCGGAGCGTGCCGGCGAGCTCGAGCCCGGCCGCGAGCTGCTGGAGCCGACCAGCGGCAACACCGGCATCTCGCTCGCGCTCGTCGCCCGCCTGAAGGGCTACGGGCTCACGTGCGTGATGCCCGACAACGTCACCGAGGAGCGCCGCCGCCTGCTGCGGCTCTACGGCGCGGAGATCGTCGAGTCGCCGGGCGCGGAGGGCTCGAACGGCGCCGTCCGCGCCGCGCTGGAGCTCGCGGAGCGGGAGCCGCGCTACCACATGCTGTTCCAGTACGCGAACGAGGCGAACCCCGGCGCGCACTTCGCCGGCACCGGCGCCGAGATCGCCGAGGCGCTCGACCGGGTCGACGTGCTCGTCGCCGGCCTCGGCACGGGCGGCACGCTGATGGGCGCCGGCGCGCGGCTGCGCGAGTCGTTCCCCGGGATCACGGTCGCCGCGGCCGAGCCCCTGCCGGGCGACCCGGTGATGGGCCTGCGCTCGCTGGAGGACGGCTACGTCCCGCCCGTGCTCGACGTCGAAAAGCTCGACCGCAAGCTGCTCGTCTCGAACGCCGACGCGGTGTCGGGGCTGCGGGCCCTGCTCCACCAGGAAGGCGTGTTCGCGGGCGTCTCCTCCGGCGCCGTGATCCACGTCGCGCGCAGGCTCGCCGCCGAGCTCGACGAGGGCGTGGTCGTCGCGGTCCTCGCCGACGGCGGCTGGAAGTACCTCTCCGCGCCCTTCTGGGAGGCGGCCGACCCGGAGCCGCAGATGGAGGAAGCGGTCTGGTGGTGATCCCGGCCGAGGTGCGCGCCGCGCTCGAGGAGCACGCGCGGGCCGAGGAGCCGAACGAGGCCTGCGGCCTGGTCGCCCTACGGGACGGCGTCGCCGAGCGCTACCTCCCCGCCCGCAACGCGGCCGCGAGCCCCTACCGCTTCGAGCTCGACACCGAGCCCGAGAACTGGTTCCTCGAGGACGACGGGTACGAGCTCGCCGTCTTCCACTCGCACATCTCGTCGCCGCCGCGCCCCTCGCGCACCGACGTCGAGAACATCGGCCTCTGGCAGGGCCGGCCCTACCTGATCCTCTCGCTGGGCACGGGCGAGCTCGCCGCCTGGCGCATCGCCGGCGGCGATTCCCACAGCGTCGAAGAGATCCCGTTGAGCTCCTGACCGGTCGGCCCAGACGGGCGCACGGGCCGAGCCCGTGCGCCCTGAAAACGGCACCGCAAGCGGTGCCTCACGACTGAGCTACGTCGCCTTGAAGGTGCCCTTCATCCCGGCCGCTGCGTGGCCCGGAACGGTGCAGATGTAGGTGTACTTCTTGCCCTTCTTGAGGGTGACGGTGATCGACTTCGTCTGACCCTTCTTGAGCAGCGGCGTCTTCTTGCCGGCGATCTTGAAGTCGTGCTTGATCTTGTCCTTGTTCGTGACGACGAACGTGACCTTGCCGTGGCGCGCGCTGTGCTTCGAGAGCGTGAAGTGGAAATTCTTGATCGTGACCTTGACGGTCGTCGTCGTGGCGGCGTTCGAGCCCGCGTAGCCGACCGCGGCGAAGGCCGTCGCGGCGGCCACGGCGAGCACCGCGACCAGGGAAAACGTGCGCTTCATCCGACTCCTCACAGGTTGCTGACCCCGAACGGGGCCATCGTACCTACGAGGCTTCTTCCAGCCGGGGCTCGTGCTCGTGATCGCGGAGCTCGACCTCGAGGCGCTCGATGCGCGACCCTTCGACCTGCAGCACCTTGAAGCGGCAGCCGTCGTGCTCGACCTCGTCGCCCGGTTCCGGCTGGCGGCCGAGCATGCCGAAGACGAAGCCGCCGACGGTGTGGAAGTCCTCGATCGGGAGCGAGCGCCGGAACTGCTCGTTGAAGTCGTCGATCGGGAAGGTGCCGTGCACGCGCATGCGCCCGTCCGCGAGCCGCTCGACCGACTCGTCCGGGAGGTCGAACTCGTCCTCGATCTCGCCGACGATCTCCTCGAGCAGGTCCTCGAGCGTGGCGATCCCCTCGAGCTCGCCGTACTCGTCGACCACGATCGCCATGTGCTGGTTGGTGCGACGGAACTCCGCGAGCAGCGCGGCGAGGTCCTTCGTCTCCGGCACGATGTGCGCCGGCCGCAGGACCTCGTCGAGCCGCACGGCGCCGAGGCCACGGTCGTTCAGCGCCGAGAAGAGGTCGCGCACGTGCAGCACCCCGACGACGTCGTCGATCGTGTCGCGGTAGACGGGGTAGCGCGTGTACGGCGACTCGATCACGGCGGCGAGCGCCTCCTCGGGCGGCAGGTCGATCGAGAGGGCCACGACCTCGGGCCGCGGCACCATCACGGCCGAGACCTCCTTGTCGGCGAAGTCGAAGACCTTGTAGAGCATCTCCTGCTCCTGCTCCTCGATCTCGCCCGTCTCGCGCGAGCGCGAGAGCAGCATTTTCAGCTCGGCCTCCGAGTAGGCCTCCATCTCGCCGCCGGGCGGCCGCAGGCCGAGCGCGCGCAGGATCAGCTCGGTCGAGCGCTGCAGGACCCAGATCAGGGGCTTGAGCAGCACGAAGAAGCCGCGGACGGGCGCGGAGACCGCGAGCGCGGTCGCCTCCGAGTGCTCGAGCGCGACGCCCTTCGGCACGAGCTCGCCGACGACGACGTGCAGGAAGGTGATGATCAGGAAGGCGAGCGCGAGGGCGATCCCGCCCGCGACGATCGGATCGAAGACGCGCGCGAGCGCGTGCTCGCCGAGGGCACCGATACCCAGGCTCGTCGCGGTCACGCCGAGCTGCATCGCCGCGATGAAGCGCGGTGGGTCGGCCACGATCTTCAGCACCGTCCGCGCGTTGCGGTTGCCCTGCTGCTCGAGCTCGTGGATCCGCGTCTTGCGCGAGGTGACGAGACCGTACTCGGCCGCCACGAAGAAGGCGTTCAACAAGATCAGCGCTGCGACGCCGAGAAGTTCGAGAAAGAGGGTCACGCCGGCCCCGGGCGCGGGGGACGTCTAGGGATGTCGTCGTCGTCCAACAGGATCTACGCCGCAGTATAGGCGGTGTTCCCGTCGTCCCCCCGGCGCGCGGCCCGCCCCTCGTGCACGAGTCGCTCGAGGTGCGCGAGCGTCTCCGCCAGAGCGAAACGGCGGCCGCTGGCGTCGAGGGCCGGTCCGAAGATCGTGACGGAGACGTCGTAGGCGCTCCGCGGCTCCGGGCCCAGGGCGGCGGCGATCGCGTCGAGCCGCGCGCGGTGGTGGTCGAGGATCTCGCGCGCGCGGGCGGTCGGGTCGCCGACCGGGGCGCCGTGGCCGGGAAGCGCGAGGCGGGGCGCGAGCTCGATCGTCCGCTCCAGCGAGGCCTGGTAGTCGGCGAGGGGGTCGGGGCGCGAGTCCGGGTAGAGGCCGACGGTCGGCGTGATTGCGCCGAGCAGGTGGTCGCCGGCCACGAGCACGCCGTCGCGCTCGAGGCAGATGTGACCGTCGGCGTGACCCGGGAGCTCGAGCACGTACCAGCCGTCCACCTCGTCGCCCTCGCGCAGCGGCTCCGGGTCGCGCGCGAAGCGGATGAACGGCGAGAAGATGGTGGCCTCGGGCCGGAGCTCGTCGGCCGCCTCCTGCGGGAGCCCGTGGCCGTGCAGGTAGTCGGCCAGCCGTTCCGACCACTCGGGGTTCCCCCACACGCGCAGGCACTGGGCGTAGTCGTCGGCGCCTTGGAGGACGGGCGCTCCGGTCAGCCGCTGCGCGTCCTCGCCGCCGCCCGCGTGGTCGGGGTGGAAGTGCGTGATCACGATCCGCGCGACCTCGATTCCGCCCAGCGCCTCCTCCCAGCGCCCGGCCGCGTCGGGCAGCCCGAGCCCGGTGTCCACGAGCGTCCAGCCGTCGTCGCCGGGGAGCAGGTAGCAGTGGACGTGCCGCATCCCCATCGGCAAGGGGAAGGTCAGGCGCCGGATACCGCCGGGAAGCTCGTCCATCCGCGCATTCAACCGCCACGCGAAGATGCGCTCCATGGAGAACCTCCGGCCCGTGCCGGACACGTCTGCGGCCGACTGGGTCCGGGCTGGGACGGAATGGCGGTACGGCGGCGCCGAGACCGGCAGTGCACGGCGAGCTC
>DATIFC010000024.1:0-7540 GCA_035455445.1 Gaiellaceae bacterium | reverse complement strand
CAGCCGATCGTGGAGCCGTGAGACTGAACGACCCCGAGCTCGTGCGTCGCCAGTACGAGACGGAGGCGGGTCTCGCCGTCAGGCGCGACGCACAGCTGCGCTGGCGCGAAGGGCCCGATGCGTTCGACACGGCATTCGAGGCGGTTGTGCGCTCGCAGCCGCGGCGAGTGCTCGAGGTCGGGTGCGGCATGGGACAGTTTGCGGAGCGCGTGGCGCGCGCGACCTCGGCAGCGGTGGTTGCGACGGACTTCTCGCCGCGCATGGTCGAGCTCGCCCGCGGCCGTGGGCTCGACGCGCGCGTGGCCGACGTGCAGGCCCTGCCGTTCGACGATGCGGAGTTCGACTGCGCCGTCGCGCTCGCGATGCTCTACCACGTCGACGACCTCGACTCGGCCCTGCGCGAGCTGGCACGGGTGCTGGAGCCCGATGGAACGTTCGTCTCGATGACCCTCGGCGCGGAGCACATGCGCGAGGTGTGGGAGCTGGTCGGCTTCTCGCTGCCGGAGCGGCCGTTCTCGCGGGAGAACGGCGAGGAGCACCTACGCCGGCATTTCGCGCGCGTCTCGCGGACCGACGTGGAGGCGACGCTGGTCTTCCCGGACGCGCCGGCCGTTCACGCCTACGTCGAGTCGACGTTCTTCTCGGCCGAGGTGCCGAGGCCGCTGCCCGAATTCGAGGGACCGTTTCGCTCCGGCGTGAGGGCGACGGTGTTCGTGGCGGCGCGATGATCCGGCCGGCCGAGCTGATCGAGCGGAAGCGCGACGGGGGCGAGCTGCGGCCCGAGGAGCTGAACGAGCTGATGCTCGGCTACGCGCGTGACGAGGTGCCCGATTACCAGCTCGCCGCGCTGTGCATGGCGATCTTCTTCCGCGGCCTGACGAGCTCCGAGACGTACGCGCTGACGCAGGCGATGATCGCGACGGGCGAGACCGTCGACCTCCACTCCGCTCTCGGACGCAAGGTCGTCGACAAGCACTCGACAGGAGGCGTGGGGGACAAGACCTCGATCGCGGTCGGGCCGATCGTCGCCGCCTGCGGCGTGCCCTTCGCGAAGATGAGCGGCCGGGGGCTCGGCCACACCGGGGGGACGCTGGACAAGCTGGAGTCGATCCCGGGGTTCCGCGTCGAGCTCTCGACCGGCGAGTTCATCGCGCAGGTGAAAGATGCCGGCATGGCGATCATCGGCGCGAGCGCCGACCTCGTCCCGGCCGACAAGAAGCTGTACGCGCTCCGTGACGTGACCGCGACGGTCGACAACTACTCGCTGATCGCCGCCAGCATCATGTCGAAGAAGATCGCCGGGGGAGCTGACGCGATCGTGATCGACGCCAAGGTCGGCGACGGGGCATTCATGAAGTCGATCGACGACGCGCGGGCGCTCGCAGAGGCGATGCTCGACCTCGGCTCGCGGGCCGATCGCGAGGTGGTGTGCCTGTTGACCGACATGGACCAGCCGCTCGGGCGTGCGGTCGGAAACGCGCTCGAGATCCGCGAGGCGATCGCGACGGTGCGCGGCGAGGGGCCGGCGGACTTCCTCGAGCTGGTGCTCGCGGCGTGCTCGCGGCTGCTCGCGGTCTCCGACCTCGGCATCGACGAGCACGAGGGGCGTGTGCGCGCCGCCCAGGTGATCGCGGATGGCTCGGCGCTTGCCGCCTATGAGCGCTGGATCCGCGCGCAGGGTGGAGACCCGAGCGAGGACGCGCTCCCGGCAGCACCCGTCGTCCACGAGCTCGAGTCTGACCGCGAGGGCTACGTCACCACGCTCGGTGCGGTTGCCGTCGGTCAGGCCGCGCTCCATCTCGGCGCGGGCCGGCGCACGAAGGACGACGCGATCGACCACGCGGTCGGCATCGTCTGCCTCCGCAAGCGCGGCGACCGCGTGGCCGCGGGCGAGCCGCTGGCGGAGATCCACGCCGCGACCCAGGCCGCCGCGGACGACGCCGCACGCGAGGTGGGCGTCGCGTACACGATCGCGGACGAGCCGCCGACGCAGCGACCGGTCGTGCTCGACGTGCTCGCCTAGATCCAAACGGCCGCGTCAGGATCGAGCTCGTCCAGGTAGCCAGCGTCCGGCGCCGGCCGGAGGACTACGCTGGCGCGGTGCCCGAGCTTCCGGAAGTCGAGACCATCCGTCGGCGGCTCGAGCCTCAGCTCGTCGGGCGCCGCCTCGAGCGGGCCGAGATCGCAGACGCACGCGTGACGCGCCCGTTCGACCCCGTCGAGGTCGCGGCCGAGCTTCAGGGCGAGCGCGTCTCGGCGGTCGACCGCCGTGGCAAGTATCTGATTGTCCGGTTCGAGTCTGAACGGGCTCTCCTGATCCACCTCCGTATGACGGGGAACGTGCTGCACGTCGCGGCGGGAACCGGGCTGGAGGACGATCCGCACCGGCGTGCTGTTGTCAGACTAGACGACGGATCGGACGTCGTGTACCGCGACGTCCGTCGGTTCGGCACCTGGCTGCTGGTCGAGCCGGACGAGGTCGAGCCGTACCTGGCCGCTCGGCTCGGCCGCGAGCCGCTCGCCGCGGCTTTCACGACCAAGAGGCTCGCGGAGGCCCTCGCCGGCCGCCGCGCGCCGGTGAAGGCGGCGATCCTGGATCAGCGGCGGCTGGCAGGCGTCGGCAACATCTACGCCGACGAGGCGCTCTGGCGCGCGCGCATCCACCCGCGCCGGCCGGCGGGCGAGCTCGACCTCGACGAACTCCGCGCCCTCCACCGCGGCATCCGCGCCGCCCTGAAGGCCGGGATCGAGCGGCAGGGCGCGACGCTGCGCGACTACCGGACTCCCGACGGCGGCTCCGGCCGGATGCAGCACGAGTTCAAGGTCTACGGGCGCGACGGCGAGCCCTGCGAGCGCTGCGGGACCCCGATCGAGAAGATTCGTGCGGCCGGCCGGGGAACGTGGTTCTGCCCGCACTGCCAGCGCCTTGGCGGTACGAGCGACAACGGATACGCGTAGACGTTTCAAAGCACCTCGACGCGGCGATAGGTCCAGCGCCGGGGACAGTCGGGGTCAAGTCGAAAGGCGGGGCGAGAGCCCCGCCTTCTTCATGCCGCCAGGCGCTCGAGCTCGCCGCTTCTGTCGAGCTGCCAGAGCTCCGCGTAGCCGCCGACCGGGCGACCGTCGATCAGGATCTGCGGCACGGTCCAGCTGCCGGTCAGCTCCAGGAGGCGGCCGCGAAATCCCGGATCGTCGTCCAGCGAGATCTCCTCGAACGGGATTCCCCGCGACTCGAGCAGCGTCTTCGCGCGGACGCAGTAGCCGCACCAGCGGGTCGTGTACATCTGAATCGTGGCCATCGGCGCCTGGAAACGACGGGACGCCCTGGCAATTCCCGGCCTGGCCCGGCTCTACACTTGAGCGGGATGGCCGGCCGCTCGTACACGACCGAGGCGGTCGTGCTGCGCTCCTTCCGCCTGGGCGAGGCCGACCGCGTGCTGCACGTCTACACGCTCGACCGTGGCCGCGTCGGCGCGGTCGCGAAGGGCGTGCGGAAGACGAAGTCGCGCTTCGGCGGTCGCCTCGAGCCGCTGAGCCACGTCGAGCTGCAGCTCCACCAGGGCAGCGGGGAGCTGCAGACGGTGACCGGCGTCGAGCTGCTGCGCTCGCACAGCGCCGCGCGCGAGCAGCCCTACCGCCTCGGCGTTGGCCTCGTCGCCGCCGAGGCGATGCTGCGTCTCTTCCCAGAGCAGGAGGCGAACGAGCGCGCCTTCCGTGCGCTGGCCCGCTTCCTCGAGCTTCTCGACGAGCTCGAGCCGCGAGACGACAAGCCGCAAACGGACCCCCTCGTCCTCAGCTTCCAGCTGAAGCTCCTCTGGCTCGCGGGGTACCTCCCGCACGTGACGAGCTGCGCCGAGTGCGGCGCCGAGACCGACGTCGCCGGCTATTCGCCGCGCGCAGGCGGCGCCGTCTGCGGCAACTGCGCGGGAGGCGCGCTGCCGCTCTCGCGAGACGGGGTGCTCGGGATCGAAGGCCTGCTCCGCCGGCCGCTCGCCGAGGCGCACGCGGCCGGCCTCACCCCGCGCGGCGCCCGGGAGGCGCTCGGGGTGATCACCGCCTCGTACGAGTACCACGGAGGCTTCCGCCTCCGCACCCTCGCTTCCTGAGGCACTCGCCCGCAGCGCCCGCCACCAGGCCGCGGCGGCCGCCCGAACGACGAGCGGGCCCGGCCAGGGGCCCGCTCTCGGACTCAGGCGTGTCACGGAAAAGGACGTCAACAGGACGGTCGCGCCGCCGGTCTTCTTCCCTAGGATTGGGCGGCTTGGCCGTGCCGACCTACCAGGACACGATCCGCGCGCTCGAGGCCTACTGGGCCGATTACGGCTGCGTGCTCATGCAGCCGTACCACACCGAGCTCGCGGCCGGGACGATGAACCCGGCCACCTTCCTGAGGAGCCTCGGCCCGCGGCCCTGGAAGACGGCGTACGTCGAGCCGGTGATCCGTCCGCTCGACGGCCGCTACGGCGAGAACCCGTACCGCTTCCAGCACTACTTCCAGTACCAGGTCGTGATCAAGCCGGCGCCTGCCGACGTGCTCGACCTCTACTTCGGCTCGCTGGAGGCGATTGGGATCGATCTCCGGCGGCACGACGTCCGCCTCGTCGAGGACGACTGGGAGCAGCCCACGCTCGGGGCGTGGGGGCTCGGCTGGGAGGTCTGGTGCGACGGGATGGAGATCACGCAGTGGACGTACTTCCAGCAGCTCGGCGGCTTCGACGTCGAGCTCGTGCCCGCCGAGATCACCTACGGGCTCGAGCGGCTGGCGATGTTCCTGCAGGGGAAGCGGAGCGCTTTCGAGCTCGAGTGGGCGCCCGGCGTGACGTGGGGCGACGTCTACCTCGAGAGCGAGCGAGAGTGGTCGATGTACAACTTCGAGCTCGCGCCGGTCGACGTCCTGACCCGGCGGTTCGGCGAGCACGAGGAGGAGTGCCGCGTCCTCGTCGAGCGGCGGCTGCCGCTACCGGCGTACGACCAGGTCGTGAAGGCCTCGCACACGTTCAACCTGCTCGACGCCCGCGGTGCGCTCTCGGCGACCGAGCGCGCCGCCTACATCGGGCGCGTCCGCAACCTGGCGCGCGAGGTCGCGCGCATCTACCTCGAGCAGGAGGCCGATGCCGTCGCTGCTGCTTGAGATCGGCTGCGAGGAGCTGCCGGCGGCGGCGTGCCGGGAGGCGGCCGAGCAGCTGCCCGCGCTGGCGGAGCGCGAGGTCGGCGCCACGCCCGACCGGATCTTCGTGGGGCCGCGCCGGCTCGCGCTGAGGTTCGCCGACCTGCCGGAGCGGACGGCGGACGAGTGGATCAAGGGGCCCCCGGTCGCGCTGCGCGAGAAAGCGGCGGCGGGGTTCGCGAAGAAGCACGGCGTGGGCGTCGAGGGCCTCCTCGAGCGCGACGGCTTCCTCGGCGTCGAGCGGCCCGGTCGGCCGCTTCGAGAGGTGATCCCGGAGTGGCTCGACGCGATCGTGCGCAGCCTCGCCTTCTCGAAGTCGATGCGCTGGGACGAGAGCGGGATTCGCTTTGCGCGGCCCGTGCGCTGGAGGCTCGCGAAGCTGGGCCCCGAGACGGTCGTCGGCGAGACGAGCTTCGGGCACCGCTTTGCCGCCGCCGCGGTCGAGATCCCGGACGCAGAGGCCTACGAGGAGCGGCTCCGCGCCGCGGGCGTCGAGCCGGACGCCGACGAGCGGCGGCGCCGGATCGTGGCGGGTCTCGACGCGATCGGCGGCTGGAGCGATCCCGGCGGCGTGCTCGCGGAGGTCGTGCATCTCGTCGAGAGCGTGCAGGTTCTCGAGGGAGCGTTCGACGAGCGCTTCCTGCAGCTTCCCGAGCGAGTGGTCGTGACGGCGATGCAGTCCCACCAGCGCTACTTCCCGCTCGGCGGCAACCGGTTCGCCTTCGTGGCCAACGGCGGCGATCCGGAGCTCGTGCGCGCCGGAAACGAGAACGTGCTCGAAGGCCGTCTCGACGACGCGAGCTTCACCTTCGACCGTGACGTGAACGTCGGGATCGACGCGCTCGCGGGGCGGCTCGCTGCGATCACGTACTTCAAGGGCGCGGGCTCGTTCGCGGACAAGACGGAGCGGCTGCGGCGGCTCGCGGGGGAGCTCGGCGGCGGCGAGGCGACGCTCGAGGCGGCACGCCTGGCCAAGGCCGACCAGGCGTCCGAGCTCGTGCGCGAGTTCCCCGACCTCGAGGGCTACATCGGCGCGGAGTACGCGCGGCTCGCCGGCTACCCGGAGGCGGTCAGCGCCGCGATCGAGGAGCAGTACCTGCCGGACGCGGCGGGCGGGCCGTTGCCCCAGACCGAGTCGGGCAAGGTGCTCGCCGCCGCGGACAAGCTCGACACGCTCGCGACGTCGTTCTCGCTCGGGCACCGGCCGTCGGGCTCGCGAGACCCGTACGGCCTGCGCCGGGCCGCGATCGGGCTGAACCGGCTGGCCGTCGAGGGCGGACTGGTGGTGCCGCGCCCGCTGCTGCCGGGCGAGGTGCGGGAGTTCGTCGAGGAACGGCTGGAAGGCCTGCTCGAGGTGCCGGTCGAGTTCGTCCGGGCGGCGCGGGCCTCGGCGGCGCCCGACCTCGGCGGCCTGGCGCGGCTCGCGCAGGCGCTGTACGAGGAGCGGGAGTCGCCGGCGTTCGGCGGCGTCTACACCGCGTACGAGCGGGCCCACCGGCTCGCCGGGCGCTCGGTGGACGAGGCGGCCGGCGAGGTCGACCGCGGGCTGCTGAGGGAAGAGGCCGAGCTGGCGCTCGCCGACGGGCTGGCGCAGATCCAGGTGGACGGCGACGTGCGCCGGGCGCTCGAGTCGGGTGCCACGCTGGCGCCGCTGATGGAGCGCTTCTTCGACGAGGTGCTGGTGATGGACGAGGACGAGGCCGTCAGGGCGAACCGGCTGCGCCTCTTGCTCGACGTCCGCGACGCGCTCGGCCGGCTCGGCGACTTCTCCCAGATCCCGCGCTGACGCGCTCCTCGCCGCCGTGTTCATTGTTCTCGCGCGAGGTCCTACGGGTCCCGACCCGCCCCCCTGCCACGGCGCGAGCCTAGCGAGGAAAGCCGCACCTGTCAGTGACGCAGCCGTGTCGAAAGTGCAACGACGGCAGCGGGCCAGGCTACGCTCCTGCGCGTGACCAAGCCCCCAGTCGAGCTCCACGTCATCTCCGACTCCACCGGCGAGACCGCCGTCCGGCTCGTGCACGCGCTCGAGGCGCAGTTCCCGGAGCAGGAGTTCGAGGAGATCCGCCACCCGCGCGTCGAGACCGTCGACGACCTCCACCTCGCGCTCAACCGCGCGAAGGGCCGCGCGGCCGTGATCGTCTACACGCTCGTGCACCCCGAGCTGCGCGACGCCGCGCGCGCGCTCTGCCGCCGGTACAAGCTCCACTACTGCGACCTGCTCGGCCACCCGATCGACGCGGTCGCGCGCGTCGCCGGGGTCGCGGCGAAGATGAAGCCGGGCGCGCGGCCGCCGCTCGACTCGGCCTACTTCAAGCGGATCGCGGCGATCGAGTTCGCGGTCAAGTTCGACGACGGCGTCGGGGCCGGCCTGCA
>DATIFC010000023.1:0-6075 GCA_035455445.1 Gaiellaceae bacterium | reverse complement strand
TGACTCGGCCACCCGGGCAAAGCCCGCGTGCCGGTCGGCGCAGCCGAGTCGGCGCCTCAGGCCCGGAGGAACGTGAGCACCGCCAGCACGCGCCTCGACTCGCTGCCGGTCGAGGGCAGGCCCAGCTTGGTGAAGATGCTGGAGACGTACTTCTCGACCGCGCGAACGGTGATCACGAGGCTGTCCGCGATGCCCTGGTTCGAGCTGCCTGCCGCCATCAGCTCGAGCACCTCGCGCTCCCGCGGGGTCAGCCGCGCCAGCGGGTCGTCCGGCCGCTCGCGCGAGACGAGCGTCGAGACGATGATCGGGTCGAGCGCCGAGCCCCCGCCGGCCACGCGCCGCAGGGCGGCGACGAACTCGTCGACGTCGCTGATCCGGTCCTTGAGCAGGTAGCCGACGCCTTCGGCGGAGTCGGCCAGCAGCGTCAGGGCCGGCCCGAGCTCGACGTACTGCGAGAGCACCAGCACCGCGACGTCCGGGTGCCTGGAGCGGATCTCGAGCGCCGCCTGCAGGCCCTCGTCGTTGTGCGTCGGAGGAAGGCGGATGTCGACGATCGCGATGTCGGGCGAGTAGCTGCGCACCTTCAGTAGGAGGTCGTCCGCGTCGGCGCACTGGGCGACGACGTCGATGCCGGCGTCGTCGAGAAGCCGGGCGATCCCCTCGCGCAGGAGGACGCTGTCCTCGGCGATCGCTACGCGCACGGGATCTCCGCCTGGACGCGGGTGCCGCCGCCGACCGGCGTCCAGACGCGGATCCGCCCGCCGAGCGCCTCGACGCGGTCCGCCAGCCCGCGCAGGCCGGAGCCTCGTTCGGTGTCGGCCCCGCCGACCCCGTCGTCGACGACCTCGACGACCAGAAGGCCGTCCTGTCGGTCGAGCGACACCCGCGCCTCGCTCGCCTGCGCGTGCTTGGCGACGTTGGCGAGGCTCTCGGAGACCACGTAGTAGGCGGCGACCTCGACCGGCTCCGGCAGCCTCCCGTCGAAGTGCATCGTCAGCCGTACCGGCAGCGGCGCGCGCGCCGACAGGGACTCGACGGCTACCGCGAGGCCGTGTCCGGTCAGCACGGCCGGATGGATCCCGCGCGCGACGTCCCGCAGCTCCTCGAGCGAGAGGGCGATCTCGCGCCGCGCGGCGTCGAGCTCCTGCCTCGCCTCCGGGGCGTCGGGGAGGCGCTTCTCGAGCAATCTCAGGCGGAGCGACAGCGCGATCAGCCGCTGCTGGGCGCCGTCGTGGAGGTTCCGCTCCAGGCGCTGGCGCTCCTTCTGCCCGGCCTCGATCAGGCGCGCCCGCGAGCCTCGGAGCTCCTCGACCCGAGCCCGGAGCTCCGCCTCCAGCCGCGCGTTCTCGAGCGACATTCCCGCGGCCGCGCCGACCGCCTCCAGCAGCTGGCGCTCGTCTCCGAGCGCCGCGTCGTGGACCAGCGCGGCGACGGGCTCGCCGTCGCGCTCGATCAGCGTCGCCGCCCGCCGCTCGTCGTCGGGCAGCCGCACCGGGCGGCCGTGCACGTCGACGTAGGTCTGGAAGTCCGGCAGCCAGTAGGCGAGCGCCAGCGACGGGTCGCGCAGCGCGGTCGCGAGCGCGTCCCGAAGGTCACCCGGCGCGGGATCGGCGTGCAGCTCGAGGATCAGGTCCCCGACGGCCGAGCGGGCGAGCCGCGCGTCCAGTAGCCCCAGCAGGAAGGCGAGCGGCGAGAGGCCGACCACGAACAGCGTGACGCGCTGCACCTCGTGAAACCCCGGCCAGCCGAAGGTCGCGATCAGGAAGAGCGCGGCGATCATCACGAGCGCGATCGCGAACGAGTCGATCACGATCGCGAGCGAGGCGCGCCGCGGCGCGCCGGAGCGCCGCCGCCGCCCGGCGAGCACGCCGAGGCCGACGAGGCAGCAGGCGCTCAGCGAGAGCAGCTGCACGTCCTCCACCGTCGCCACCACGCCGGGCTGGCGCCAGACGTCGATCAGGTTGGCCGGGTCGACGCCGCCGAGTAAGAGCTTCACCAGCTGCAGGCCGACGGCCGAGGCGTACGCGACACCGACGAGGATGCGCTCGAATCTCGTTCGCAGCCGGCCATCCGGAAAGGCCAGGCAAACGTGCAGGAAGAGGGCCGCCGGCACGATGTCGAAGGCGACGCCGAGCGTGTACGGGCCGGACGCTTCCGCAAGCTGCCAGCCGGACAACGCGCTTGCCAGGCCCCCGGCGACCATCAACGGCCCGAGCCGGCTCTGCGGGCGGCACCACCAGGCGATCACGCCCGCCGCGACGTAGGGCACGGCGACCCACTCGAGCAGGAAGACCTGGACGGGGTCCGGGCTGCCGGCGGCGAGGGCGAAGCCGACCCCGGCGGCGGCTGCGGCGACCGCGACCGCCGCGGCTGCCGGCACAGGCGACCACACGCGCCCCCGCTCGGCGGGTACGAACTCGGATGGCACTGCCGTCGCCATCGCGTCGCCCACCTCCCCGCTGGTACCCAGACAGCCCCCCGCGACCCTAGCGCGGTTCCGGCGCGAAAGGAAGGATCCGGCCAGTTACCCGAACCGCCTTCCACCTGTGCGCCGCATTGAGGCGCGCGCCGCGCGGTGGAAGCGTTGCGGCGTGAGCGTGGCCGCCGACCGGATCTCCGACCGGAACCGCCTCTCGGCGCGCGTGAGCGCCGCGCAGGCCGAGACGAAGGTCGCCGCGGGCGCCTTCGCCGCCATCGCGTTGCACGTCCTCGACGACGGCTTCTTCCAGCCGGAGCCCGGCACGTCGGCCGCGGACCACCTTGCCGGCGCGCTCGTCCCGACGGCGATCCTCGTGGCCGCCGCGGTCGCCTACCCACGTTTGCGCCCGGGCTCGAGGGCCGTGCTCGCGATCGCGCTCGGCCTCCTCGGAATCGTGATGGGCAGCGTCGAGCCCGCGTACTACGGGCGGTCCGAGGGCCTCTCGGGTGACGACTACACCGGCCTCCTCGCGGCGGCGGGCGGCGTCGTGCTCGTGCTCCTCGGGACGCGGACGGCCTGGCGCGCGAGGAGGCGCGACGGCCCGCGCCTCCGCCGTTACGGCCGGCGGGCCCTGCTCGCCGTCGCCTGGGCGCTCGCCGCGTTCTTCGTGGTTTTCCCGCTGGCGCTCTCCTACGGGTTCACCCACGTCGCTCGCGTGAAGACGCCGCACGGGAACATGGGAGCGCCGTACGAGCCGGTCTCGTTCCGCGCGAGTGACGGCCTGCGCCTGGACGGATGGTTCGTGCGGCCGAGGAACGGCGCCACGGTGATCGTCTACCCGGGCAAGAAGGGCACCCAGCGGCACGCGCGGATGCTCGTCCGCCACGGCTTCGGGGTACTCGTCTTCGACCGGCGCGGGGAGGGCACGAGCGAGGGCGACCCGAACGCGCTCGGGTGGAGCTTCGACCGCGACCTGCTCGGCGCGCTGGCCTACCTCCGCGGGCGCGACGACGTCGATCCCCGCCGCATCGGGGGCCTCGGGCTCTCGGTCGGCGGCGAGGCGCTCTTGCAGACCGCGGCGGAGACCAGGGCTCTGAGTGCGGTCGTCTCGGAGGGCGCGGGCTCGCGCTCCGTCCGCGAGGACACGATCCGGGTGCACGCGCGCAAGATCCCGGAGGTCGTCGTCTCCGCCGTGATCACGACCGGCACGGCGCTGTTCGCGAACCGGCTGCCGCCGCCGAGCCTGAAGACGCTCGCGGGCCGGATCACGACGCCCGTGTTCTTCGTCTACGCCACGCGAGGCGCCGGAGGCGAGGGCAACAACCCCGACTACTACGCCGCCGCGCGGGGGCCGAAGCAGCTCTGGCGGATCAGCACTTCGCACACGAACGGGCTCTCGGCCCGGCCGCGCGAGTACGAGCGTCGTGTGGCCGGGTTCTTCGACCGCGAGCTGGCGCGCTAGCCGGCTACCACTTCGAGCGCCGTCCGCGGCGGCTCGTGTAGACGAGCCTCGCTGGCGCCGACTTCATCCCGGCCTCCTCGAACCGCTCACCGTGGCCGAGCCGACGCGCGACGCGGCTCGTCTCGGCCTGCTGCTCGGGGAGGACGAACGTGATCGCGGTGCCGCTGCGGCCCGCGCGGCCGGTGCGGCCTGTGCGGTGCACGTAGCCCTTCTCCTCCTCCGGCGGGTCGAAGTTGATCACGTGTGTGACCGCCTCGAGGTCGAGCCCGCGGGCGGCGACGTCGGTCGCGACGAGCGTCGCGGCCTTGCCGCTCTCGAACCGCGCGAGCGCGCGCTCGCGGGCGCTCTGCGACATGTCGCCGTGCATCGCCGCCGCCGGGACGCCGTGGCGGGCGAGCTTCTCGACGAGCCGGTCGGCGCCGCGCTTGGTGCGGACGAAGACGAGCGTCGAGCCCGACTCGCGGATGTGCTCGACGAGCGTCTCGACCTTCGTGTCCGCCGTGACGGACACGAAGTGGTGCTTGATCTCGCCCGGCTGCCGGGACGCGGGCAACGCGCCCTCGATGCGCGAGGGGCTGTTGGTGTACTTGCGCGCGAGCTCGCCGACCTCGCCGTCGAGCGTCGCGGAGAAGAACATCGTCTGACGGTTGCGCGGCAGGCGGCGGACGAGCTTGTCGACCTGCGGCTGGAACCCCATGTCGAGCATGCGGTCGGCCTCGTCCAGCACGAAGGTGCGCACGCGCGAGAGGTCGACGAGCCTGCGCTGCGCGAGATCCTCGAGGCGCCCGGGTGTCGCGACCAGCACGTGCGCGCTCTTGATGCGGTTCGCCTGCGAGCGAAGCGGCACGCCGCCGTACGCGGGGGCGACCGCCAGGCCGCGCGCCAGCGCGAGCGGCTCGAGCTCGTCCGTCACCTGTGCCGCGAGCTCGCGCGTGGGCACGAGCACGAGCGCGGACGGGCGGCCGTCTGCCGGCTCCGTGCGCTCGACGATCGGCAGCGCGAACGCCAGCGTCTTGCCGGATCCGGTGGGCGAGCGGACGAGCACGTCCAGGCCGCGCAGCGCATCCGGCAGCGCGCGCTCCTGGATCTCGAAGGGACGGGTGATGCCGCGCGCGGCGAGCGCGTCCACGACGGGCGCGGACACGCCGAGACGGCGGAAGGACTGCTGTGGCATTCGGTTCGACTCCTTTGCGGGCTCGAGACTTGCCGACCTCGAAACGCCCGAAGGAGGAACGAGAAGCTCATCTCACCGGGCGGCCGGATTGCCGCCCGTGCCCACACCCTAGCAACCGGTCGCTACCCTCCCGCGATGCCCGACGAGAAGGCGGAGCACCTGACGCAGGAGCAGAAGGCGCAGCTCGAGGCGGAGCTGTCCGAGCTCGAGGGGCCGCGGCGCGCGGCCGCGGTCGAGGCGATCAAGCACGCGCGAAGCTTCGGCGACCTCTCCGAGAACTTCGAGTACCACGCCGCCAAGAACGAGCAGGGCCTGCTCGAGCGGCGGATCCACGTGTTGCGCGACCGGCTCTCGCGGGCGGTCCTCGTCGGCGACGAGGCGGGCGCGGACGGTAGCGTCGCCGTCGGCTCGAAGGTCGAGCTCGAGGACGAGCAGGGCAGCCGGATGGAGGTCGAGATCTCCAGCGTAGGCGGCGTCTCGCCGCACTCGCCGCTCGGGCTCGCGCTGATGGGCGCGAAGGTCGGAGACGAGGTCGAGATCGACGCGCCGAGCGGCGCCTGGCGCGCCCGTGTCCTCTCGGTCGAGCGCTAGCGAGGCGCGCTGCGGCGCCGCAGCCGGCGCTCGACCGTGCGCAGCGGCCCGAACGGCTCCCGTGGCTGGAGCCGCGCCCGCCCAAGCCAGGCCGCGCGCGCATAGCGGCTCGCCGCCTGCTCGTCCACGGGCGTCACCACCGGTCCGTGCACGAGGAGGCCGCCACCGCGCTCGTGCGCGAGCTTCGGCAGCAGGTCCTCGGCGAGCCACTCCCGGCCGGGGGCGACCGCGGCCGTGGCGGTGATGCGGTAGAGGTCGTGGCCCAGCTCCTCGACCTCCAGCACCCCCGGCGGGCGCACGAACTGCGTCGGGCCGACCGGCACGATCCGGCCGAGGCGCTCCACGAGCTGCCGGCCGCGCTCGGCGTCGTCGACGAAGAGCTCGATCTCCAGCTCGCGCAGCCCGTGCGGGACGACCCGGGTGGCGAGC